>NZ_JBNAFX010000027.1:0-63047 GCF_049800895.1 Leisingera sp. S232 | reverse complement strand
CTGATGATGAATAAAAGCCTTTACAAGAACGGATATGATGAACTGCTTGAGGTGCGTCGGCGGAGCCGGGGTCTGTATTGGTTCACCGGGATATTCAGCTTTTTCGTGAACCTGCTGATGCTGACCGGCCCGCTGTATATGATGCAGGTCTACGACCGGGTGCTGGGCAGCCGGTCGGAGGCGACGCTTTTGGCGCTGTCGCTGCTGGTGGTGTTTCTCTACGCGATGATGGGGTTTCTGGATTACGCCCGCGGCCGGATCATGGCGCGGGTCGGCGCGCGGCTGCAGTCGGCGCTCGACAAACGGGTGTTTGATGCGATGACCCGCCGCTCGGCGGTGGCGCAGGATCCGGTGGCGCAGACCGGGCTGCAGGACCTGGAATCGGTGCAGCGGCTGATTGCCTCGCCGGTGCTCGGCGCCGCCTTTGACCTGCCCTGGACGCCGGTGTTCCTGGCCGGCATCGCCCTGTTCCACCCCTGGCTGGGGCTGCTGGCGCTGGCAGGCGGTGCGGTGCTGGTGGTGATTGCGCTGATGAACCAGCTGTTCACCCGAGCTCCGATGCAGCAGGCCAATATAACCGGCCACAAGGCCAATCTGATGTCCGAGGAGATCCGCAACGAGGCGGAGATGATCCAGTCGATGGGCATGCGCGGCGCCGCCTTCAGCCGCTGGAAACAGGCGCGGGACGCAGCGCTGAGCGACAGCGTGACAGCCAATGACACCGGTGGTGGCTTCACCACGCTGACCAAGACGCTGCGGCTGTTTCTGCAATCGGCCATGCTGGGGCTGGGCGCCTATCTGGTGCTGCAGGGCGAAGTGACGCCGGGCGCGATGATCGCAGGCTCGATCCTGATGGGGCGGGCGCTGGCGCCGATTGAACTGGGCCTGGGCCAATGGCCGCTGGTGCAGCGGGCGATGAAGGGCTGGCACAGCCTGGCGGAATTGCTGGCCAAGGTGCCGCAGGAAGAGACCCGCACCGCGCTGCCCAAACCCAAGGCCCTGCTGGAAGTGCAGGGCATGGCGGCGGTGCCGCCGGGCGGCAAGACGCCCTTGCTGCGCAATGTCAACTTCCGGGTGCAGCCGGGCCAGGCGATCGGGGTGATCGGGCCGTCGGGGTCGGGCAAGTCGACGCTGGCGCGGGCGCTGACCGGGGTCTGGCCGCCAGCGGCGGGCTCGGTGCGGCTGGACGGGGCCGCACTGGACCAATATGCGCCGGATGTGCTGGGCGGCCATATCGGCTATCTGCCGCAGCGGGTGCAGGTGTTTGACGGCGCCATTGCCCAGAACATCGCCCGGCTGCAGCCAGAGCCGGATGCCGCCAAAGTGGTGGATGCCGCCAAGAAGGCCGCCGCCCATGAGATGATCCTGAAGCTGCCCGAAGGCTATGACACCAGGGTCACCGCCACCGGCGGGCGGCTGTCGGGTGGTCAGATGCAGCGGGTCGGGCTGGCCCGAGCGCTGTATGCCGATCCGGTGATCGTGATCCTGGATGAACCCAACTCCAACCTCGACAATGAAGGCTCGATCGCGCTCAACCAGGCGATCAAGCAGATCAAGGCGGAAGGGCGCTCGGTGCTGATCATGGCCCACCGCCCGGCGGCCATCCAGGAATGCGACATGCTGCTGGTGATCGACGGCGGCACCCAGACCGCCTTTGGCCCCAAGGACAAGGTGCTGCAGGAAATGGTCGCCAACCATCAGAACATCCGCCAGGCAACCGGCGCAGGAGGCGTGCGATGAGCATCGAAAGCAAATGGCCTGCCCGGCGGCCGCTGATCATCGGCCTGCTGGCGCTGCTGGTGCTGGTGGGCGGCTTCGGGTCCTGGTCGGTGCTGTCGTCGATTTCCGGCGCGGTGGTGGCGACAGGGCGCATTGAGGTCGACCGCAACCGCCAGATCGTGCAGCATCTGGATGGCGGCATCGTGGCCGAGATCCTGGTCGACGAAGGCGACACCGTGGCCGAAGGCGACACGCTCCTGCGGCTGGACGCCAATGAGCTGACCTCGCAGCTGGTGATCATCGAGGGCCAGCTGTTCGAGCTGATGGCGCGCCGCGGCCGGCTGGAAGCCGAGCGCGACACCGCCGCCGCAATCACCTTTGAGCCGGAACTTCTGCAGGCCACAGAGCAGCTGCCGGATGTAAAGGATCTGGTGGAGGGCCAGCGCCGCCTGTTCGAAGCCCGCAAGGACACCACCGCCCGCGAGATCGAACAGCTGGAGAAGCGCCGCAGCCAGATCCAGGAGCAGATCCGTGGCATCCAGGCACAGCAGCAGTCGATGACGGTGCAGCTGGAGCTGATCGGCGAGGAGCTGGCAAGCCAGCAGTCGCTGCTGGACCGCGGCCTGGCGCAGGCGGCGACGGTCCTGAACCTGCGCCGCACCGAGGCCGACCTGCAGGGCCGCCTGGGAGAGCTGGTGGCCTCGGAAGCGCAATCCGAGGGCCGTATCACCGAAATCGACATCGAGATCCTGAAACTGGCCACCGGCCAGCGCGAGGAGGCGATCAGCCGGCTGCGCGACCTGCGCTACCAGGAGCTGGAGCTGGCCGAGAACCGCCGCTCGCTGCAGGGGCGGCTGGCGCGGCTGGACATCACCGCGCCGGTGTCGGGCATTGTCTACGGGCTGCAGGTGCAGACGCCGCGCTCGGTGATCCGCGCGGCCGACCCGGTTTTGTACCTGGTGCCGCAGGACCGGCCTCTGGTGATCGCGGCACAGGTCGCCCCCACCGATATCGACCAGCTCTACACCGGCCAGGAGGTGACGCTGCGGTTCTCGGCGCTGGACCAGCGCACGACGCCAGAGCTCTTTGGCCATGTCACCCAGGTCTCGGCGGATGCCTTTGACGACCAGGGCAGCGGGGTTTCCTATTACCGCGCCGAGATTGAATTGAACCCCGGCGAACGCGGCCGCCTGCCTGCGGGCACGGTGCTGATCCCGGGGATGCCGGTGGAAAGCTACATCCGCACCGCCGCCCGCTCACCCTTGGCCTACCTCATCAAGCCGCTGTCCGACTACTTCGTCAAAGCCTTCCGCGAAAGCTGAAGGCCAACAGACACGGAGGTAGGCGCTTGCATCCCGCCCGCAGGCTTGGCATGCATGACCCATGAAAATCCTGTTTGTGCATCAGAATATGCCCGGCCAGTACCGGGAACTTGCGCCCTGGCTGGCGGCCCAGGGCGGCCATGAAATCGTCTTCCTGACCCAGCGCGAGGGCGTGCAGCTGAAGGGGATCAAAACGGTCACCTACAAACCCTTCCGCACCCCGGCCAAGGATGCTTTTGGCCTGTCGCGCGATTGGGAAGCGGCGGCCGGCGCGGGCCTGGGCGTGGCGCTGGCGGCGCGGCAGCTGAAAGAGGCCGGTTTCACCCCCGACATCATCATCGGTCATACCGGCTGGGGGGAGCTGATGTTCATCAAGGACCCCTACCCGGATGTGCCGGTGATCGGCTTTTTCGAGTATTTCTACCGCACAACCGGCGGGCTGGTCGGGTTTGACCCGGAAAGGCCCGCCAATGACCAGGCCCATTTCTTTGCCGAGGCGCGCAATTCCGTGCCTTATGCCAGCATCGAGCAGGTGGACCTGGGCCATGTGCCCACCGCCTGGCAGCGCGACCGCTTCCCCGCCAGTTTCCATGACCGGATGTATCTCTGTCATGACGGCATCCGCACCGATACGCTGGGTCCGGACCCCGATGCCTCAATCGGCCTGGGACGGCTGGAGCGCCCGCTCAGCCGCGAGGATGAGGTGGTCACCTATGTCGCCCGCAACATGGAGCGCGCCCGCGGCTTCCACATCATGATGCGCGCCCTGCCCCGGATCCAGGCGGCCCGCCCCAATGCGCGTGTTCTGATGATCGGCGGCAATGACACCTCTTATGGTGCCGAGAGCAAACACCCTGCGGGCCTGCGCGGCGAGATGGAGGATGAACTGGGCGACAGCGTTGACTGGAGCCGGGTGCATTTCCTCGGCAAAGTGCCTTATGGCGATCTCTGCCGGATCATCCAGATCAGCCGCTGCCATATCTATCTAACCATGCCTTTCGTGCTCAGCTGGTCCTTGCTGGAAGCGATGGCGATGCAGGCCACCGTGGTGGCCGCCGATGTGGCGCCGGTGCGCGAGGCGATCACCCATGGCGAAACCGGGCTGCTGGTGGATTTCTTTTCGCCTGAAAAACTGGCGGATCAGGTGGCGGATGTGCTGTCCGATCCCGGCGCTTATGCGCATCTGGGCCCCAACGCCCGCGCCCATGTGGTAGAGAAATATGATTTCCTGACCCGTTGCCTGCCCGAGCATATCGCCCAGATCAATGCGCTCGTGCCGCAGGCACGGAGAATAACCCTGTAGCCGCAGGCGCGGAAAATGAAGATCTCGCCGCAGGCGCAGAGACTAAAAGCCGGAGCCGGTATTGCACCAAGAACAAACCGGCCAGCAGGCTCAGCCGTCTCCGTCTTGCGGTTTTGCAGGCGCTTCTCTGTATGGCGGCGGTTTCGCGGCAGGGTTCGGGTCTGTCTCGCTATAGTCCGGCAGATCGTTAAACCCTGGCGGTAAAAGCTCTGGCGGCACATGGGGCACCCGCTCCATGTTGACCGGCCGGGCGCTGCCAATCAGCAGTTGCATCAGAGAGGCACCGCCGCCCCTGGCGGATCTGCCGGCTCCGCCTGCAGCAGCCGTATCCGGCCCGAGATTGATTGTATGTGTGCCGTAACGAGGCGGATCCAGCCGGGGACGACCAAACAGGGAGCTCAGAACAGATGGCGTCCGGGGCGGGCCCTGTCTGCGGGCCCTGGCACCACCGGAAGCTTCCCCAGGTGCCTCCTGCCTTTCCTGCTCTGCCGCTCCCGCATCCGGCTTGCCGGGAAGCGCAGTTTCCGCACCGCGTGGATCCCGTTCCTGATAAGCAGGCGGAGGGCCATCAGCCGCCCCATCCGCAGAAGCTTGCGGATGGTTTGCTTCCGCAAAAACCGCCGATGCAGGCCTGGCCGCAGCCTCTGGGGCCGCCTGCAGAGTCCTGGTTGTCCTGGGGCGCACATCCTGCGGCGGCGTATCAGGACCGGCATTGGAAGAGGTTGCAGCCTGAGCGGATAGCGGATTGATGTGATCTGTCACTGGCTGGTTTCCTCTTCTTTGCCGGGGACATCCGCCCCGTCTCCGGAAGCATACCCGGCTTCAGCCTGATACAGATTTCATTTTTCCCGATATCTGACTCTTGCCAGCGCATCAGCCGGATGCAGCGAGCCCTGAGGCCGAGGCGCCGCTTGCATGTCTGCCGCGGCGGCGCTCAGTGGCGCTGTGTCGGCGGCGGCGGCAGCTGATCCGACGCCCAAAGCGCCGCCTGGGTGCGATTCTTGGCGCCGATCTTGCGAAAGCAGGTGCGCAGATGCACTTTCACCGTGGCTTCGCAGATCCCCAGTTCATTGGCGATGCTCTTGTTGGTGGCGCCTTCGGTCAGCTTGGCCAGGATCAGCTGCTCACGGTCCGACAGACCGTGGCTGGCCCGGGGTCGGCTGCCGGATCCGTTGCCATGTCGGTCCGGCTGCATTGTTCTGTCTGCCACCGTCGTCTCCTCCGCCAGCGTCCCGGGCAGCACGATGCGGTAACCGTCCTGCACAACCTTCAGCGCAGCAATCAGCGCATTTGCTGATTTGCGCTCGGGGATCACCGCTTCGGCATATTGGCTGAGCCGCCTCTGGTCGGCCGCCGGGCAGTCATCGCCGGTGATCAGGATCAGCGGCGCCGTGCCATTGCCGATGCGAAAGGCCTGCAGCTCCTGCAGCAGCGCCGCGCCAGGGCAGTGGCTGTGACAGTAACACAGCACCATGTCCCCTGTGCCCAGCGGCGGCAGTTCCGCCAGGGCACTGCAGCACTGCCCGGTCTCATAGTCATTTGCTTCACAGATGGACAGAAACATGTCCCTGAGAAGCCTGCTTTCCCCCACAATGTGAACAGACATCCAAAACTCCTTTACTCGTAACCCGCACCGGTCCCTGAGACCGGCGCGTCTCCAGGAGCGTACTGCCGCAGCAGCCTGCTGATGCAGACGGCCATGGCTGCAATACGCTGCCGCTCCCTGAAACACACATTGTCCGCCTGCTGCTATCCCGGCCCCGGCCGCACTCTGGCGCCGCCGTTTCCCGATCGTGATAAAAACGGAACACACCCGGAAAAACCTTCCAGCCCGGGCTGCGCAAACGGACGTTCAAACACTTCTGATGCGCATTGCTGTGGATAAACTATAAAGAATCTATCCCTTTTTGTTAAGGAGCTTGGCCTTCTGGCGCAGCGCCTTTTGCCAGCCCGCCCCGGAGCGCAGTCGGGGCTCCTGACTTATCCTATTGGTTTCCATTGCAATCCTGCCGTGCATCCTGATCGCTTCGGCATTGCCGCGTATGGGGAAACGAAGCGTTTCCAGTCAAGAATGGACAATTTAAAGAAATCTAAGTTATCCACATGACAATCACAGGTTACACGAATCGACTTGGCCTGCCAGGCAGCGCTACCCCTATGGTAGTATTGCCTCGGCCGCTCCTGCGCCGCAGCCCGCACTCCCCTGCCTTTGGCGTACCCCTTCTGCCCGGTTTGCCCTGCCCCCTGCCGTGCTACCTTTCAAGGCATTCATTATGTCATGCCGGGGGGCAACATGGTTATGTTGAGTGCGTCCGTTGCGCAAACGGGCAAGGTATTGTTTTCAAAGTCTCTGCAAAGGCAAATCTCTTCTTTGACACGGCTGGCTCTGGTGCAGCCGGGGCACCGCAGCGCCCCGGTGCTGACCAGTTCCGCACCGCTTGGCGGACCCTGTCCGGACACTGCCGCGGCGGTGCTGCGGCGCCAGCTGCAGCCCGGCGCCGCCAGCGAGCTGCGCCTGCGCTGCCCCGGAGGGCAGGCGGCACAGGCGCTGGCCTCGGCACTACCGTCGGAACAGGCGGCGGATCTGGCCGCAGATCTGGCGGCAGGCAACGGCTGGGCGCTGTTTTCCTGCAGCTTTGAGGACGGCAGCGAGGACTTGATTGCGCTCCGCCTCGAAGACGGCCCGCATGACAACCATTGCGGCGACATCCTGCAGGCGATCTGGCCGGTGCTGCGCGAGGATGCCTTGCGCGAACTGGCAGGCGAGACCCAGGCGGCGGTGACCAGCGCGCTGCTGTGGACCGTCTCCAAGAAGACCGACAGCGCGGTGCTGGTGCTCAGCCCCGAAGGGGCGCTGCTGCATTGCAATGAATCCGGCCGCGACATGCTCGACAGCGGCGACCTCCTGAGCGACAGTTCCGGCCGCCTCTGCTGCGCCCGCCCGGGCGAGACCGCCGGGCTTTATGCCGCCGTCGCCGAATGCGCCCGCTCGCGCCGCGGCGGATCGGGGCGCCCGCGCGAGCTGATCCTGTTTCTGGAGGACCGCCAGAGCGGCATGCGGCTGCCGGTGTCGCTGACCCGCTACCGCTGCGGCGGCGCCGATCAGCCACTGGTGGTGGCGATCCTGCCGCGCCAGCCCGACCGCCGCCGCATCGAAATGCTGGCCCAGAAGATGGGGCTGTCGCCAGCCGAGGCGCGGGTGGCCGCCCTCATTCAGCTGGGGCTGACCAACCGCGAGGCGGCGCATATCGCAGGCCTCAAGGAACAGACCTTCAACACCTATGCCAAACGGGTGCTGGCCAAACTGCAGTCAGCAGGCCGCGCCGAGATGGCCCAGCGGCTGACCTGGCAGGCCTCGGTGGGGAGGGCGTCATGAATAAGATCACACAGGACACCCCGGTCCAAGGCCCGCCTGCGCCGGCCTCTTTTCAAACCAAGCCTGCCCAGGCTGAGCAGACCCAGGTTGAACAGACCCAGGTTGAACAGACCCGGGCCGACCCCGTCCGAAACCCGCCCGCGGCAGCACAGGACCAGTCGGCCCAGGATCAGCCGGAACAGGGCAAATCGGAACGGCTCCAGGACAAACCGATGCAGCCGCCGCGGCTCAGCGCTGCGGTGCTGGCGCAGATCGCCACCGCCCTGCGCCAGGGCGAGGCGCCGCTGGCCGCCCAGGCCGACCTGGTGGCGCTGCACAAGCGCATCGCCGGAATGTTCGCCACCCTGAACGACGGCCTCGGTGCCCAGGCCATGCAAAAGGCCGCCGACGACCGCGCCGCGCTCAGCGCCCGCATCGACCAGCTGGAGGCCGCGGTGAACCGGATGGAGGGGGCGCTCCGGATCGAGTTTGAACCGGTGCTCAAGGCAGCGCTGGCAGAGGCGCTGGCCCAGGCCGCGCCCAGGCCGCGGCGGCGCTGGCCCGCGGCGCTGGCGGTGCTGGCTATGGCCACGGTGGCGCTGGCGGCCGGCGCCTGGTGGCACGGCCCGCTGCTGGACGCCGCCGCCAGCCTGGCCCTTCGGCTGGGCGCCCCCATCTAAGGCGCCGATTTGTCCCCATTTGGGGGCATCGGCTGCAGCGCAGATGGGGTGCAATGGCTCCAGAAGGCATGATGACGCCTTTTGCGCCACCTGCTTGCAGCAGCCATGGCGCCGGCGGGGGCATGACCCGGGCAGCAGCTGCTGCCCCGCCCCACACACTTAATGAGGAGGACGTTTACCATGGGTATTGAAGACAGAAATCCGGACTGGGAAGTCTGCGACCCCACATGCGATATCCGGTTCAGCGACAAGAAGACCGACCCGGACTACAATGACGGCACCACCGAAATCGGCGGCACCGACGGCAATGTGATCAACCTGAACGACCACGATGCCGGCGACAACGCCCGTGCAGGCGCCGGCGATGACGCCGTCTACGGCAACGAGCGCAACAACCGCATCGACGGCGAAAAGGGCCAGGATTACGTCGAAGGCCAGGATGGCGACGACCTGATCGAAGGCGGCAGTGGCAATGACACGCTGTTCGGCGGCGATGGCGACGGCAAGGGTCATTACGTGCAGGTGATCACCGGCTATGAAACCAAGGTCGACCAGGAGACCTGGGAAGAATACCAGGTGCCGATCTACGGCAAGAAATACATCGACGACGGCGATGACTGGATCGATGGCGAGGAAGGCTGCGATTATATCGACGGCGAGACCGGCAATGACACCCTGCTGGGCGGCGAGCAAAGCGACAGCGTGTTCGGCGGCAAGGGCGACGACCACATCTTCGGCGACGATGCCGACGGCAACTACAGCGCCGCTGATGGCGATGCGGCTGACTACCTTTACGGCGAGCTCGGCGACGACTGCATGGACGGCGAAGGCGGTGACGACTGGATGTGGGGCGACATGGGCCAGTCCGGTGAAACCGACAAGGACGGCCATGACACCATGTACGGCCGCGACGGCGACGACCGGATGCACGGCCAGGGCGGCCATGACCGCATGGCCGGTGGCCTCGGGGACGACCTGGTGATCGGCGGCTCCGGCAATGACGAGATGTTCGGCGACGAGCGCCAGGGCCAGGGCGCCGATCTTGACTTCGGCTTTGTCAGCGGCACCGGCAACAAGGACGATGATGCCGATGGCGCCGACTGCATGCTGGGCGGCGACGGTGACGACACCATGGACGGCCAGGGCGGCAACGACAAAATGTTCGGCGAGGCTGACAATGACCTGATGCAGGGCGGCCGCGGCAAGGACCTGATGGATGGCGGCGCAGGCCGCGACGACGTCAACGGCGGCGCAGGAAATGACACCATGCGCGGCGGATCCAACAACGACGTGCTGGAAGGCGGCGCCCAGGGCGACCTGATCTTCGGCGACCAGGGCGGCAATCTCGGCGCCGACGTCAATGGCTACGAGATCGACTGGAGCTGCTGCGACGACGAAGCCTCGCCGCAGGCACCGCAAGGCCATGAAGTCAACGGCTTGAAGCCGGTCGACTGCCCGGATTGCTACACCCCGGAAGATGGCGGTGAGGATGGCAACGACCGCATTCGCGGCGGTTCTGGCAGTGACACCATGTTCGGCGAAGGCGGCAATGACGTCATTGTCGGCGGCCGCGGGGCCGACTACGGCTATGGCGGCGACGGCGATGACCGTCTCTATGGTGGCAAGGGCGGCGACAAGCTGCACGGCAACGAAGGCGACGACTGCGTCCACGGTAATTCCGGCCATGACCGCCTGTACGGCGATGCCGGCAATGACACCATCCGCGGCGGTGGCGACTCCGACAAAGCCTTCGGCGGCACCGACAACGACAGAATCTTCGGCGACAGCGGTGATGACTTCCTCTATGGCGAGGAGGGCAACGACCGGATCTCAGGCGGCAGCGGCAATGACGTGGCCCATGGCGGCAGCGGCAATGACACCCTGAACGGCAACAGCGGCGATGACTTTGTCGACGGCAATGACGGCGACGACATGGTGTACGGTGGCGCCGGCAAGGACGTGCTGCAGGGCGGCGAGGACAATGACACCCTGGGCGGCGGTAACGACCGCGACTGCCTCTATGGCGAGAACGGCAACGACATGCTGTTCGGCGGCGAGGGCGGCGACTTCCTGGATGGCGGCGACGGCGATGACCGGCTGCATGGCGGCAACAGTGATGACAACGACTTCCTGAAAGGCGGCGCAGGTGACGACAACCTGACCGGCGGCGACGGCCAGGATGTCTTTATCATCGACCTGACCTGGGACGGCGCCAGCTTTGCCTCCACCGATGGCACCGACACCATCACCGACTTTGACATCGACCAGGACCACGATGTGCTGCTGTTGCGTGTCACCAATGTCGACGGCGGCCTCGGCACTTCGGCGCAGCAAGCCTTTGAGGCGCTGAACGGCGGCGGCGCCACCGTCACCGACGACGGCACCGACACCAGCATCAGCGCCGGCGGCGCCACGGTGAACATCCTCGGCCTGACCGGCAACGAGGCACCGTTCACCTCGCTGGGACAGGATGCAATCCCGATCGGCGGCGTGGGCATCAATGCGGTGACCACCGGTGATGCCGGCTCTTACGAGGCAATCAAGGTGCTGGCCTCCGACACCGGCTTTGACGACAGCTACGACAACATTTGGGGTCCCACAGCCGTCTGAGCCACCGGAACGGCGGGCCTGGGGGATCTCCCCCCGGGCCCGTCCAGCCCTGGTTCAGGACAGCGATTTGGTCCCCGGCCAAGGATTGCATCCTTGGACCAGGGCGCTGTTCTCCAGATTTTTTAACTTCAATTTCGTGCAGCCGGGGGGCTACGACAATGAAGGAAAGACGGGTATTTGATGGTCAGCGGGGCGTGCTTGCCGCCATTTTCACGGCAAGTGTTTTCGTAAACCTCCTTGTCCTGACAGCGCCGCTCTACATGCTGCAACTGTTTACCCGGGTCATGGCCTCGGGCAGCATTCCGACTTTGATTGCTTTGACCACCGGCGCGGGTATCGCGCTGGTGTTCTTTTTTCTCTTCGACATGATCCGCCAGCGTCTGGTGGCGCGGCTGGGCTCTCGGCTGGAAGCCCGGCTCAGCCCGGTGGTTCTGGACGGCATGATCAGCGGCCAGCTGCCGCCGGCCCTGCGCCGGGCCGAACCGATCCGCGACATCCAGGAGCTGCGCGGCTTTGTCACCAGCCCGGTGTTTCTGGCGCTTCTGGACGCGCCCTGGTCGGTGATGTTCCTGCTGCTGATTTTCCTGTTCAGTCCGATCCTGGGCGCGGTGGCGCTGGCGGGCATCGCGCTGCTGTTCATCCTGGGGCTGCTCAGCGAGATGATGGCCCGCAAACCATTGGAAGAGGCCACCAAACAGGCCACAGAGACCAATACCGCAGTGGCTGAAATGATGACCAACGCAGGGCTCATCCATGCCATGGGCAAAACCGGCCCGCTGATTGCGCGCTGGCAGCTCAAGGCGTTTTCGGCGCTGCTGTTCAACACATTGGCCACCGACCGGGTGGCGCTGATGACCTCGCTGGCCAAAGCCGCGCGCATGGGGCTGCAGATCGCAGTGCTGGGGGTTGGCGTGGTGCTGGTGATCAACAATCAGCTGACGCCGGGGCTGATGATTGCCTCCTCGATCCTTCTGGGCCGTGCTGCGGCACCGGTGGAACAGTCGATCGCCGGCTGGCGCGGCTTCCTCAAGGCACGCGGCGCCCATGGGCGGCTGAACACATTCCTGGCCCATCTCAGCGCCGCGCCAGAGCGGCTGACCCTGCCTGAGCCGGACGGCCGGCTGGCGGTGGAAAACGCCACCGTGGTGCTGCCCGGGCGTCCGGATCCGCTGCTCCTGGATGTGTCCTTTGAACTGAAGCCGGGCCAGTCGCTGGGGCTGATCGGCCCCTCCGGCGCCGGCAAGACCACATTGGCCCATGCGCTGGCAGGGCTGCAGCCGCTGGTGCGCGGCCATATCCGCATCGACGATGCCGCGCTCACCGACTGGGATCCGGCGCAGATCGGCCAGCACATCGGCTTCCTGCCGCAGCGGGTCGAGCTGTTCCAGGGCACGGTGGCGGAAAACATCGCCCTGATGGACCCGGAGGCGCGCCCTTCGGACGTGGTGGCGGCGGCCAAACTGGCGCAGGTGCATGAAATGATCCTGGCGCTGCCCGGCGGCTACAACGCCCCGGCCGGGCCGCGCGGCGAGTTTCTCTCCGCAGGCCAGCGCCAGCGCATCGGCCTGGCCCGTGCCTTCTTTGGCGACCGCAAGCTGATCATCCTGGATGAACCCAACGCCAACCTCGATCCCGAAGGCGAAGAGGCGCTGGCCAGCGCCATCGAAGCCGCCTGCGCCCGTGGCGCCGCTGTGGTGGCAGTGACCCACCGGCTCAGCCTTTTGCGCCGGGTCAGCCATGCGGCGCTGTTGCAGGAGGGCCGCATCGCCCGCTTCGGCGAAGCCCGCCAGGTGATCGAGGCGGCGGCGCAGCCGCTGGCCCAGACCCAGGCGCATTCCGACGACCCCAAGATAGCCCCCTTCCGCCACCGCAACACCGCAGAGGGCACGGGGGATGAAACCCGGGACACCCCCTCGGGCAAGCCCCCGGAGGGCGCCGCCCTCCGGACCCAGGATAAAGGAGCACACGCATGAGCCTGGCTGACTCTGAGACCCGCAGCCCGGCGCCACAACCCGGCGGCTCCGGCGGCTTTCGTGACCTGATGCCCGCAGACAGCAGCCAGACGGTGGCGCTGCCCAAACACCCGCCGACCCGGGTGCGCCAGCTGGTGCTGTGGATGATTGTCTGCGGCTTCGGCCTGTTCGGAGGGCTGGTGTTCTGGTCCACCCGGGCGGAACTCACCAGCGCGGTGGTGGCGCCGGGCGCCTTCAATGTGGTCGGCGACCGGCTGGCGGTGCAGCATTACGAGGGCGGCATCCTGCGCGAATTGAATGTGGTCGAAGGCGGCCAGGTCGCCAAGGGCCAGGTCATCGCCCGGCTCGACAGCCGCCGGGTGGAGGCGCAGCTGGCGATCCTGAACAGCCAGCTGGCCAGCGCCTTGGCGCAACAGGCGCGGCTGGAGGCCGATCTGGCAGAGGCAGACAGCCTGCAGCCCGGCACCGAGCTGGCGCAGCTGATCGCTGCGGCGCCGGACCTGGCGCAGCTGGTCGCAGTGCAACAGGATCTGCTCACCTCCAACCGGGCATTGTATCTGGGCCAGATGGACATCCTTCAGGGCCGCATCCTGCAGCTGAAGGACCAACTCAAGGGCCGCGATGCCCGCATCCGGGCCACCGAAGAACAGCTGGCGCTGGTCCAGGCAGAGCTGACGGATCTGGCCGGGCTGTTCGAAAAAGGCCTGGTGCCAAAAACCCGGATCAGCCAGCGGCAGATGCAGCAAAGCGATCTGATGGGCACTCTGGGGATGCTGGAAAGCGACCGCGGCAATGTGCTGGAGCAAATCGGCGAGATGAAAGAGCGGCTGCTGCAGACCGGCCGCGACCGGGTGGCACGGATCGCCATGCAAAGCCAGGAGGTGCAGGAGCAGGTCCTGGACCTGCGCCAGCGCCTGGACGCCACCCTGGACGTGGCCGAGCGGCTGACCATCCGCGCCCCACGCAGCGGCCGGGTGGTCGGACTTGAAGTCAACACCCCGGGCCAGGTGGTGGAGCCCGGCCAAACTCTCCTGGAGCTGATGCCCGCAGATGCGGGCCTGCTGGTGGAAACCCGGGTCGCGGTGGCGGATATCGATGAAGTGGCCATGGGCAGCCAGGCCCGGGTGCAATTGACCGCCTACAGCTTCCGCTCCACCCCGCCGGTCCAGGGCGAAGTGGTGATGGTGGCGGCCGGCAGCAGCACCGACCGGGCCACCGGCCAATCCTATTACCCGGTGCATATCCGCATCGATGCGGCAGAGCTGGCCGCCCTGCCCAATGTAAAGACCCTGCCCGGCATGCCGGCCCAGGCGATGATCGAAACCGGCCGCCAGAGCCTGGCCGACTATCTGATCAGCCCGGTGCTGCAAAGCATGTCTGGCGCCCTGAAGGAAGGCAACGGCTGAAGCAGACCTCCAAGGGCAGGACCTGAGACAAGGCCCGCCCCCGCCGCCAGGCGGGGCGCGGGCCTGTTAAGGTCCAGCCGCTGATTTGCCCCCGCCCTGTTGGCTGCTGTCCTGCTGAACAAAGCCCGGTTCTGCTCGCGCCCAGAAAAGTCCGATCCGGACCCAATGTTTCGCGCGCGAAACATTGGGTCAATGCCTTTGACCTTTCCAGAGAGACCTGAGCGCCGCTTTCTTTGGCACAACGGCGGCCTGCGGCGCGGGTATTTAAGACCAGAAAGAAGCGGCAAGACGCTCTGCCCTGCCGCTTCTTTCTGGTTTCAAATACCCAATTCCAGGGAGCGCCCCTACAGCGCCGCGCGTTTGCGGACCCAGCCCAGGAAAGCCGCATCAGCGGCCCGCAGACGGGGGCTGCCAGAGCGGACCCACATGGCGCGCCATTCCGCCTCCAGCGCATAGGCATCGGCGCCGGGGATCAGCGCGCGCGCCTCCTCCAGCGTCTGCGGTTTCAGCTGCGGCGCATTCAGCACCGCCTCTGTGACCGCATGTTTCTGGCTGAAGCGGATGATGTCCCCCTCCAGCTCCTCCAGCGCGTAGTCGGGCAAGGGCTGGGCGTCGATCATGTCGCGCACCATCTTGCGGAACACCCGGCGCGGGCTAGCGGAGCCGGATTTCTTCAGCAAGGTTTCCACCGAAACCTGCCAGCTGTTCTGCCGCCCGCAATGCTTGCGCGCCAGCTCATAGATCCGCCGCTCCAGCGGCTTGCGCAGCCGAAAGTAATCGCGGCTCAGCGTCAGCACCGATTTCGACAGCACCGCCCGGTACAGCCAGTCCGAAAGCGTCACCGCCACGCTGACCATCTTACCACCGCGGGCCTTGCGCACGATCTCCCATTTTTCGATCAGGCCGAAACCGGTGGTGACCTCCTGCCCGCCGGTCACGATATTGGTGGTGATGCGGGTGCCTGCCAGCCGCTCGAAGGCCTCGCGCAGGCGGCGGTAGGCATCGCCGGAGGTTTCCCGGTTGGTGGCTGCCAAAAGGTCATGCGCTTTCAGATGCAGCACCCGGCTGACCTGGCGACCGGCATTCAGCGCCGCCATCAGCTGACTGATGCAGAAGATCAGGATATCCTTGTCGTGAATCGTCGCCAGCCCCTTCACAGAGGGCGTCACGGTGATCTCGGCGCCGTTGTGCTGATAGTTCAGAATGCGCCGGTCCGGCCGTGTGCCAAGCGAGAACAGCGGATGCTCCATCGAGGCCAGATCATTCTTGGGGATCGCCCCGAAGATATCGCAAAGGAAGAAATCCCCCTGCCCCTCTGGCGGAATCCCTTCCGCTGTCAGCCCTGCTGCCATCTGCCTGTCCGCCGTCTGCTCTGCCGGGGCCTGGGATCTCATGCCCCGGTGCCGCGACTCATTTATCGTGGTTTTGATTACACTCACCCTAGGGTTATCCACACCCCGCGGCAACGGGGGTTCGGAATCGTCACATCGGGGGTTCGGAGTCGTTTCAACGGGGTTTCAGAGTCGCACGTGCGCCAAAATCCACCCCAATCGCCTTGTAAAAAAGGGCTTTGCACAGGCCCTCCTCGCCCTGTAACTAATAAATAACTCATAATTAACAGAGCAGATTTTTTTCACCGCTCTGAAACAGCCCCAGCCGCCCCGCCGCAAATCCCGGAATTGCTTAGAAAATTCAGGCGGCATGCGCATTTTGCTTTCATGTGCGGTGTTTTTGGGTATTCTGGCAAAAAGGCAGCACATCAGGGCTGCAGAGCAGAGCAAACACCACTTCACACGCATTGAGCCTCCGGGCTCACCGGCAACAGGCAGCATTCTCATGGCCAGAGATATCCACAAGGCAAGCAGCAGCCTTCCCCCCTATTTCAGCATTGATCCCGACGCTGCGTTGGCAGAATTGGATGCCCCCGCCAGCACCGCAGGCTTTGCCGAAATCGCCAGCGCCTGCGCCCAGGGACGCGCGGATCTCGCCAGCCGTGGCATGAACGAAGACGGCCGCAAAGAGCTGCGCCTGTTCTCCACCTGGGAAATTACCCGCTATCTGATCCCCGTCGCCCAGGCCCATTTCCGCCGGGTGCTGAAGGCCAACCCGGACCTGCCCCAGGGCAGATCGGAAACCGAAGGCGGCGCCAAGTGGTTCACCCTGGACGAGGTGTTGCGGCTACGGGCCTTTTTTGCCGCCCAGGGCTCCAAGGCCAAGGACTACACCCCCTACCGCCCCGAAGGGCTGCCTGCCAAAATGGTGGCGGTGGCCAACTTCAAGGGTGGCGTCGGCAAGACCTCAACCGCGGCGCATCTGGCGATGTCCGCCGCGCTTGATGGCTACAAGGTGCTGGTGATTGATCTCGACAGCCAGGGGTCGATGACCTCGATCTTTGGCGGCCGGGTCGAGGACGAATGGCAAACCGCCTTCCCGCTTTTGGCGCGCCACTATGGCGAACACCTGCGGCTGGAGAACCAGCGCCGGCTCGATCGCGGCGACGCCCCGCAGCCGCTGGACGAAGCGCTGGATGCGGCCATGGAGATGACGGCCAGGGACGTCATCCAGACCACCCACTGGCCCAACATCGATCTCATCGGCGCCCAGCTGAACCTCTACTGGGCAGAGTTCCAGATCCCGGTCTGGCGGATGGCGGCGCGCAGCTGGAAACTGTGGGATGCGCTGACCGAGCGGCTGGAGGCCGACGGGGTCCTGGACCAGTATGACGTGATCTTCATCGACACGCCCCCGGCGCTTGGCTACCTGACCATCAACGGGCTGTCGGCTGCCGATATCCTCTTGGTGCCGATGGGCGCGTCTTTTCTGGAGTTTGATTCCACCGGCCGCTTCTTTGACATGCTGCATTCCACCTTTGCCTCCATCGAAGAGGGAGAGAACCTGGCGGCCCGCGCGCTTGGCCGCCCCGGGCTTGCGTTTGAATGGGACGCGGTGCGCACTGTGATCACCCGCTATGACGGTGCCCAGCAGGGCGAACTGGCGGCGCTGATGCAGGCCTATATGGGCCGGGTGCTCAGCCCTCACAAACAGGATTACACCGCGCTCATTGGCCAGGCCGGCGAGCAGGTGAGCGGCATCTACGAGGCCGACTACCGCGACTTCAACCGCGAGACCTATGCCCGCGGCCGCGAGACCTTCGATGCGACCTATGCCGCCTTCAAGAAGCTGTTGATCGGTGTCTGGCGGCGCGAGGTGTTGCAGGATGAGGCCGGGCAGCGCGCGGTGAGCTAAGGCTCTAACAGGGAATTTCCGGCATCATGCATGCCGGAGACATGAGGACAGGATATGGCAAAACGCAAACGGCTTTCCCCGGCGCAGACGGATTACCTCGCAGCCGCCCCCGCCGGCAGACCCGCGCTTGGCACCGCGTCCAGCGTCGGCGCCGCCCCCATTGCCCAGGTGGCCTCTGATGCCTCCGCTCAGGCCGCCCTGCAGGAGCTCAGCGGGGTTCTGGAAACCGCCCGCGCCAAAGGGCTGATGATCGAAGAGCTGCCGCTGGCGGCAATCGACGAAAACCATCTGGTGCGTGATCGTATCGAACAGGATGAGGAAGAGCTTGCCGCCCTCATGGCATCGATCCGGGCCCGCGGCCAGCAGACCCCGGCAGAAGTGGTGCCGCTGGAGGAGAGCGCCGGCACCATTACCCATGGCCTGATCTCCGGTGCGCGCCGGCTGACCGCGCTTCGCAGGCTCTATGAAGAAACTTCAGACCCGCAATTTGCCAGGTTGAAGGCGCTGGTTATCCAGCCCGACAGCGCCGAGGCCTCTTATGTGGCGATGGTCGAGGAAAACGAGATCCGGGTGAATCTCTCTCATTACGAACGCGCCCGGATCGCGGTGCGCGCTTATAAGGAGGGGGTTTTCAGCCGGCGCAAATACGCGCTGCAGGCACTGTTCGGCAATGCGACCCGCGCCAAACGCTCCAAGATCGGCAGCTTTGTCACGCTGGTGGAAGCCTTGGATGCGGTGCTGTTCTACCCAACCGCCATCAGCGAGAAGCTGGGTCTGGCGCTGGTGCGCGAGATCGAGGCGGATGCGGGCTTTGCCGCCCGCGCCACTGCGGCGCTGCAGGCCGCCGACCGCGCCACACCGGAGGCAGAGCTGGAGGTGCTGACCCGTCTGACAGAGGCGCAGCCTGCGAAACCCCCGAGGTTAGAGTCTGATCTCCCGCCACCGCCGCCGTCGCTGGCACAGGTGGCAGCCGAAAACGGCACCCTGCCCGCTGCCCCGCCGCTGCCTGCGCCGCCCAAGCTGCCGCCGGTTCCGCCGCTGGTCAGCGCCCCGCGGGTGCGCGGCAGCGGCGACTGGGACGCCGCCATGCCGGGCGAACGGATCACCCTGCCCGCGCCTCGCGGCGTGCAGCTGGCCTATACCCCCAGCGCGCAGAAGATCGAAATCAGCGGCGAGGCGGTCAGCGCCGCCCTGGTCAAGGAGCTGCAGGCCTGGCTGAAAAAGCTCTGATCAGAGCCTGGCTTCTCTTCTTCTTTGCAAAAATACGCGCGCCGCAGGCAAAGGGCCTTTCTTGCGAAAGGCCCTTTTTAGCGTCTGATACCAGCCACGCGAGAGAGATCATTTAGGTCAGTAAGATTGACCAAATGTTTCGCGCGCGAAACATTTGGTCCGAATCGGACCTATGGGGCTGAGGGCAGATCCGGGCGGGAAAGCGTTTGACAGCATCTGGTATTTATGTGCTTTCGGGCGCGCATAAGCGGCAGCAGATTCACCAGACAGGCCCGGATAGGCCCAGACAGGTCCGGACAGGCAAGGAGCATTCTTTGGCGGTAACAGCACAGGCACCCGGCAGCACATCCCCGGCATTGGCGGCGGCGGATGCCGCCACAGGCGCTGGCCGCCTGGTGGCAGTGGTGGTGACCCACAACCGGCTGGACAAGCTGAAGGCGACGCTGGCGCGGCTGCTGGAGAGCCCGGCAAGCGAACTGGCGGCCGTGGTGGTGGCTGACAATGCCAGCAGCGACGGCACCGGCACCTGGCTGGCGGCGCAGGCGGATCCGCGGCTTGATATCTGCACCAGCCAGACCAACCGCGGCGGCGCCGGCGGTTTCGAGATGGGTATGCGCCGGGCGATGGAGCAGCACAGCCCGGACTGGCTGGCGGTGATGGATGACGACGGGCGGCCCGCGCCGGGTGGGCTGGCAGCATTTCACGGGCTGGCCATGCATCAGCAGCCGAGAGACACGGCAGACGGGCCAGAAGACCGGGTAGCAGACGGTGGCGGCTGGGACGCGGTGGCGGCGGCGGTCTATTTCCCGGACGGTCGCATCTGCGAGATGAACCGCCCCTCGCGCAACCCGTTCTGGCACGCCGGCGCGTTCCTGCGCACGCTGTTCGGCGGCGGCCGCTCCGGCTTTCATGTGCAGCCCTCGGATTACGAGGGGCCGGGGATGCAGATCGATGTCACCTCCTTTGTCGGCTTCTTCATCTCGGCGGATGCGGTGCGCCGCATCGGCTTCCCGGATCCGGAGCTGTTCATCTATGGCGATGACGGGATCTATACGCTGGGGCTGACCAAATCGGGCGGCCGGATCGGCTTTGAACCTTCGGTGCGGTTTGAGCATGATCTGTCGACCTTCCAGAGCAAGGATGGCGGATCAGAGGCGCAGCGCGGCCGGTTCCAGCCCTTGTGGAAGGCCTATTACTATCACCGCAACCTCTTGCTGCTGTATCGGATGGCGGCGGGCTGGCTGTTCTGGCCGGTGCTGCTGGTCATTGTGCCGAAATGGCTGATGAAGGCGCGCCAGCATGGCGGCGACCGGAGGGTCTTTCTGCGGCTGATGTTCCATGCGCTGCGCGACGGGCTCTTGCGGCGCAGGGCTGTGAGCCATGCACGGGTGCTGGAGCTGAGCGGCGAAGGTTGATCTGGCGGGCAGTACTGGGGCAAAGCGGGCGCAAACCAAGTGGCTGCCCCTGCCTGCTCAGCGGTTCAGGATATCGCGATGGTAGCGGCCCATCAGCACCAGACCCAGCGCCAGCAGAAACAGGCTGACGGCCAGAACATATGTGATGCTCACATAGGCTGCGGTATAGGTCGGGTAGAAACCGGTGCGCATCAGCCCGCTCAGATGCAGCAACGGATTGTACCACAGGATATCCTGGGCCAGCGGCGGCAGATCCTCATAGATGTAGAGAACTCCGGAGGCCAGGAACAGCGGCCGGGTGATGATCGACCAGGCCACGTCCCAGAGGGGATACAACCCCATCAGCACGCAGTTCATGATGCCGACCCCAAGCCCCAGCGCCATCGCCAGGACCATGGCCAGCACGGCCACCGGCAGGTCCAGCACTGCCCGGCTGTCGATCACAGTCAGCACCCCGCCGATCAGCAGCAGGGTGATCAGAATGCCGGTCAAGCTGTTCAGCAGGAACCGGGCCAACACCGCATCCAGCCAGGTGACTGCCGGGAATTTCAGCAGCGGCTTGGAATATCCGATGGCGCGGGAGGTTGCGCCTGAGATGCTTTGATAGAGACTGAAAATCAGATATCCGGTGGCATAGAACAGCAGGAAGCTGGTCCCCAGGGACGGGCTGCGGATGACCAGCGAAAAGCCGATCGACAAGAACAGGATCGCCGCCATCGGCTCCAGCACCGCCCAGAGATAACCACCTGGCGTGCGCCCGTAACGGGTCGACATCTCGCGCAGCATCAGGGCACCGATGGTGCGCGCCGCAGCAAAACGGAGGCGGTGGGGCCGGGGCGTCTGGGCGGCGGCAAGGGCCGCCGGTGCCGACGGTGCGGCCGGAGCTGCGGAAGCAGCGGATGAGGAGCTGGCCATGAGGGAATGCAGTGATTGTATGGTTGTGAATGGATGCGTCGCAGGCGATACTATGGAAGAAAGACGAGGCAATTACAAACGGCTGCAGGCCGGGGTAAGCAGATTATGAAACAGGAACGTCCGGCGGCGCGGCGCAAGTCCGCGGCGCAATTCCGTACTGGTCGCAAATCGTCAGGCGCCACCGCAGGGTCTGACCAGCCGGAAGCCTCCGCAGAAGAGACAGGCAACGCGGAGCAGATGCCCGGCGCGCGCGGTCTCCGTGGCCGCGGCAGCGGCGCGGGCAGAGGTGCGGGCAGGGGCAACGACGGGAAGGCGCGCGGCAAGAAGGGCCGCAAGCTGCGCAAATGGCGCAGCCGCGCCAAGGCGGCCCTGGCCGAGCTGGAAACCGTCCGCGCGCAGGCTCCGGCCTATCCGGTGGCGCGTCCGGCGCGGATGAAACAGCGCCATTGGGGGCTGATCGCCAGCTTGGCGCTGATGGTTCTGGTGCCGCTGGTGGCCACGGTCTTCTATCTGTTTGCAGTGGCCGAGGATCAATATGCCTCCACTGCCGGTTTCACCGTGCGCAGCCAGGACAGCTCCGGCGCCAATGATCTTCTGGGCGGGCTGGCCAGCTTTGCCGGCAATACGGCCGCCTCCGACAGCGATA
The DNA here is from genome assembly GCF_049800895.1 of Leisingera sp. S232. NCBI lineage: Bacteria > Pseudomonadati > Pseudomonadota > Alphaproteobacteria > Rhodobacterales > Roseobacteraceae > Leisingera > Leisingera sp. S232. The sequence goes on along the minus strand of NZ_JBNAFX010000027.1, from coordinate 41,227 downwards.
TTCTCTATGAGTTCATCCAGAGCCAGGAAATGGCCGCGGCAGTGGAGGCGCGGCTGGATCTGCGCAGCCATTATAGCCAGTACTGGCCAACGGATTGGGTCTTCTCGATCTGGCCGGATGCAACGCTGGAGGAGCTGGTTTGGTACTGGCAGCGGATTGCCCGGATTTCCTATGACAGCGGCTCCGGGCTGATCGAAGTGCAGGCGGTCGGCTTTGATGCGCAGATGGCGCAGGCGGTGACCCGAGCCATCGTCGAGGAAAGCCAGATCCGTATCAATGCGCTCAATGAGCAGGCGCGCGCAGATGCGATGCGCTATGCCGAAGCTGATCTGATGGAGGCGCTGGAGCGGCTGAAACAGGCCCGCGAGGCGCTGACCCAGTTCCGCACCCGCACCCGCATCGTTGACCCGGAGGCCGATATCCAGGGCCGCATGGGGGTGATGAACAACCTGCAGCAGCAGCTCGCTGCGGCGCTGATCGAATACGACCTGCTGGCGGGCACTGTCAGTTCGGGCGATGTGCGTCTGAAACAGGCGCGGCGGCAGATCGAGGTGATCCGCGAGCGAATCAACATCGAGCGCCAGACCTTTGCTTCCAACAACACCGATACCGGTGCGGTGGGCGAGGACTACCCGTCGCTGATCTCGGAGTTCGAGCGGTTGACGGTGGATCGGGAGTATGCCGAGCAAGTCTATCGCGCGGCGCTGACCGCGCTGGAGACGGCGCGCGATGATGCCGCCCGCCAGAGCCTTTACTTGGCCACCTATATCAAGCCGACGCTGGCCGAAGAGCCGGAATATCCGCGCCGCGCAGTGCTGAGCGCGCTGACGGCGTTGTTCCTGGTGCTGATCTGGGCGATTTCGGCGCTGATTTTTTATTCGATCCGCGACCGCAGCTGATTGCCGGGCAGCAAGAGCTGGAAAGGGGCTGGCATGATCCGCTTTGAGAACCTGACCAAGAGCTTCTGGCTCAAGGGCGAGCGCAAGGTGGTGATCGACAACCTGAACCTCACCCTGCCGGATGGCAAGTCGCTGGCGCTGTTGGGCCGCAACGGGGCCGGCAAGTCGACGCTGCTGCAGATCATTGCGGGGATCATGCGCCCTGATCACGGCCGGGTGGTCAGCGGCGGCAGCATGTCCTGGCCGGTGGGGCTGGGCGGCTCTTTCCACCGCGAGCTGAGCGGCGCCGAGAACGTCCGTTTCATCGCCCGGATCTATGGGGTGGACACCGATGAGCTGGTGGCCTTTGTCGAGGAGTTTGCCGAGCTGGGTAAATTCTACCACATGCCGATGCGCAGTTATTCCTCTGGCATGCGCTCGCGGCTGACGTTTGGCGCTTCCATGGGGATCCGCTTTGACACCTATCTGGTCGATGAGGTGACGGCGGTGGGGGACAAGGCGTTCAAGCGCAAGAGCCGTGCCGTCTTTGCCGAGCGGATGCAGCATTCCAGCGCCATCATGGTCAATCACTCAATGGGCCAGGTGCGTGAATTCTGCGATGCTGGCCTGGTGCTGGAACATGGCAAGATGCGCTATTATGATGATCTGGAAGAGGCGATCGCGGTGCATGAAGCGATGCTGGCCTAGAGTATTTCCCCTTGTTAGAGGCTGTTTTGGGTGAAGCCACTGCGGAGCGCCATGAAAGTCATTCTGTTTACCGGGCATCACAAGGTGGGCTCGACCTCGCTGCAGAAATTTTTGCTGCACAACCGTATGGCGCTGCTGGAGCAGGGCATCCTCTATCCCAGCACCGCGCCTGCGGGGCTGGCGCAGGATTTGCAGGCAGCGCTGGCGTGGAACCGGCCGAGGCAGCGGCTGATGCGCGGCCTGGGTCTGCGGGGGGCAGGGCTGCAGGCGGCGCGCGCGCTGGGGCGCGCCCGCTGGCCTGCCAATGTGGCAGAGCCGCATAATGCGCTGGCCTTCAAACTGCTAAGCGAGGGCACGCGCAGCTGGAAGCTGCCGGAGTACCACCGCGGGCTGCCGCATTCGCGCCAGATGCTGCAGACGGTGGCGGCGCAGGTCGCGACGCTGCAGCCGCAGGCGGTGATCCTGGCTTCGGAAGTCTTTGCCAATATGGGCCTGGGCCAGCAGCAAATGATCCGGCGCATTGCAGATCTGTTTCCCGGCGCCGAGGTCCGGATCATCACCGTCTTCCGGCAGATCGACAGCTATCTGGCCGCCTGGCACATGCAGCGGCTGCGGTTTGGTGCCCGGCTGGCGCCGCTGGCAGAGGGCGGGCTGCAGGATTACTGGGACACGGTGCATTTCGATTACCGGCAGGCGCTGGCGGGCTGGCGGGCGGTGCTGCCGGAGGCAGAGCTGGTGCTGCGCCCCTATGAGGAGGTGAAGGCGGCGGGTGGCTCGGTGGCGGATTTCATGGCCGTCTCCGGGCTGCGGTTCCCGCGCGGCCTGATCCGCCGGTTCCAGGCCAATGCCAGCCTGCATCCTGCGCTGGCGGAACTGGCCCGGCGCGGCAATCTGGCGCTGGCGCCGGAGCCGGCTGCGGCGTTGCGCCAGTTCCTGCAGCGCAGCGCAGCGGCGCGCGGTCTGCCGTCGGCCGCGGATGTGGAAGTCTACGGCGCCGGGCTGCGCCGGGAGCTGCTGGAGCGGTTCCACCCGGTGCATGCAGCACTTGGGCAGCTGTCCGGGCGCCACCCGTTTTTTGTCGGTCTGGAGGCGGCGGCGGCGGTGCGGCCGCATCCGCTGCCAGAGGTTGCTGCCGCGGCGCTGGCGCAGCTGCAGCGGGACCTGTCCGGGCTGCCCGACGCCGCAGCGCGACAGTTTTTGCAGCAGCTGCAACTTCCCGCCGCTGCGAAGTAACGCGGACGTGTACTTCCCGGTGCAGCTGCAGTATGCAGCGGGCGGTGCAGGACGGGTGCGAAAGGGGACGGGCATGACAGATGCGGCGGCGGCAGAGTTTACCGCATTGCAAGGGCTGATGTGGCCTGAGCTGGGGATCTGCACGGAGCAGGAACTGTATCTGCGCACAACCGGACCGACCGGGCCGGTCACCGCCGCTGACGGCACCTCGGGCGGCTACCGGTTCTTTGCGGGCAGCAGCGCCCGTTTCGACACCTGGTTCAACCTGTTCAACGCGGGCATCTGGAAACGCCAATGCGCGCTGCAGAGCCTGTTTCTGCTGCTGGAAGGCAAGGGCAGATTCACCGTGTCGGTCTTTGCCGCGCCGCGCGGGCGCTCCTGGGATCGCAGCAACCACATTGTGGAGCTGGCAGAGGACTGTCCGGTACGGCTGGATCTGACCGCGCTGATGCAGGCGGCGGGTGATGCTGCGCTGCTGTTTTTCGAGCTGCGGGCAGCGGGCGGCGAGGCGCTGCTGACGCAGGCGTCCTGGCAGACGCAGGATGCGCCGCGGCGCACTCCGCAGCTGGCGCTGGCGGTGACCACCTTCAAGCGTGAGACCGAGGCGGCGCGCACGGCGGAGCGATTCTGCGCCTTTCGCGCGCGCTCCTGGATGAAAGATCATGTCGAGCTGATCATCACCGACAATGGCCAGTCGCTGGAGCTGCCGCCGCGTGACGGGGTGACGGTGATCCCGAACGAGAACCTGGGCGGCGCCGGCGGGTTCACCCGCGGTCTTCTGGAGGCGCGGGCACGCGGTGCCTCGCATTGTCTGTTCATGGATGACGACGCCTCTATCCACATGGAGAGCCTGGAGCGCAGCTGGATGCTGCTGGCCTATGCCGAAGACCCGTCGACCGCGGTGGCCGGCGCCATGATCAGCGAACAGCACCGCTGGGCCATCTGGGAAAACGGGGCCTGCTTCTCCTCTCGCTGCTTGCCGCTTTTCATGGGCACCGACCTGCGCGAATTCAAGCAGATGGCGGCGATGGAACAGGAGATCTCCGGGCCGCCACCACAGGGGCTGTATGGCGGCTGGTGGTATTTCGCTTTCCCGCTGGAGCAGGCCAAGCATCTGGCCTTCCCGTTCTTTGTGCGCGGCGATGATGTCAGCTTCTCGCTGGCCAACGAGTTCAACATCGTACGCCTGAACGGGGTGGTGTCGTTCCAGGAAAGCTTTACCGAGAAGGAAAGCCCGCAGACCTGGTACCTGGATCTGCGCAGCCATATGGCCCATCACCTGAGCCTGCCGCGCCTGGACGTGGGGGCTCTGGGGGTGCTGAAAATTGCTGTCTGGTTCTTTCTGAGGAACCTGCCGCGGATGCATTACGATACGCTGGCCGCGATCAACCTGGCGGTTGAGGACGTGATGAAGGGGCCGGGCTTTTTTGATGCAAATGCCGATATGGCCGGGCGCCGGGCCGACATCAAGGCGCTGACCGGGGCCGAGGCCTGGCAGGATATGAACCCGCAGGTGGCGCTGCCACCGCTGCGCAGCAAACCGCCTGCCGCCTGGCGGCGGTATCTGATGAAGTTCAGCCTCAATGGGCTGCTGATCCCGGGCTTTGGCCGCTTGGGCCGCAAGATCACGCTGGAGGCGCAGAACCGCAGCCATATCGGATATGCCTGGGGGGCGGCAGAGATCACCTGCCTGAATGCGGCGCGCAGCAAATACTATACCGTGCGCCATTCCAAAGCTGCTGCCTGGCGCGAGATCCGGCGGTTTGCCGGAAATGCCCGCGCGTTCCTGAAAGCCTATGACCGGCTGGCGGCGGAGTACCGGATGCAGTATGGCAGCTTCACCAGTGAAACCTACTGGCAGGCCAAGCTGAACCTGGCCCGCCAGCCTCAAGACATGCAGCAGGAAGCCGCCGAGTGAAGCTCATCAAGAAGCTGATTCAGCCCTCCGGATCCGGATCCAAAGCCCCCTCCGCTGCAGCGAAGGCGCCCGTCCGTCTGCGCACCGCCGAAGGTGCGCCTGCACCGCTGAAGGTGGTGCTGTTCATCGGCCACCACAAGGTCGGTTCCACCTCGCTGCAGGATTTTCTGGCGCGCAACGCGCCGGCGCTGGCGCGCCATGGCATTCTCTATCCGTTTGTGGAATTCGAAGGGCTGTCGCATATGGCGGCCGCTGCAGGCGGGCTGTTGCCGCCGCCTGAGGACAGCCTGCCGATCAACCTGCGCGAGCCGCATAACGCGCTGGCGTTCCGGATGCTGGCCGATCACAAGCGCGGCAAGGTGCCGAGCTATCACAAGCGGCTGCCGGCGCTGCCGCAGATGGTGCATGCGATTCAGCAGCAGATCCGGTTCTCGGAACCGCATACGGTGGTTCTGGCGGCTGAAGTCTTTGCCAATTTCAGTGCTGCCGGGCCGGAGCTGATCGAACGGCTGGCGGGCTGGTTTCCGGGGGCGGAGTTCACCCTGGTGGCGACGTTGCGGAGAATCGACGAATACCTGGCCTCCTGGCACGGTCAGCGGCTGAAGTTCGGCCACAAGCTGGCGCCGCTGCGCAAGGACGGGCTGGAGAGCTATCTGCGCGGTATCCATTTCAATTACCGGCTGATGGTGGAGGGCTGGGTCACGGCGCTGCCTGAGGCGCGGGTGGTGTTGCGCGATTATGAGCAGGTGCGCGCCAGTGGCGGCTCGGTGGCGGATTTCATCACCCAGGCCGGGTTGGATCTGCCCAGCGGGCTGGCGCCGGAGCGGCGCGAGAATGATTCCATCCACCGGGCCTTCTATGAGATTGCCCGGCAGGCCAATCACCGGCTGGCGCCGGAGCTGGCGGCGGAGCTGCGCAAAGCGCTGCGCACGGATCTGCAGGGTCGGCTGCCGCTGCCTGCCAGCAGCAGCATCGAGCTGTTCGGCGCCGACAACCGGGCGCGGATGCTGGAGCAGTTCCGCCCGATCGATGCCTGGCTGGGAGAGACCGTCGGGCGCAGCACTTTCTTTGCCGATCTGGAGCAGGTGCTGGAGAGGAAGCCGCTGCCGGAGCCGGAGGCGATGCAGCTGGCGCTGGCACAGCTGCAGCTGCAGGAGCTGGACCGGGAGGGCAAAGAAACCCTGAGCAGGTTCCTGACAGAGCTGGCTGTCCCGCAGACCTAGAGGCGCCCTTTTCCCGGCAGGGCCTGGGGTTCAGGCTCCTTGTTGGTGGGAGAAGGGCGCAGGTTTCAGGAGGCTGCGGGGGCGGCTGTCGCGGGATCCCAGGCACCGTAATCCAGCGGTTTCAGCAGCGGCTGGCGGGCAAAGCGGCCCAGCAGGCCGCTGCCGTGCTGCTTGCCGGGGGCTGCCAGATCCAGCGGATAGCCGAACAGCTGCATCAGATCGCCGAGCCGGTTTTCAATCTGGCGGATTTCCTTGCGGGTCAGGGCGCTGCGGTATTTGGCGAAATTGCCGCTCATCAGCGGTTTGGAGACATTGGCGCGCTGCTTGTGGCTGGTGGCCAGCGCTGCGGCCTGGTCGGTCTGATGAAAGTCCAGCATGCCGGGCTCGAAATCCACTTCCAGAAAGCCGCACATCCGCTTGAGCAGCGCCTCGGGAGCGGTCAGCAGATCCTCGTAGCGGTGCAGGAATACCCGCTCTGGGCCCAGCAGCGCCAATGCATGCAGCCCGCCCTCCTGATCTTCGCGCCAGATCCGGGCCGCGTCCCGGTTGTTGCCGAATTTGGTGGCGCCCTCCTTGGCGCGCAGCGCCTTGGCCGAGGCCAGATAGTCGCGCGGGTCGCGCACCTGGAACACGAATTTGGCGTCCGGGAAGGCCTGCAGGATGAAAAACAGCAGCCGGTGCAGGTTGTTTTCCTTGACGAACACGCGCTTTCCGGACGCTGCCGGCACGCTGTCCTGATACAGGAACCGGGCCAGTTCAGCGGCATCGATGCGGCTGCGCGCCGCCAGCCAGGCCTGTGCCGCCTCTGCCTCCTGCGGGCCGAGCAGGGTCTTGATCCGGGCCGCGGAGCGCTTGCAGATCTGCTGCCAGGCTGCGGACTCCACGCCTTCCTGCAGGGTTTCATGCAGATTCAGCAGGGCCAGGCGGCCGAAATGAAAGGGCGGCAGTGAATAGAACTGCGAATGGGTGCCCGCAATCATGCTGATCAGATTGGAGCCGGACCGTTCGGAGCAGAACAGAAAGACCGGTGTCTGTGTCATGGTGTGTTTCCTGTCAAACCTGGCGGGCGGTCAGCGAAACAGCTGTGCAGCAAGCTGTGCCGAGAAGTTCTGGCGGCCCTGGTAATCATTCATGTGGCTGATGTTCTTGAAGTCGCCGCTGTCCATGGCAAAGGCGGTATCCAGGATCACCCGCACGCCGGCCTCGCGTTCTGCCAGGGCGGCGGTGTCCAGGAAATGGTTGGGCATCTGCGCCGCGCGCATCTCTGCCAGATCCGGGCAGTGCACCGGGTGGATCACTGCTACGGTGTCATCGCTGACGTCCTGCAGGGCGCGCAGGCCGCGCAGCCAGGCGGCAACGGCTTTGCCGTCCATCCGCATCCGGCCCTCAAAGGCGTCGCGGATTTCCTGGTTGCGCTTGCGCTCCCAGTTGGCCTGAGTGGTGGGCGCGCCGCCGGGGCGCGGCGCATCCGAGACGGCGATGGCGCCGCCGGTCCCGGCATCCCAGACCGTGTCGGCGTCGTAATGCTTGCGCGGGATGTCCTTGAAGGCGCCGGCCTTGTAGTCCGTCAGGATTTCAATGTCGCCTGCGGGCGGCATGATCGACAGCTGCATGATTTCCATCTCCAGCACTGCCAGCGGCAGGCGAAGGCCCTGCGCCTGCAGCGTGTCGCGGATGTATTCACACAGTTCGGCAATGCCTTCCACGCTGAGCATTGCCATGCCCAGATTGGCGGCGCGGATCTGCTGCCCGGCGGCGGCGGCGGCGGTCTCGATGGTTTCAGGGCAGATCGCCCGCATGAAGCCGGAAGAGCCGATGAAGGGCACCAGCGGCGGTGCATCAGGCGCCGCGGCATAGGCGGGGAATTTATCCAAGAGATCCAGCGCCCGCATCGCCCGGTAGTGCAGATGCTGCTTCAGGGCGCTGCCGTCCAGACTGTCCGGCGGCGGCGGCTGGAAGCGGGTTTCATCCTTGGCTTCCAGCGCCTTGCGGATGAACACCACCATCTGCCACAGCGACATTCGCGACAGTTCCGCGGCGCTGTCCTGGGTCAGCTCCAGGCCGAAGCGCTTTTCCAGCTTGATGGTGAAATCGACAAAGCCCATGGAATCGAGCCCGGCATCCATCAGGTTTTCGGCCTTTTCGATCTCGGCGCGCGACAGCGCCGGGTTGATCTCCTGGGCAAATTGGATCAGCCGGTCGTAGCGTTTCATCTTCTTTTTCGGCTGGTCGGCGGCATTCATCTTTTCCAGCCGCTTCAGCACCCGCTGGCCGATGGCGCCACGGTCGATCTTGCCGCTGGCGTTCTTGGGGAACTGCGGCATCACCAGCACCCGGGTCGGCGACATGTAATCCGGCAGCTTGCCGGCAATCGCCTCGCGGATTTCCCGGCCGGGGCCACCATAGCCTTCGACCACCCCCACCAGCGCGGTCGGGGCAGGGGATTTCAGCGGCAGCGGCACCACCACCGCCTCGCAGCCCGGTGCGGCAGCGCGCAGCACCGCCTCGATCTCGCCCAGCTCGACCCGGTAGCCACGGATCTTGATCTGATTGTCCATCCGTTCGATGAACTCCAGGGTGCCATCGGGCTGCAGATGCACCCGGTCGCCGGTGCGGTAGTGGATGTGGTCCTGCCCAGCAGGCACCACAAAGGCGGCGGCGGTCTTTTTTGCATCCTGCAGGTATCCGTCGGCCACCTGCGGGCCGCTCATCAGCAATTCGCCGGTCTCTCCGGGCGCCGCCGCGCTGCCGTCTTCCTTGAAGACCCGCGCGGTCATGCCGGGCAGCGCGGTGCCGATCGGCACCAGCCCGTTGCGGCCGCTGATCTGCTCCGGATCCGCAGGCAGTGCCTGGCGGGTGCAGGAGATCGTCGCCTCGGTCGGGCCGTACCAGTTTTCCACCCGCTTGCCGGTGGCGCGGGCCCAGGCCTGCGCCAGTTCCACCGGCAGAGCCTCGCCGCAGAACAGCGACAGCCGCAGGCCGGACAGGCCGCCGGGGCTGAGCGCCCCCTGCTGGCGCATTTTCTGAGCCAGGCTGGGCACCGAGAACCAGCAGGTGACATCGTTGCGCTGCACATAATCCGCAGGGGCGTCCAGATCGTGCTCGGAAGGGACGATCAGATGCGCGCCGGCCCGCCAGCAGACAAACATATCATGCACGCTGAGGTCGAACGTGAGGTCGAAATTCTGCGACATCCGGTCGCCGGGCCCGTAATCCGCCACCTGAAACACCGCATCCAGATAGGCGCCGAGATTGCTGTGGCGCAGCGCCACGCCTTTGGGTTTGCCGGTGGAGCCGGAGGTGAACAGGATATAGGCGTAAGGGTTGTCATGCCGCCGTTCGGGCAGGATGGCCGGCGCGGGCGGCAGGTCTTCGGTACTGATGCAATAGGGCACGGCGGCTGCGGGCTCGCCGCTTTGGGCGGCCATGATGTTCTGCACCGCGGCGCTGTCCGCGGCTTCATAGAACAGCGCGGTGGCGCCGGAGCGGTCCAGGATGTAGCGGTTGCGCTCGGGCGGGAATTTCGGGTTCAGCGGCACATAGGCATGGCCGCGCAGCAGCGCCGCCAGCACCGCTGCATAGGTATCAACAGTGCGGCTGAGATAGATCGCGGCGACCGGGGCCTTGGCGGCGGTTTCCTGCGCGGCCAGGGCAGCGGCCAGCTGTTGCACCCGGGCGTGGAAGCTGCGGTAGCTGAATGTCGCGCCGCCTGCAGTGATGGCCGGGCTGTCCGGAGCCTGGCGGACGGCCTGCAGGAAGTCCTGCGCGGACTGCCAGCTGCCGGTTTCCAGAGTGGTTTGGCCCAAATCGTCCATAGTCTGCCCAGCCGTCCAAATAATCATTGCGCTTGTCCCAAAAACAGCGGCATGAAACAAGGCATATCTGCTTCCTGCGGGGGCGGCAGGCAAGGTATGGCACAGGGATGGCGCGGGCATGGCACAGGGGCAGGCAGGATGACGGTCAGGGTTCTTTACATTGCGGGTGCGGGGCGCTCTGGCTCGACTTTCCTGTCGCTGATGCTGTCGCAGCATCCCCAGGCGCAGAACATCGGCCAGATCCGCGACCTGCCGGCGGCGCAGACGGACGGGGTGCCCTGCAGCTGCCGCCAGACGGTGCCGGACTGCCCTTTCTGGGGGCCGGTGATCGCGGCCATGGAGGCACGCTTTGGCGGCGGCGCGCTGCAGCAGCTGGCGCAAAGCATGCAGGTTTTTGGCAAGGCGGCGTCAGAAGACACCCGCTGGGGCAATCCGGACGTGCGCAAGGCGCTGCAGGCGGAGCATGCGGAGTTTCTGGAGGCCTTTGGCGCGCTTTACGAAGCCGCTTCGCAGCAGGCCGGGGGGCGGATGCTGATCGACAGCTCGAAATCGGTGGATCTGTGCCTGGCTCTCAGCCTGCTGCCGCAGGTGGAGCTGAAGATCCTCAATCTGGTGCGCGACCCACGCGCGGTGGCGGTGAGCTGGGCCAAGGTGCTGAAGCGGCCCAAGGTGCTGCGCGGGCGCACCCGCAACTGGGCCGGTCGCCAGAAGCGGTTGGAGATCCTGCGTCGGCACGCGCCGGCGGATTTCATGCCGCTGCGCTATGAGGATCTGACAGAGGATCCGCAGACCTGGACCGGGCGCATTCAGGACTGGGCCGGGCTGGAGCGCGACCTGTCGCTGTTCACCGGCTTCAATACCGCAGATATCTCCTGGGAGCGCGCGCATCTGTTCCCGCCAGCCAATGCCACGGTGCTGAAGGAGCGCAAGGAAACCATTGAGGTGACGCCTGCGGGCAGCTGGAAACGGCCGGAAAACGCCGAATTGCACGCAATGGCGGAAGAGCTGACCTTTCCCTTTGCCGAGACCCTGGGGTACAGCAAGGGCATCAGCTGAAGAGCGGCTGAACCGGCGCCGGGGGTGGCCGGGCGGCACGGAACACGTGAACTGGCAAGCAAAGAAGGACAGGGGCATGGCGGCAGGAAACTATCTGATGGTGGGCGCAGGCCTTTCAGGCGCCGTGATCGGGCGGCATCTGGCCGAGGCGGGCCACCGGGTCACGGTGATCGACAGCCGCAACCATATCGGCGGCAACTGCCACACCGAGCGCGATGTAGACACCGGTGTCATGGTGCATGTCTACGGCCCGCATATCTTCCACACCGACGACGCCGAGGTCTGGGACTATGTGAACCGGTTTGAGAGTTTCCTGCCCTATAAGAACCGGGTGAAATCCACCACCCGCGGACTGTCGGGGGAGCAGGAAGTGTTCTCGCTGCCGGTCAATCTGCACACCATCAACCAGTTCTTCCGTAAGACGATGCGCCCGGAAGAAGCGCATGATTTTATCGTCAATGAACAGGCCGACACTTCGATCGAGACTCCTGAAACCTTCGAAGAGCAGGCGATGCGGTTTGTCGGTCGCGAGCTCTATGAGGCGTTTTTCAAGGGCTACACCATCAAGCAATGGGGCATGCACCCCTCGGAATTGCCTGCCTCGATCCTGAAGCGGCTGCCGGTGCGGTTCAACTATGATGACAATTATTTCTTCCACCAGTTCCAGGGCATGCCGGAAAACGGCTATACCGCGATGATCACAAAAATCCTCGATCATCCGGGCATTTCGGTCCAGTTAGAGACTGAATTCACCCCGGAGATGGGGCAGGGGTATGACCATGTGTTCTACTCCGGACCGCTGGACGGCTATTTTGGCTACGCATTGGGTCGCCTGGGCTACCGGACGCTGGATTTCGAACGCTTTACCCATCAGGGCGACTATCAGGGCTGCGCGGTGATGAACTACGGCGAAGAAGAGGTGCCCTTTACCCGCATCACCGAGCACAAGCATTTCGCACCCTGGGAAAGCCATGAGGGTTCGGTGCTCTACCGCGAGTTTTCCCGCCTGGCAGAGCCCGGCGACATCCCCTACTACCCGATCCGCCAGGTGAAGGAGAAGGAACTGCTGGCCGCCTATGTGAAGCGGGCACAGGACACCCGCGGCGTCACCTTTGTGGGCCGCCTGGCCACCTACCGCTATCTGGATATGGATGTGACCATCCGCGAGGCGCTGGATGCGGCGCGCGGCTTTGCCGCCTGCCTGGAAAAAGGCGAGGCGGCGCCTGCCTTTTTTGCAGCGCCGCTTTAAGCGGGCAGGCGGAAGATTTCTGCGGCCCGCTGCCAGTCGGCGGGCCGGTCCTGCTGCAGCTGGCGGCACATTTCCCGGCTGAGATATCGCTGCAGAAAGGCAGAGCCAAGGGTCTGGAGCTCGGCCTGCAGCTCCTTGGCCAGCGTGCCCTGCACCCAGTTCAAAAGCCCCAGCGCAAAGCCGAAGAAGGCCGGGGCATAGAGACGCCCGGCGGGATCCGGGCCGGCGGCGATTTCCAGCGCGATCTGCTCTAGCGGCTCGAACACCCGCAGCCGTTCGCGGTCCAGCCGGTTGGTCAGGCGGCGGCCGTTATCGGCGACGAAATGGGTGACGCCGGTGCAGGCGCTGCTGAGAATACGCTCTGCCCGCAGGAAGCTTTGCCAGTGCAGGGCAATGTCGTTGTGCACCAGGGTTTCAGAGCAGCGGATGTTCTGTTCCAGCAGGAATTCGGTGCGGTAGATCTTGTTCCACGGGTAATTGGCGGTCTGCGCCAGCAGCGGCGCGGCCGGGTCCGGCACCGGGTTCAGGCTGCCCTGGGCGCGGCCCGCCTGAGCCCAGAAACTCTGGTCAAAGGGCATCTGCCCCCAATGCCGCTCCTGCGCCATCCGGCTGTCGTGGTGCTGAAAGATGCAGAAGTCGAAGGGATCCGCCTGCGCCAGCGCCTGGCACAGGCTGCGCAATTCGCGGGTGGGCAGGTCGTCGGCATCCAGAAACAAGAGATGCCGGGTCTTCACATGCAAAAGTGCGCGGTTGCGCGCTGCCCCTGCGCCCTGGACCCGGTCCTGGCGCAGCAGGGTCAGCCGGGCCGGGGCCAGCCCGCTGTCTCGGGCCAGGGTCTCTGCATCGGGCGCGGGCAGGGAGCCGTCATCGGCGACGATCACAGCCTGGGCCAGCCCAAGTGCCGCCAGGTGCCGCAGCAGCCGAGTCAGATTGCCGTTGTCGTCATGGCTGGGGATGGCGACGGTCAGGTCGAGGGGCGGAGCAGAAGGCATGGCGGCTCCCGGGCTCAGACTGCAAACAGATGCAGATGCATCAGGCTGAGATCAAAGCCCTGGCTGGGCAGGAACAGCACCAGCTCGCGCCAGGGTGCGCTGAGCGGCAGCTCCGGTTGGCTGTCGAGATAGAGCGCATCCAGGTGGCTGTGGGCGCGCTCTGATGCCAGGATGTGGCGGTCAAAGAAGCAGTCGCTGAAGCCGCCGTCCTCAAGCCCGGAGCGCAGGCAGGCGCGCAGTATCTGCGGTTCCGGCGCAGCGGTGCGGCAGGCAAAGCCGAGATAGGCCAGATCCTGCAGCGGCGGCAGCTCCAGCGCCAGATGCAGCCCAAACCAGCTGCCTTGGCCTGCCGGTGCCGTGTGGAGATCGAGGAAAGCGCCGGCGGCAGAGCTGTAGCGCCCCGCCATCTGCAGCGCCGGATCCGCATTGAGGAAGATCCCCGGCGCCAGGTCCGTGCGCGTAGGCGTCAGATCTCCCTCCCGGCGGTCGGCGGCAAAACCGGCCAGGCCGGGGCACAGGGCCGGGCTGGGGGGCTGAGCCGGGCCGGGGACCTGGGACGGTGTGGCTGTTTCAGCAGTCACGGGTGGTCCTCCGTGCTGTTCCGAAGCGGCGGCGGCATCAGCAGGCAGAGCTGCTTGTAGGCGCTCCAGTCCGCATCGCGCGCCACTGCGGCGCGGATGTCGTCGCGGCGCGGCACCAGCTTGGTGTTAAGGCTGGTGAATTTCTCTGCAAAAGGCGCCAGCGCCTCCGGTTCCAGATTGCTCAGCCCCAGCCGGGTGAACAATGCATTGATGGCACGGGTGCTGGCATAGATCTCCTCGTATTGCACAAACAGGAACTGCTGCAGCTGCGCCTCTGTCAGCGCGGCGATACGGGCAACGCTGTCGTTCCAGGCTGCCAGCCCGGCGCGCCAGTCCAGGGTCCAGCTGTCTTTGGGATCCTGGAACCGCGCCTCGTAGCTTTCTGCAACCGACAGCGGGTTGCGCAGGATGTAGATATGGCGGGCCTTGGGGAACTCTGCCAGCACATGATCCAGATGCCGGAACATCGGCGGGTATTTATCCCCGACATAGGCTGCATTTTTGAACCGCTGCCGCCGCCGGGGCAGGAACAGGCCGCCGTGTTCATGAGTGTCATCCGCGCGCACATCCAGGAACCGGTCCTGTTCGAAATGGGCGCGTCTGATCGTGTTTTGCCGGAACTTTTTGAAATAGCGTTCCTGGCCGATCAGGATGTGATTGTGCTGGTTCAGGATATTGACCAGGGCGCTGGTGCCGGCCCGGGCGGTTCCTGACAGAAAGAGATGCTGCGGCATGGCCTGGAAGCTCCGGTCGGGGTCAGAACGGGTCGGGGTAGCGGTCCATCAGATCACACAGCACATTGCTGCCGATCCGGGTGAACTGCAGCCCGGCATTGGGGTAAGAGGTGAATTCGCCGAACACCACCCGCTGGGCGGTGATATAGAAATCCAGCCGCATGAAGCAGTTGATGTCGCGGGCGATGCGGGCGGAGAGCGCAAGGAGCTCTTCGAAATGGGCCGGTTCGGGGATCACCTCTGCCAGTTTGTTCTCACGCTGGAAATGGTCATAGGCGACCCAGTCCTGGCTGTAATAGCGGTGGCTCCAGTCGGCCTTGGGGCCCTGGCGGTTGACCACCTGGATCACCCAGGGCCGGCCGCCCGCCACATAGACCTTGAAGTCGCGCGGCACAGTGAAGGCGGGGTCGAAGTCCTGGATGAACTCCTCGGCGATCACCTTGCTGCCGGGCTTGAAGAAACTGCCCGCCGCATAGCGCTGGCGGGTGTATCCGGCGCGCTCTGCCAGCGGCACGTGATCGCCGGTGAACACCTCCCGTTCGCCGTCCAGCAAAAGCACACCGTCATTGTTGGCGGCATTGTTGGGTTTGATCACCACCCGCTTTGGCAGGGCGGTGAAATCCAGCGCCTCCAGCCCGTCAGCCTCGGCAAAGCGTTCGGGCAGCGGCAGGTCCATGCGGCGAGCGTAGTTGAACATTGAGGTCTTGTTGACCAGGCCTGCGATATATTTGCGCCGCTGCTGCCGTTTGGGGTCGTCATGCGGGTCCGCGCCCTTGTACCAGCAGGCCAGGCGCGCATCCATGCGGCGTTTGAAATCAGTGTTCGGCATCGGCGCTCCCTCTTGGTTGCGGGCGGGCAGAGATCATGGCGGCAGTCATGACTGTCATGGCAGGCAGCTTTCAACCGCATCCGTCACGGCTCCGGCGATCCGGCGGCGCTCATGGGCGATGGCCTCCGGGTTGCTGAACCGCGCCTGCAGCTGATGGGCGGTCTCCAGCCAGGCCTCGGCGCAGGCCCAGTCCGGAGAGAAGGCGGTGATCCGCGCGGCGGCTGCTGCGGCGTCCAGCCCAAAAGTGTTGATCATCGCCGCCTCGGGCACCAGTTCATGCACCCTGTGGCCGGGGCCTGCGTAATAGACTGGCATGCCGCCGGCCAGGAAAGCGTCGAACAGCTTTTCCGAGATATAGGCATGCTGGTGGGTGTTTTCATAGGCCGCGATCACCCGGCTGCGCATGTCCAGCGCCGCCAGTTTGTCCAGGTGCCAGTCGGCCAGCGCCTGGCGTTTGGCGCCGGGGCGCCAGCCGCGGCCTTCGCGCAAGCTGCCGGGCAGCTCTGTGAGCCGTGCCACATCGGTGCGGTAGACGCTCAGGCCTTCGACCTGCTGCTCTGGCCAGACCCGGGAATAGGCGGCGGTGTCGCGCACTTCGGCATAAAAGGCGGCTGGCACCGGGGCCGCGCGCCAGTGCTGCAGCAGTGCTGCCGGGCTGAGCCGGGCATGGCGCGCCAGCCCCAGGGCATAGCGGGCCGCAAAGCCGGTGCGGGTGAGCAGGAAATAGGGGATGGTTTCGAAATCGAAGATGGCGGAGTTGCTGTGGTTGAACACATGGTAGTCCAGCACTGGCCCGCCGACCTCCATCTGCTGATGTCGGGACATCAGATCATTGTTCCAGATGCTGTCCCACAGCGGTTCTTCGGACAGAACCGCCAGTTGCAGGTCCGGGTTCTGCTGCTGCGCAGCCTGCAGCGCCGGAGCCATCTCGCGCAGGTCGGCGCTGAAGCCGGTCAGCATGATGTCGGCGTCCTGCAGGTTTTCTGCCAGGGTGATGCGGTCCCGGACCAAAGACTGGAATGGTGCATAGGCCAGCGGGGTGCGGTTGGCGTGTTTGCCGGTCAGGCAGACACGGACTGGGCCGCGCCGGATCCGCGCCGGGGCGGCGGCGGGCGGCGGGCACAGGCCGGCCCGGCGCTGCAGCAGCGCTTGGGTGCGGTCCAGCTGTCCGGCCAGAGGATGATCCGCCGCCAGCGCCGCGCGGGCCGCTGCCTCTGCCGCCTGGGCCAGGGGATCTGCACGGTGGCTGTCCAGCGCTGCAGTGCCGTCCAGCAGCAGGCGGCTGGACAGGCTGCTGAGATAGAGCGCGGCGGCTGCAGGGCTGCGGGGCTCTGCCTGCGGGCGGGTCAGCCCGGCCTGCAGGCTGCCGAGCAGTTTTGCCTTGTGGACGGGCGGGCGGGCCGCTGCCTCCAGCATGGACTTTTGCAGGTCGTAGATAAAGCAGTCCGGGCCGTAAAGCGCCCAGAGCTGGCGGCCGCCGTGGCGCAGACGCTCCAGCGCGTCCGGGTCGGCAGCCAGCGCCGCCAGCCGCTCGGGCAGGGCGCGGATGGCCTCTGGTGTTTCCTCGCAGAACACCGCGCCGGCCTGCCACAGCGCCGGGTTGCCGGGCGGTGCCCAGCTGTCCGCCAGGATCACCGGCACCGCGCCAAGTCCCAGGCTCTCCCACAGGCGGATCGAATTGGGGCCGGTGCCGGACGGGCAGAGCGAAAACACCGAAGCCTTGAGCGAGGCGCGGAATTCCTCGGAGGCGTTGCCGTCGACGAAGCTGCCGCCGTCGCCGCGGTTGCTGTGGTTGTCCGGCGCATGGATCTGATGGCTGTAGACCACCTTGTTGTAATGCCAGCCGCCGCGCCCGGTGATCTGCCCGCGCGGATCATCCTGCAGCAGATCCAGGATCCAGTTGCGGCTGCCGGTCAGATAATGCTGGTTGGCGCGGGCGCCAATGAAGGAGAACAGAAGCGGCCGCTCTTCTGAATTGCCGGGCGGTGCAGCGGTCTCTGGCCCGGTGGCCTGGACCGGATAGAGCGGGAAAGGGTGCAGCCGCAGCCCGTCCGGCTGTGCCGCTGCGGCGTCCGTATGGGTGGCATGGGACCAGAAGATCTCTGTCACTCCGGCGAGGCGGAGCAGCTCCAGCTCTTCTTTCATTTTGATGTGCTGGCAGACGGTGACCTTGATGGTGTCCTGGGGCACCCGGGCGCAGAAGGCGCGGAACTGTGCCAGCTGGGCGGGCAGGTCGGCGGTCTTGCGGTGCAGCTTGTCGATCAGCGTGGCCCAGGGATAGGCCAGATAGGTGATGCCATCGGGCACTGCACCGGCCTGTGCCAGCTGGCGGTAAGCGTGCTGCTCGGTGATGGCGGGATATTGCCAGCCGCTGTCATAGGCCAGGATATTGTTCTGGAAGGTGATGGCGCCTGTCTCTGCTGCCAGTGCCGAGGCCGACGCCGAGGCCTGCGCGCGGCGGGCGCGGGCCAGTTCCCGCGGCGGCTGCGGCGCCAGGTCCGCCAGGCCGGGGATGGCGTCCGTCAGGATATTGCAATGGCGGGCCAGCGCGGGCAGGGCGTCCTCGCTGCTGATCACCAGGCTGCCCTGTTCCGGGCAGCGGCTGAGGCGGCGCCAGGCGGGGGAGGTTCCGGATTTGGCCAGCTCGGCCAAATCCGCCAGCGCGGCGCGGCGGCGGCTGGCGGGCAGCAGGGCTTCCAGCGCCGCGGCTTCCGGCAGCAGCGGATCGGCGCCGCTGGCGGCGGCTGGTGGCAGCTGGACCAGGCCTGCGTGCTGGCTGAAGTGGCCCCACAGCGCCCAGGTTGCGGTGCCTGGATCCGGATCCTGCAGGGCCGAATCCAGGGCGGCCTTGTGCCACAGCCAGGGGCGGAAGAAGGTTCCGGCGCAGGGCAGCGCCTCCCAATGGGTGCCATCGCTGAGCCCGGCCTGCAGGACCGGCTCCGGCAGTGGCGCCGCGCAGGCGGTGCTCAGCCAGGACAGCTGTTCGGGCGCAAACTGCTGCATTGCCTCGGCCACGGTCTGCAGGCTGTCCGGCGGCAGGGTGCTGCCGGGCAGCATCCAGCTGAAGACACTGTCTGCGGGGCAAGCTTCGATGGCGGTCGCCAGGCAGCCGGCCAGGCCGCTGCCGGGACCGGCGGCCGGCCCATGGCTGAGAGCGAGCCCGGCACAGCCGACCTGGCGGCGACCGCTGCGCAGCTGCGCTTGCCACCAGTCCAGCTGCTGCGCCGGGGCTGTGCCATCCTGCTGCCCTGCCCACACTGCATGGCAGTGCAGGCGGAACGGGCCTGTTTGCTCTGCCAGGCTGTGCAGGGTCCGGTCGAGAGAGCCGCAGCCGTCCAGGCAGGGCAGGATTACGGCAAGGGTGGGCAAGGCAGGCATTCGGGAAATCCGTCCAGGCTGGCATTCGCCGCGCAACCGCGGCGGCAGTACCGCCTGTAGCAGCCTGTTCCGCAGTTCTCAACCGGGGCTGGATGCGGGAGCGGCCGCGGGTCGGCTTGCATCCACCTGCATTTTCCGGGAAGCTGGCCGCCGCATATTGAGATAAGGACCTGCCCCGTGACCCTTTCGGATTCCCCTGCCGCGCTGTCTGCGCTGTCTTCGCTGCGTGATCAGATTGCCGCCCTGGCAGAGGGAGAGGCGCAGGAGGTCCTGGCCGGGCATCTGGATCTGGGTGACGGGCTGTGGCTGTCCTGCGATCCGGCTGGCCGGACCCGGATGAAGCTGGGCCGCAGCGGCGGCGGGATGGTATTTGAGGTTACCGAGGGGGACAGCGGCGGCTGGGCCTGCCTGGGGATGCGGATGCAGGCAGAGGAGCTGAAGCAGGCGCGCTATGTGGGGCTGCGTCTGGCGCTGCACAGCAGCGGGGTGATCTCCTGTCGGCTGGCGTTGCGGTTCTTCCTGCCCGAGGGCGGCTTTCGCGACATCCAAACGCCGGCGCCGGACTTGCTGCCACCAGGCCGACGGGAAGTGCTGCTGCATGTGCCCTCGGACCCGGAGCTGGCGGCCAGGGCCGGAGCCTGCGAGCTGAATCTGTTTGTTCTGGATGACAGGCTGCAGGCCGACGGCCTGCAGATCGAGCCGCTGCTGATGCTGTAAGACTGTGCCCGGGCTGCCGCCGCCCCCCGGTTAGGCGGCAGAGAGATCCGGCCAGGCAGTATGGCCCTGATCCAGAATGCTGCGGAATTCTGCCAGCAGCGCCGCCTGCAGGCGTGCCCGTTCCCGCAGCCAGTTGCGCGGATTGCCCAAAAGCGCCGACAGTGCCTGCTGGGCGCAGGCATAGGCTTCGCAGGTGCGCTCCAGCCAGGCAGCATTGCCCCAGTCCAGCCCGTCGAGCCGGGCCGCTGCCTGGGCGGCAGAGAGCCCGTGCAGGTTGAGCCAGCTGTCCGTTGTCAGCCCCAGATCATGGATCCGGTGGCGCGGGCTGGCGGTATAGGCAGGGAGCGCGCCGCAGGCGAAGGCGTCGAACAGTTTCTCGGTGATGTAATTGGGCTGGTGGGTGTTCTCAATGGCGCCGATCGCCCGGGCGTGCCCGTCCAGCAGGGCGAGCTTGTCCAGATGCCAGTCGGCCAGCTGGCCGCGCGCCGGGCGCTCTGGTTGCCAGCTGCGGCCCAGCCGCTCGACGCGGCCCCGGCGGCAGGTTTCGGCGATCTGGGTGCGCCAGTGGCACAGGCCGACGGTATCGCCTTCGGGCCAGCGCAGCGAATGATGCGCACCCTCCCGCCGTTCGAACAGAAAGGCCAGATCGCTGCGCCGCTGCAGGAAGGCGCGGCGCCAGCCGGCCGGGGTCTGGCGGGCATTGCGGGCGAATTTGGCCGCATAGGCATTGGCGAAACGGTGATTCGTCAAAAGGTAGTAGGGGATCCGTTCAAAGCGGAAGACGGTGCTGCTGTGATGGGTCAGCTGATGTACCGGCAGCCGCCCCCAGGGACTGTCCGCCAGACGGTGGCGGGCCAGCGGCTGGCGGCCCCACAGCGTGTCCCAGAACGGCTCTTCAGAGAGCAGCACGATGGGGCGGCGGCGCTGGCGCCAGTCCTCCACCAGTTCCCGGGGCGCGTTTTCGATGTCCAGGATATGGGAGAAAACATACAGATCGGCGCTGTCGGGGGTCGCAGCCTCCTCGATATGGCTGTCAAACAGCGGCGCCAGCGCCGGGTAGCTGAGCGGAGAACGGCGGATATGCGCGCCAGCTTTGAAGATCCGTATCATGTGCTGCGTCTGCCTGGGGCCGCAATAGGGCGGTTGCTGCATCTGCCCATAGCAGCCTGGCGCCGGGATGTCCTCCCCTAATGGGGACCAATGGGGCTGTGCCTTGGGGCGGGCTGCACGACAGGCCGGGTGCTGTCTTGCTATTGGGCGGTGCGCGCACGTAAAAGGTTGCCGGTGCGGATGGCGCCTGACAGGCGCCGTTGCGGACAGTAAGTTGCAAAGATGCCGGTGCAGCGGCAAGACGGTTGAGGAACCATCATATGGCAGGCGACAAGGCAGAGGCGGCCCCCTTGGAAGCGGCTGGAGCCGGCCGGGGGGTGCTGGTATGGGCGGCGCATGCGCCGCTGGGCGCGGCTCTGCAGGCTGGTTTGCAGGGGCAGTATTCCGTTACCCTGCTTGAGACCCTGCCTGCGGCCCTGCCGGAGCAGGGGCAGGCGGTTGTGCTGCTGGCGCGCGCGCCGGCCGGGGCCGTTTGCCGGGCGCTGCAGGACGGTCTGGGGCCGGCGGCGGCGCTGGAGGCTGCCGGACAGGAAATTGAAACGGTGCTGGCCCTGCAGATGCAGGACCGCCAGCGGGTGCTGCTGCTGGATGACACGGCGGCCCGGCACGCCCCGGATGCGGTGCTGGCCTGCTGCGGCCTGGCGGCAAGCACGGCGGCGCAGAGCCGCCTGCAGGAGGCTGCAGCCCCCGCCCCTGATGCGGTGATGCTGGCGCTGGCCGCTGCCAGGCTGCAGGCGGATGCGGCTCTGAGCCGCCTGGCGGGGCAATTTGCGGCCTCGGTACGGGTTGGACCAGGGGAGGCGGATCCGGATACGGCGCTGACGCTTTTCCTGGATGGTCGGGAGATGGCTGAAGAATGTGCTCTTTTGCGGGAGCAGCAGCGCAGTATGTATGCGCAGATGGAAGCGCTGTACCGGGAAAAGCTGCAATTGGAGCAGCAGCTGGAACAGGCTGGCGACAGGTGCGCCCGGCTGCAGGCAGAGACACAGATGGCCCAGGGTCGGCTGCGGGCCAGGGCTGAAACGCTGGAGGCGGCGGGGCACAGGATTGCCGGGCTGGAGCAGGCGGTCGCGACCCAGGCAGAGGCTGCTGCCGGGTTCAAGGCGCAGGTGCAGCAGCTCTATGGGTCGCGCTCCTTCCGCCTGATGGCGCCGCTGCGCAGTGCCCGGCGCCTCCTGCGCGGAACCCGCTGAACCATGGTTGCGTTCTCTCTTTCGTTCCCGGCGGAATTCGTGCTGCATATCGGGGCCGGTTGCAGCCGCGCCGCCGAAGGCTATGTGCAGGCGGGGCTTGGGCCGGTGGTGTTGGCCGGGACGGATCCCGAAACGCTGCCAGAACTGCAGGCCCTGGCACAGCGGTTCAAACCGGTGCAGGCTGCCAGGGCCGCGGTTTCGGCAGGCGGCGGCGCGGCGGTGCTTTACCGCTGCAATTTCCCGGATCTCAGCAGCCAGGCTGGGCCGGCAGAGACGCTGTTCCGGCTGTTTCCCGGGCTGGAAGTGCAACAGGAAGACTTGGCACAGACACAGGCTGTTGCGGATCTGGCGGCGCTCTGTGGCCTGCCCGCAGAGCGTGGCAAGGCGGGCGGCGAACCAAAGCAGGGGCTTTTGGTCATTGAGGCGGCGGCGCAGCCGCTGGCGCTGCTGCAGGCGCTGGAGCAGGCGGGCTGCCTGCAGCATTTCCAGGTGCTGCGACTGCAGGAAGGCCACAAGCCCTTGTACCGGGGCGCATCGGGGATGGCGGCGCTGCAGGCCGGGCTGGAGGATCTGGGCTATGCCAGCCAGCTGGAGGCTGCGCCGGCGGACCCGGACCGCCCGTATGCGGTGGCCTGGCGCAATAAGGCGGCGCAGGCGCGTGCCGCAGCACAGGCAGACCTGCAGCAGCAATTGGATCTCTGTGCCTCGGATCTGGCAGAGCTGCAGCAGCGCTACCGTGCGGTGCTGCAGGAAAAGGAGGCCCAGGAGGATCTGCTGCGGCAGCTGGCTGCCCTGGCCGGGATTGCAGGGCATGGGTGACGCCATGCCGGCCCGCCTGCAGCTTGAGCGGCTTCTGGCCGAGGATCCGGCCCGGCTGGCGGCCCGGATGCGGGCGCCCGCGGCGGCCCGGCTGCTGGCGGAGTGCCGGGCTGCCGCGGCGCAGCCTGCGCGCCCGGTGCTGCGCAGCCTGCATCATTTTGCCTGCACTGGCGGCACCCTGTTTGCCAAATCCATTGCGGCGCTGCCGTGCGTCCGGCTGCTGAGCGAAGCCGACCCTTTCAGCCCGCTGGGGTATCAGGGCGCCTTTGCGCCGCGCGACCTGATCAGTTTGGCCAAGGCGGGGTCCAGCCCTCCGGGGCAGGCGGTGCTGGCGCGGATTTTTCAGGCCGGACTGGCGGCGCTGGCGGCAGAAACCCGCTTCGAGGGGGGCGACCTGGTGCTGCGCGATCACAGCCACAGCCATTTCTGCACCACAGACGCCTGCGGCAGCGGCCTGCCGCAGCGGCCGTCCATGAAAGAGCTTTTGCAGGCGGACTACCATTTGCTGAGCCTGGTGACAGTGCGCCATCCGCTGGATTCCTGGCTGAGCCTGCTGCGCCAGAGCTGGGTGCATTTTACCCCTGGCACGCTGGAGGAATACGCCCGCCGTTACCATCTGTTTCTGGACCATTATGCCGACACCCCGATCCTGCAGTACGAGGCGTTCACGGCCGCACCTGAAGCGGGCATGGCGCAGATCTGCCAGGTGCTGGAGCTGTCCGGCAGCGCCGGTTTCCAAGAGCGGATGGCGGCTCAGAGCCTGTCCGGAGACAGCGGCCGCAGCGGCACAAGCATTGCCGCCCGCCCGCGCCGGGCGGTGCCTGAAACAGTTGCAGCAGAGCTGCAGACAGCGCCCTCATATGGTCGTCTCTGCGCCCGGCTGGGCTATGATCCGGACCCGCAAGGAGCCGCCTGGCCCGGTGCCGCTGTGGCAGGTCCGGCAAGCCCGGACGCAGGCTGAGCCGGGCCCGGGCAGGCCGCCACTCTTCTCTGTTCCCGCCGCTGGTCTTTTCCGCCGCGCTGGCCTAAGCACGGGAACAGGCGCAGAGGCTTTCAGCAACGGGGCATATTATGAAAAAAGCTCTTATCACGGGCGTTACGGGTCAGGATGGCTCCTATCTTGCGGAGTTCCTTCTTGAGAAGGGTTATGAGGTGCATGGCATCAAGCGCCGGGCGTCCTCTTTCAACACCCAGCGGGTGGACCATATCTATCAGGATCCGCATATGGACCAGGCTCGCTTCAAGCTGCATTACGGCGATCTGAGCGACAGTTCCAACCTGACCCGGATCATTCAGGACGTGCAGCCCGACGAGGTGTATAACCTGGGCGCGCAGAGCCATGTGGCGGTCTCCTTTGAGAGCCCGGAATACACCGCCGATGTGGATGCCATGGGCACTCTGCGCCTGCTGGAAGCGATCCGTTTTCTCGGGCTGGAGAAGAAAACCCGCTTTTATCAGGCCTCGACCTCGGAGCTGTATGGGCTGGTGCAGGAAACCCCGCAGCGCGAAACGACGCCGTTCTACCCGCGCAGCCCTTATGCGGTGGCCAAGCTGTATTCCTACTGGATCACCGTGAACTACCGCGAGGCCTATGGCATGTATGCCTGCAACGGCATCCTGTTCAACCACGAGAGCCCGCGCCGCGGCGAGACCTTTGTGACCCGCAAGATCACCCGCGGGCTGGCCAATATCGCACAGGGGCTGGAGCCCTGCCTGTATATGGGCAACATCGACGCACTGCGCGATTGGGGCCATGCCAAGGATTACGTGCGGATGCAGTGGATGATGCTGCAGCAGGATGCGCCTGAGGATTTCGTGATCGCCACCGGCAAGCAGTATTCGGTCCGCCAGTTCATCCAGTGGTCGGCGGCCGAGCTGGGCATTGACCTGGCGTTTTCCGGCAGCGGCATCGATGAGATTGCCACTGTGGCGGCAGTTGAGGGCGATCACGCCCCGGCGCTGAAACCCGGCGATGTGGTGATGCGGATCGACCCGCGCTACTTCCGCCCGGCAGAGGTGGAAACGCTGTTGGGCGACCCCACCAAGGCCAAAGAAAAACTGGGCTGGGTGCCGGAAATCACCACCCAGGACATGTGCGCCGAGATGGTGGCCGAAGATCTGAAAACCGCGCGCCGCCATGCGCTGTTGAAAGAGCACGGCATGGATCTGCCGGTCAGCGTCGAGGGCTGAGGTTATGGCAGGCACTGGACCCCGGATCTATGTGGCCGGCCACCGCGGCATGGTGGGCGGCGCCATCCTGCGCCAATTGCAGGCGCGCCAGGCGGCAGGCGAGGATCTGACGCTGATCACCCGCAGCAGCGCCGAGCTGGATCTGATCGATCAGGCTGCGGTGCGCGGTTTCATGCAGGCGGAACAGCCCGATCAGGTTATCCTGGCGGCGGCCAAAGTGGGCGGCATTGTTGCCAACAACAGCTACCCGGCTGAGTTCATCTATGAAAACCTGATGATCGAATGCAACGTCATCCACGCCGCCTATGAGGCCGGGGTGAAAAAACTGCTGCAGCTGGGGTCGAGCTGCATCTACCCCAAGCTGGCAGATCAGCCGATGGCCGAGGATGCGCTGCTGACAGGTGTGCTGGAGCCCACCAACGAGCCCTATGCCATTGCCAAGATCGCCGGCATCAAGCTGTGCGAAAGCTACAACCGCCAGTACGGCGTCGATTACCGCTCGGTGATGCCCACCAATCTCTATGGGCCGGGCGACAATTTCCACCCCGAGAACTCCCATGTGCTGCCCGCCCTGATCCGCCGCTTCCACGAGGCGGCGCAATCGGGCGCACAGAGCGTCACCATCTGGGGCTCCGGCACGCCGCGGCGCGAGTTCCTGCATGTGGACGACATGGCGGCGGCCTCGCTGTTTGTGATGGATCTGGGGCCGGAGGCCTATGGGCGCGAAACGCAAGCGATGCTGAGCCATATCAACGTGGGCTGCGGTGCGGATGTGTCGATCCTGGAGCTGGCGCAGCTGGTGGCAGAGGTCACCGGGTTTCAAGGCGAAATCCTGATCGACCCGTCCAAGCCCGACGGCACCCCGCGCAAGCTGATGGATGTCACGCGCCTGGCGCGGCTGGGCTGGCAGGCTTCGATCAGCCTGCAGGATGGGGTGCGCGGCACCTATGACTGGTTCCTGGCGCAGGGGCTGGATAATCTGCGGGCCAAGTGATTTTAAGGCCGAGTGATTTTTAAACTGCAGCCATTTTCAGTAAAGGCATTTCCGGATGATCCTCGTCGTTTATGGCCAGCAGAAGTCTGCCAGCACCTATCTGGCACATCTTGCCAGGGCAGTATGTGAGTCCTCGGGTGTGCCTCAAGAGGCTTTGCGCAAGCGGGTTCTGACCGGGCCGCTGGAACGCCACCGGGTGTTCTGGCGGGACAATCATCTTTTCAATGTGACAAAAGTGGCTGACCGGCTGAAGCCGGGCGAAAACCTGTCGATCAAGACGCATGCTGAATTTCAGCCCCGTTATACTGAGGCGCTTGGCCGTCCCGATGTCCGGGTCCTGATTTCCTACCGGCATCCAGGCGATGCAGCGCTCTCTGCTTTTGAAGCCGGTGAGCGTGCCCGCAGGGAGGCTGACAAGAACAAGCCGTTTTTTTCTGCAATCCATTCTCATCGTGACGGCATTGACGTGATGGCGCGACTGCTGGAGCGGGCCACCATCCCTTGGCTGAAATCCGCTATGGGGGTGCCATTTTCCTATGAGCAGATCACCCGCGAAACACAGTCTGTGCTGGATGTGCTTTGCGATCTGGTGAACTGCCGGCGGGAGGCGCTTGAGGCCAATGACGCCCTGCAGGCCCTGTTGTCCGGGGAACGGCGGGTCTATAATTTCAACAAGGGCGTTTCGGGCCGTTACAAGGAAATGTTCAGCCTGGCAGATCAGGCCTATTTGGAAGAACGGTGCGGCAAGTTCATGCGGTTTTGCGAGGGAGAGCTTCCGGTTGCATCGCTTTGAGAGCCCCTGGCCGGACCGTGCCATGCCGCTGGCCTTTATGGAGCGGCAGATTGTGAAAACAACCGCACTGAAACTTTCAGGCGGGTTATACCTACGGGGGGCCGGAGATTTCACGGTCCGGATTCTGCGGGGAGGCAAGGCAGCATCATGATATATCCGGTTCTTCTGTGCGGCGGCTCTGGCACCCGCCTGTGGCCTTTGTCGCGCAAAAGCTACCCTAAGCAGTTCGTGCCGCTGACGGGTGAGGAAACGCTGTTTCAGGCCTCGGCGCGGCGGCTGTCAGGCGACGGTTTTGCCAGCCCGCTGGTGCTGACCAATTCCGATTTCCGCTTTATCGTGACCGAACAGCTGGCAGGCGCGGGCATCGATCCCGGTGCCATCTTGATCGAGCCTGAAGGGCGCAACACTGCGCCTGCGGTGCTGGCGGCGGCGCTGTGGCTGGAAAAAAGCGATCCCGAAGGGTTGATGCTGGTGGCGCCGTCGGATCACGTGGTGCCGGATGCGGATGCGTTCCGCGCGGCGGCGGCAGCCGGACTGCAGGCGGCGCAGGCAGGCCAGCTGGTCACCTTCGGTATCAAACCTGAGCGGGCCGAGACCGGCTATGGCTATCTCGAGCTGTCCGGGGACCCGGGCGATTTCACGCCGCGCCCCATCGGGCTGAAACGCTTTGTGGAAAAACCGGATGCGGCCAAGGCGGCGCAGATGCTGGCCTCGGGGCAGTATCTGTGGAACGCAGGCATTTTCCTGTTCTCGGTGAAAACCATTCTGGCGGCCTTCCGCCAGCATGCGCCCGAGCTGCTGGCGCCGGTGCAGCAGGCGGTGGACCAGGGCCAGCCTGATTTGGGCTTTCTGCGGCTCGATCCTGCGGCCTGGGCAGGGGCCGGGGATATCTCGATCGACTATGCGGTGATGGAGCGGGCGGACAACCTGTCGGTGGTGCCTTATGCGGGCGGCTGGTCCGACCTGGGCGGTTGGGATGCGGTCTGGCGTGAGGCGGGGCCGGATGCGGCTGGCGTGGTGACGTCCGGACCGGCAACGGCGATTGACTGCGCAGACAGCCTGTTGCGGTCCGAAGGCGACGGGCTGGAGCTGGTCGGCATCGGGCTGAAAGACGTGATCGCGGTGGCAATGCCTGATGCGGTGCTGGTGGCGGCGGCGGACCGGGCGCAGGATGTGAAACAGGCTGTGGCGGCGCTGAAAGGCAAACAGGCCCGTCAGGCCACGGAATTCCCCAAGGACCACCGCCCCTGGGGCTGGTTCGAGAGCCTGGCGGTGGGGGACCGGTTTCAGGTCAAGCGCATTCATGTGCATCCCGGCGCGGCGCTGAGCCTGCAAAGCCATCACCACCGGGCAGAGCACTGGATCGTTGTGGAAGGCACGGCCAAGGTCACAGTGGATGGTACCGAGCAGCTGGTGAGCGAAAACCAGTCGGTCTATATCCCGCTGGGCGCGGTGCACCGGATGGAGAACCCGGGCAAGGTACCGATGGTGCTGATCGAGGTGCAGACCGGCAGCTACCTGGGCGAGGATGACATCATCCGCTACGACGACATCTATGCCCGCGGCCAGGGCGCCAAAGGGTAAGGCCCAGGTGGATGCTGCCCGCCGGGTGCAGGCGCGTGGTGCAGAGACTTACCGCACCAGCCATTCCTCCAGCTCTGCGGTCTCTGCGGAGATCTGCCGCATCCGGATCCAGCCCGGGGCTGTGGGCTGGCCCTGGCGCAGGCGCAGCTTGCCCAACAGTCCGACCAGCGCCCATTCCGGGCGGCGGCTGCGCGGCACATACGGCCGGGACGCATCATAGGCGGGGTTTTCCTGCGGGCGGCCCGCCGCATCGCGCCGCATTGCGCCGTATGCGTCGCGTAGCCAGCGGTGCTTCCAGTCATCCATGTCGCCGTCGCCGACCACGGCCGGATTGGCGCTGATCACGCCGATCGGCTCTTCTCCGGGCCGTGCTAGGCGGATTTTCTCCCCTTCCAGCACCACCGAGACCCCGCGGCGGTCTTCATCGTCCGGATTGCCGTCGGCCCATTCGAACCACTCGGCATAATCCGCGCCGCCGCCGGTCCAGGCGCCGGCGCAAGCCCCGTTGCCGTCCGCGCCCAGCCGGAAGTCCGGGCTGCCGCCATCGCCTGCCAGCAGGTAATCATCGCTGCTGCCCTGGATCTCCAGATGCGCCGCCGGGCTGGCGGTGCCAAACCCGGCGCGGCCCGCAGGCGTCAGCGCCAGAGCGGTGGACCAGCTGCTGCCGTTCGCGGAGAGTTTCACTGCGAAGTCATTGCTGCCCGCCAGCCCCATCTCGGCGCGGCCGCTCCAGTTCGACTGGAACAGCAGCGAGGCGGTCTCAGCGCTGGCGGATTTGTTGATCTTGAGCTGATGGCCGGCCCCTGCATGGCTGAGCAGCGTGGCCGGGCCGGAAACCGCCAGCGGGTTGGCGGCATCGGCCGTGGTGCCGACGCCGAGACGGGCGAGGTTCTGGGTGTCGGCGGGTGGCAGGATCCAGCTGCTGCCGTCCCAGACCCTGAGTTCCTGTTCCGCAATGCTCCAGGCGCGCCAGCCGGGCAGGGGGGCGAGGAACAGCCAGCCTTCGCCCTGCCAGACGGCCAGGGCATGGGGGTGGCCGGCCCAGGCGCCCGCAGGGCTGGCGGCCAGCGCATGGGTCTCGCCCAGGGCGGGGCTGGTGGGGGGTGTCACCGCATCAAACCCTTCAACGCGAAGCTGCACCAGCGCATCCAGCATTTGCAGCGCTTCGTTATGGGTCACATGTTTCTGCGCCTGGGCAGGCATCAGATAGGGCAGGGCGAGGATCGGCGAGGCCTGGGTCATGGGCGGGGCTCCGGCATGAGAAACGGGATGGCAAACGGGGTGCCGCCCACAGTGCCAGAACCGCGTCAAAACGGCGCTAACGGGGCGTACGCAGGGTGCGCAACACCGCCGCGGCCTGCACCTGTGATCCTAATCTGTTCCCTTCTTGACCCCTATCTGTTCGATCAATTGTCGTCAATCTGTCAACAATATTCCCGGTTTTGCCCGATTTGCCTCCCGCTTTGCGCCGCGCCTGCCCGCCAGGTTCGCTCCTGGGTTCAGCGGCGCATGGGAGCGGCACAATGGCACTGGCATTCAGCACAAGGTTCGGCACGGATGACATGATTTTCGGCACCGATCTGCGCGATCTGGAGGTCGCGGTGCAGAACGGCCAGGCCACGCTTTATGCCATCAATGGCCTGAATGGCGGGATCAGCCGCTGGCAGTTGCCCGGCAATGGCGGCGGGCCGCAGCTGGCAGGCCAGCAGCTGCACAGCCAGGCGTCCTTGCGCACCGGCAATTTTGAGCTGTCGGAGACCGGCGGGGAGCTGCGGCTCGTGCAGGAGGGGACCAGCGGCGGTCTCGGCTATTATGCCCTGGGCAGCGGTGGCAGCCCGGGCAGTCGGCAGCAGGACAGCCTGACGGGCGCCGATGCGGGCGGCCTGGGGGCGGTGGCAGTGCTGCAGCTGACGGGCGGCAAGTCAGCGGTCTATGCGGTGGGGCAGTCCGGTGGCGCCCTGCAGGGCTGGCGGCTGGATGCGGATGGGGCGGTGCAGGCCCGGACCGGTCTGGGCGGCGGCAGCGCATCCTACAGTCTGGAGCCTGCGGCACTGCTGGCCACAGTTGAGACAGCGGGTGGCCCGGTGCTGCTGGCGGCAGAGGCCGGGGGCTTGCGCGGATACAATGTGGATGAGACCACCGGGGCGCTCACCCCTAGCGTGGTGCTAGGGCCGGAGCAGGGGCTTTCGGTCTCTGGCATCACTGCGCTGGAAGGGTTTGAGATGGACGGCACCGCCTGGGCGCTGCTGGGGGCTGCTGGCAGCAGTTCGCTGACGCTGGTGCAGGTGGATGCGGCGGGCGGCCTGCAATTCCGGGCGCAGCTGCATGACACCGCAATGACCCGTTTCGGCGGGGTGTCGGCGCTGGAGACGGTGCAGGCGGGGGAGCATCTTCTGGTGTTGGCGGCGGGCAATGACGGCGGCCTCAGCCTGTTCACCCTGACCGCGGGCGGGGTGCTGATCCATGTGCAGAGCCTGGAGCATATGCCCGGCCTCGGGCTGCAGAATGTCACCGCGCTGGAGGCGGTGGTGGTCGGCGGCCAGCTGCAGGTTTTTGCGGCTTCGGGCGCGGAGGGCGGCATCAGCCGCTTCACCCTGCCGCTGGCAGAGCTGGGCGTTGTGCGCCAGGCCGCTGCGGGTGATGCGCGGCTTGAGGGCAGCGCTGCAAATGACGTGCTGGAAGGCGGCGCCGGGGCGGCGGATCTTTACGGCCATGCCGGCGATGACGTGCTGGTTTCGGGCGCGGGCGGCGGCAGGCTGGAGGGCGGCGCCGGCGCCGATGCCTTTGTTATCAACCCGGCGGCGGAACGGGTGACGGTGCGCGACTTCACCCCCGGCGAGGACCGGCTGGACCTGTCGTTGTTCGAAGGGCTTTACAGCGCTGTCCAGCTGGAGGCGGGCAGCCGCAGTACCGGCATGGTGCTGCAGGCGGGGGAGACCACCATGGTGCTGACCAGCGCCGACGGAGTGCCGCTGGAGCTGGAGGATGTCTTCGGGCCGGATCTGCGCTTTGCCTTTCCGGAGCGTCAGGGAACGGGGGAAAGGCTGCCGGGCGGCAGTTTCTATGGCAGCAGTGGCGCGGACCGGCTGGAGGGAACCGGTGGCGATGACCAGCTGTCCGGCGGCGGCGGCAATGACCGGCTGGCGGGTGGCAGCGGTGCCGACAGCCTGGAGGGCGGCACTGGCAATGATCTGCTGTTGGGCGGCACCGGCAGCGACACGCTGGAGGGTGGCAGCGGCGGCGACAGCTTGAACGGCGGCGACGGCGGCGACAGGCTCAAGGGCGGCAGCGGTGCCGACAGCCTGAAGGGCGGCACTGGCAATGATCTGCTGTCGGGCGGCACCGGCAGCGATACGCTGGAGGGCGGCAGCGGCCGCGACAGCCTGAAAGGCCAGGGAGGCGATGACGTCCTGAAGGGCGGCAGCGGTGCTGACCGGTTGTCCGGCGGCGGCGGCGGCGACAGTCTCAAGGGGGGCAGCGGCCAGGACCGCCTGAAGGGCCAGAGCGGCAAGGATCTGCTGTCCGGCAGCGGCGGCAGCGATACGCTGGAGGGCGGCAGCGGTCGCGACAGCCTGAAAGGCGGCGGCGGCGAGGATGTTTTTGTCTTTGCCCGCAGCCATGGGCGCGACAGTATTGCGGATTTCCGCCCAGGCCGCGACCTGATCGACCTGGAGGCGGCGGCGGCGGACCGGTTTGCCGATCTGGAGATCAGCGGCCAGAGTGGCGGCACACTGATCAAAACCGGGTCGGGCAAGGTCTTTCTGGAGGATCTGGCCCCGGGGCGGCTGGATGCGGATGACTTTCTGTTCTGACGGGCGGCGCGCCCGGTGAAACAGGCCGCCCCTACTTCAGCAACCCTTCCAGATAGGCGCCATAGGCGTTCTTGGCGAATTTCTCTGCCCGCGCCTTCAGCCCGGCCTCATTGATCCAGCCCTGCTCGAATGCAATCTCTTCCGGGCAGCCGGTCTGCAGGCCCTGGCGCTCCTGCAGGGTGCGCACGAAATTGCCCGCATCCAGCAAAGACCCATGGGTGCCGGTATCCAGCCAGGCATAGCCGCGGCCCATGGTTTCGACCCGCAACTCCCCTTCGTTCAGGTAGCTCTGCAACAGATCGGTGATTTCCAGCTCGCCGCGGGGGCTGGGCTGCACCGCGCGCGCGCGCTCTGGCGCGGTGCCATCCAGGAAATACAGCCCCGTGACCGCGTAGTTCGAGGGCGGAACGGCAGGCTTTTCGATGATTTCGCGGGCCTTGCCATCCGCATCAAAACCCACCACGCCATAGCGCTCCGGATCGGCCACGTGATAGCCAAAGACGGTGCCGCCGGTCTCTTGCACATCCGCTGCTGCCAAGAGTTTCGGCAACCCGTGACCAAAGAAGATGTTGTCGCCCAGCACCAGCGCCGAAGGGGCGCCGGCCAGAAATTCCTCGGCCAGGATGAAGGCCTGCGCAAGACCGTCGGGGCTGGGCTGCACCACATAAGTCAGCGCCACCCCCCACTGGCTGCCATCCCCCAAGAGGCGGATGAACTGCTCCTGATCCTGCGGCGTGGTGATCACGCAGATCTCGCGGATGCCCGCCAGCATCAGAACCGACAGCGGGTAGTAGATCATCGGCTTGTCATAGAGCGGCAGCAGCTGTTTGGAGACCGCCATGGTGATCGGATAGAGCCGGGTGCCGGAGCCGCCTGCCAGGATGATGCCTTTTCGACCCGAGCCGGGCTTGCCATTGGTCATGCCAATTCTCCCAAATCCTTCAGAATATCATTCAAACCCACCCGCCAGTCCGGCTGCGGGATGCCAAAAACAGTGTCTAACGCGGCACAATCGAGCCGTGAGTTCAGGGGTCGCACCGCTGGTGTGGGATAGGCCGAAGTCGGAATATCCGCCACGTCGCAAGTGACGCCGGCGCGGGCAAAGATCTCGCGGGCGAAATCCGCCCAACTGGTCTGGGGCGCGCCTTGCAGATGATAGGTGCCGGATTTGCCGGGGTCTTCCGCCAGCTGTCGCGCCATCGCAAGACAGGCCGCCGCAATATCCCGGGCCGGGGTCGGCGCTCCGATCTGGTCGGCAACGATGGTCAGCCGGTCCCGCTCTTTCCCGAGGCGAAGCATGGTCTTGACGAAGTTGCTGCCATGGGCCGACACCACCCAGGAGGTGCGTAAGACAGCATAACTGCCGCCCGCCGCGCGCACGGCCTCTTCACCCTTGAGCTTGGAACGCCCATAGGCGTTCACCGGCGCGGGGGCATCACCCGGCTGCCAGGGCGCGGTGCCGCTGCCGTCAAAGACGTAATCGGTGGAGACGGTGACAAAGGGAATGCCCATCTCCGCGCAGGCCACCGCCATCGCACCAGGGGTGGCAGCGTTGACCGTATCGGCCAGCGCCTCTTCGCTTTCGGCCGTGTCGACGGCCGTGTAGGCGGCGGCATTGATCACACCAGCCGGCGCATGGGCGCGGATGGCCGCAACGCAGGCCGCCGGGTCCGACAGATCCGCCTGACCGCGGCCCAGGCAGGCGGCATTTTCATGCGCCGCCAGTTCGCGGGCCAGCTGGCCGGTTTTGCCAAAAACAAGGATCATGCAGGCCTCCCTTTGCGCCACAGATACAAGGCTAAAGCCCAGATGCCCAGTTCCAGCAGAAAGGTCCAGTGCAGCAGGAACGACAGCACCCAATGGGGCTGGCTCGCAGGTACCTCCACCAGCGTATAGAGATGGTCATCGAATGGTGCGCCCCACAGGATGCCGCCGCCGATGCTGTCCAGCACCATATGCAGGAAGAGGGCGGCAAAGAGCACCAGCGCCGGGGCCAGCAGGGCGCGGGCCCGCAAAGCCAGAACCGGCAGGATCAGAGCCGCAACCGCGACCCAGAAGACCGGCACATGCACCCAGTAGCGGTGATGATGGATGCTGCTCTGGTCCACAAAGTAGAACCACAGCATGTCGAAATCCGGCAGCACCGCACCAATCAGGGCAGCAGGCATCAGCCAGCGGCCTTCAGGCGTCAGCTGCGCCAGCACATAACCTGAGGGCAGATGCGCAGTCAGCATGGGACCCCCCTGCCCGACACCGGCTCATGGCGTCCGGGCAACGGGCTGGGTTTTCTTCTGGCCGGAAATATCCCCGTCCCGCTGCCCGGCAGGCAGCTTTGCCGCCGAGAGGGGGGCAGGCTTTCCAGCCGGAAAGCCTTCACTTCCCAGTCCCGAGCCGCTGGCCAACACCGTCGCGGCCCTGCAAAGCCCGCCACCAGCTCTCGTTGTCCAGATACCACTGCACGGTTTTCTCCAGCCCTTCCTCCACCGTCACCGAGGGGCGCCAGCCCAGCTCGTCGCGGATGCGGGAGGGATCAATCGCGTAACGCGCATCATGGCCTGGCCGGTCCGTCACGAATGTGATCTGCTCCTTGTAGGATTTGCCGTCCGCACGGGGCCGCTTGCCGTCCAGAATGGCGCAGAGCGTTTCCACCAGCTCCAGATTGCTGCGCTCATTCTCGCCGCCGATATTATAGGACCGCCCCAGCGCGCCTTTTTGCATCACCAACAAGAGCGCATCGGCGTGGTCCTCCACATACAGCCAGTCACGCACATTGGAGCCGTCGCCGTAGATCGGCAGCGGCTTGCCCGCCAGCGCATTCAGGATCACCACCGGAATGAGCTTCTCCGGGAAATGATATGGCCCGTAGTTGTTGGAGCAATTGGTCAGCACCACCGGCAGCCCGTAGGTCTCTGCCCAGGCGCGCACCAGATGGTCGCTGGCGGCCTTGCTGGCGGAATAGGGCGAGCGCGGATCATAGGACGTGTCTTCGGTGAACTGCACGGCGGGGTCGGCAGGCAGAGAACCGTACACCTCATCCGTTGAGATATGGTGGAACCGGAAGCCGTCGGGCTTGCCTGCCTGTTCCCAGTATTTCCGCGCCGCCTCCAGCATCTGATAGGTGCCGGTGATATTGGTCTCGATGAAATCGCCCGGCCCGTCGATGGAGCGGTCCACATGGCTCTCGGCGGCCAGATGCATCACCGCATCCGGGCGGTGGCGTTCAAAAACAGTGTCTAATGCGGCGCGGTCGCGGATATCGCACTGCTCGAATGCATAGTTGGGGCTTGCCGCCGCTTCTGCCACATTCTTTAGGCAGGCAGCATAGGTCAGCGCATCAAGGTTCACCACCTGATAGCCGCGGGCGATGGCCAGCCGCACCACTGCGGACCCGATAAAGCCGGCGCCGCCGGTCACCAATAGTTTCATGCCGCACCTCCGGCTGCGCGCAGTTTCATCTCTTATCCTTCCCACATAAACGGGCTGTCGAAATCCGCCAGCGCGGGCGCCGCGGCGTCCTTTTCTGACAGCATCGGGGCGCCGTCAAACCCCCAGTCAATGGCGCAGCTGTCCCAGGCCACCGCGCCATCACAGTCGGGCGCGTAGTAATCGGTGCATTTATAGATCACCTCGGTGTCCGGCACCCGTGTGACGAAGCCATGCAGAAAGCCTTTGGGCACCAGGAGCTGACGTCCGTTTTCTGCGCTCAGCTCAATGCCGAACCATTTGCCGTAAGCCGGCGATCCCTTGCGGATATCCACCGCCACATCAAACAGCACGCCCTGACCACAGCGCACCAGTTTGTCCTGGGCGTGGGGAGGCGCCTGGAAATGCAGCCCCCGCAGGGTGCCGGTCTCGCGCGACAGCGAATGATTGTCCTGCACGAACTCCAGATCGATCCCGGCCTCCTGCATCCGCCGCCGGTTCCAGCTTTCGCTGAAGAACCCGCGCGCATCGCCGAACCGCGCCGGGGTCAGCACTTTCAACCCCGGCAATCCTGTCTCTTCTATCTGCATCCTTACGGGCCTCTTGTCTTGTCTGCCGCTGCCTGGGTGTTGATCCCATCTATAGCGCTGCTGCGCAATCCCGTGCAGCCCCTGGCGCCACTCCGGCTGAGGCAGAGGGCAATTGCTGTGATCTGATCCGCAGGGTTTCTGCGTGGACTGGTATGATCAAATCAGTCCGCATGCATCGGGCGGCCTGCTCAGAAGGCCCCGGCAGGCTTTGCTGCACCAGCCACGGCGGGGGCACTGTTTGCCCCCGATGTGACCGACGGGATCTATGAGCTGCTATCATGAAAACAGCCGGGTGAAATCTGCAGCGGAGCCTTGTCAAAATGGGGACGCCCACCGGAGTGAGACAGGATTCAGGGCTCAGAATTGATACGCTCTGAACTAAAATATTAACATAACTATGATTACATGATATTGAAGTGTAGCCGGGTGCGCGCTACTTTGAAGTGCGACTCCTTTTAGAAAACAATGAGTTATCTAATAGGAGATCATGGCATGGGAGCCGTTTACACACAACTATCACTGGGAGAACGCCGCAAGATCGAGACCTTGAGCCATCATGGGGTGGTTCAGCACAAGGGGATAGGTTTGCGGCAGCGGCGGTTTGACATTGCCCAAGGCTACCCTACCGTCTTTGGCGAGCACAGTGCCTGCTGGATGCATGGAGCGCTGCTGTTTGTGTCTTTTGTAGGGGCGCGCAGCAAAGAAATGCCGTTGGCCGCGGCGGCTGCGTGTGAACCTGTTTGGTGGGTGGCTGGTTACTAGGGCTTTGGTGCTGTGAATAATGTTTTGCAAACCGACAATGTCGGCGTTGATATTCAGGATATCTCGCTGACAGGCGATTTTACAATTGAATTCAATATCTTCTTTGAACCGGGATCGGAGATTGCCAAGAATGACGGGGCGGTGTCCTCGCAATCCGCAGGCGGCAATGACATCAATTTCTTTGATGGCATCCCACGCCTTTACGATGCGGATTGGGGCGATGTCGTGGTCGGGCTGTCGCCGCTTGAAGCCGGAGAGTGGAACCACATTGCCCTGGTGCGCGAAAGCGGTGTTGTCCGGCTCTATGTGAATGGCGTCAATGAGGCCAACTCTTTGACCCAGAATTATAATGACACCTTTGTGATTTCGGATTTGGCATCCAGCGTCGCCGGGGCGCTGGAAGGCCGTATGGATGAGGTCCGGGTCTGGTCGCTGGCCCGGCCGGGCGCCGAGATCCTGGGCAATGCGGCCCAGACACTGGATTTGAGCGGCGGCGTTCCTGTCGGCCTTGAGCGCTATTACCGCTTTGATGAGGATGCGGACCATATTGTGGACGCAACCGGCAATGCCGAAACCGGCCATGACCTGCACCCGCCTGCGGGAACGGTGATCATCGAAGACAATACGGTGTTTGACACGCCTGTGGGCGATGTCGGCGGCTTTATCGACACTAAGGTTGTGAACGGGTTGTCGCTGCCGACAGATATGGCCTTCCTGCCGGATGGCCGCATGCTGGTGGTGCAAAAAAGCGGTGAGGTCATCCTGGTTGAGGACCCGAGCGTCGCAAACAGTGCGAAATCCGTCTACATGGATCTCAGCGCCCAGGTTGAGAATTCCCGGGAATCCGGGCTGCTGAACATTGAGGTCGATCCGAATTTCGACGAGAATGGCTATTTCTACCTGCTCTACACCGATTTGGCCGAACAGCGCACAACTGTGGCCCGTTATCAGCACCAGGAAAACAGTGGTGGCGCCACCAGCACCGGCGACATCAGCGCGCAGACGGTTCTGTGGCGGGAGTTTGACACCTATTCCGAGGCGGACCACCAGGGCGGCGGCATGGCCATTGCCTATGAGCCGATTGATGCATCGGACCCCAGCCCTTACAAGATGTACATTAGCATTGGCGAGGAGTTCGAGGCGGCCAATGCGCAAGATCTGACCCATGACGATGGTAAGGTGCACCGGATCAATCTGACCGATGGCTCGATCCCCGCCGACAACCCCTACTATGATCCGGCTGCGGCGGCGAATTATACGCCTTGGGTGCATACCCAATCTGCGATTTCAACCAGTGCCGAAAATCTGGCGATCGATCCCGAAGGGGTGGTCACCACGATCTACAGCCACGGGCTGCGCAATCCGTTCCGGGCTGAGTATGATCAGGTGTCGGGCACGCTGTGGA
This sequence comes from Leisingera sp. S232, assembly GCF_049800895.1. Taxonomy (NCBI): domain Bacteria; kingdom Pseudomonadati; phylum Pseudomonadota; class Alphaproteobacteria; order Rhodobacterales; family Roseobacteraceae; genus Leisingera; species Leisingera sp. S232. The sequence continues at coordinate 3,241 of NZ_JBNAFX010000027.1, read as the reverse complement.
TCGGCGAGGTCGGCGGCAACGGGCGTTTTGCCACCGAAGACATCCATATCGCCGCCCCCGGCGCCGATCACGGCTGGCCGGATTATGAGGGCTATCTGCCGGATCCCGATGATCCGGGGAGCCCGATTTACAGTTATGTGCATGCCTCGGCCCCCGGGCAGGACCAGCTGCCCAGCTATGGCGATGCGGGGTCTTCTGTTTCCGGCGGTGTTGTTTACCGCGGTACGGCGTTTCCGTCCGAATTCCAGGGGGTCTATTTCTATGGCGACTGGGTCCGCAACTGGATCCGCTACCTAGAGATCGATTATTCCTCCGGTGAGCCGGTGTTCGTGTCCGACAACCACTTCAAGAATGCCGGCGGGCAGGTTCTGACCTTTGCGGAAGCGCCGGATGGCAGCCTCTATTACATCACCACCTTCCAGACCGGAAATATCTTCACCTTTGAAGGCGCGGTGAACCGGCTGGAATACAGCAGCAGCAATCAGGCTCCGGCGGGACAGGGTATCATTCTCGATCCCGGCGAAGAGGCCAGCCTGACGACGCCGCATACGGTGACTTTTGAAACCGATGCATTTGATCCGGACGGGGATGACATCACCTATGTCTGGTCGTTCGGCGATGGCCCGGACATTGATGGTGACGGTATTGGCGACGGAGCCACCTCCACCGAGCAGAACCCGACATATACCTATACCTCCGAAGGGCAGTACACGGTCGAGCTGATCGCCACGGATTCCAACGGGGCGCAAACGGTTTACAACCCGGTGACCATCACGGTCGGCAATGCGCCGGCTGTCACCATCGATACCCCTCTGGCGGGGGCCACTTTCCGGGCGGGCGATATTCTCACCCTGACTGGCAGCGCCACCGACGCCGAGGACGGGCTCCTGTCCGGGCCGGATGTGTTCTGGTCGGTCAACCTGGCGCATAATGAGCATTTCCACCCCGAATTGCCGGCGGCGGAAAATGTACCGGGCGGCATTCAATTCGAAATTCCGACGAGCGGGCATGATTATTTTGAAACGGTGGGCTATTCGGTTGCGCTGACCGCGATCGACAGTTCAGGCCTGGCCACCACCGAGACGGTCCTGATCTACCCCGAGGAAAGCATCACGACCTATGACATGCCGGATGTGGCAGGGTTCACCTTCTATCTGGATGGGATCGCCTATAGCGGCGATCAGGTCCGCGATAATATCATCGGGTTCAATCATTCCCTGGACGTGCAAAGCTCCTATATCAGCGGCGGCTACAACTGGGATTTCTCGCATTGGGAGGATGACCCGTCCATTACCACAACATCCAGAACCTTTGTGGTGCCGGAAACCGACAGCACGATACGGCCGGTTTTTGTGCAGGGCACCCCGTCTCTGGATGCGGCTGGGGATACGCTTTCGGTTGATCTGGCAGAGCTTGCGGACGGCTCCTGGGCCGCCCTGCCCTATAATATCTTTGCCAATGACAGCGGTGCCGGCCTCGCTCTGGAGGCTCTGCAGGGCTACAAAGGCAATGGCCAGCCGGTCACGGTGAGCAGTTTTGACTCGTCCGGGCGGCTGAAGACCTGGTCGGATGGCGGCGGGCTGTTCCGGATCAGCAGCGACGGCAGCGTTGAGTTCAAGGACCGCGACGGCCAGTTCGCAGGCCTGGCGGCGGGCGCCAGCGCGACCGTCTCCATCGGTTATGAAATCGGCGACGGTGTCAGCACAGATGCCGCCCCGATTTCCCTGACGATCAGCAATGGGGACACAAGCCCCGCCAACACGGCCCCCTCCGGCGCCGGCATCCTGCTGGATCCGGGCGAGGAGACCGCCGCCGCCGCACCGCATACGGTGACCTTTGAGGCGGATGTGAGCGATGCCGAAGGCCATATGCTGACCTATGCCTGGGACTTTGGCGACGGCACGGTTTCGGATCTGGCAGCGCCCTCCCGCACCTACAGCAGCGAGGGGCTGTTCACGGTCTCGCTGACCGTCACCGACGAGCTGGGGGCGGCGACCAGTTTTGCGACGGCAGAGATCGATGTCGGCAATGCGGCGCCGGTTGCGGCGGATGACAGCTTCAGCCTGACCACCGGGTTTGATCCGGTGGCAAGCCATCTGCATATTCTGGACAATGACCATGATCCGGACGGCACGCTGAACATGCAGGCTGTGGAGGTTCTCTCCGGTCCCGGTTTCGGCACTGTTGAAATCATCGACACGGCGCAGGAGCTGCTGGACCGCGGGCTGATGGCGGGCCACTACGGGCATGCGGAATATGTGCCGGATGACCCGGGTTTTGAGGGCACCGACAGTTTCACCTACCGGGTGCAGGACAATGAGGGAAAATGGTCGAATGCGGCCACCGCAACCATCACGGTGTCCAGCACCCCGTCTCTGGATGCGGCTGGGGATACGCTTTCGGTTGATCTGGCAGAGCTTGCGGACGGCTCCTGGGCCGCCCTGCCCTATAATATCTTTGCCAATGACAGCGGTGCCGGCCTCGCTCTGGAGGCTCTGCAGGGCTACAAAGGCAATGGCCAGCCGGTCACGGTGAGCAGTTTTGACTCGTCCGGGCGGCTGAAGACCTGGTCGGATGGCGGCGGGCTGTTCCGGATCAGCAGCGACGGCAGCGTTGAGTTCAAGGACCGCGACGGCCAGTTCGCAGGCCTGGCGGCGGGCGCCAGCGCGACCGTCTCCATCGGTTATGAAATCGGCGACGGTGTCAGCACAGATGCCGCCCCGATTTCCCTGACGATCAGCAATGGGGACACAAGCCCCGCCAACACGGCCCCCTCCGGCGCCGGCATCCTGCTGGATCCGGGCGAGGAGACCGCCGCCGCCGCACCGCATACGGTGACCTTTGAGGCGGATGTGAGCGATGCCGAAGGCCATATGCTGACCTATGCCTGGGACTTTGGCGACGGCACGGTTTCGGATCTGGCAGCGCCCTCCCGCACCTACAGCAGCGAGGGGCTGTTCACGGTCTCGCTGACCGTCACCGACGAGCTGGGGGCGGCGACCAGTTTTGCGACGGCAGAGATCGATGTCGGCAATGCGGCGCCGGTTGCGGCGGATGACAGCTTCAGCCTGACCACCGGGTTTGATCCGGTGGCAAGCCATCTGCATATTCTGGACAATGACCATGATCCGGACGGCACGCTGAACATGCAGGCTGTGGAGGTTCTCTCCGGTCCCGGTTTCGGCACTGTTGAAATCATCGACACGGCGCAGGAGCTGCTGGACCGCGGGCTGATGGCGGG
>NZ_JBNAFX010000026.1:0-65731 GCF_049800895.1 Leisingera sp. S232 | reverse complement strand
TCTTCAGCAGGCTCGCAACCATACCGGACGTTTGCCGCAATGGCAGGCCGAACAACACCTTCACACTAAGGCAGAACTGGATGGCCGCATCGGAGAAGGTCTCCGGTCGTCCGCGTTTGCCGCATCGCTCGGCGAACCAGGTCATGTCGCGGTCAAACCAGACCAGCAGAGAGCCGCGCTTTCGAAGTGATGCGTTATAGTTGGACCAGTTCGTTGTTCGATAGCGGGAAGAGGCAGGCTTCGGCATGCCGCCGATCTAACCTACGGGATTCGCAAAGTGAATCCTCTACGGCCTTTGTGCAACAACGCCCGGCGGATGTCACCGTGAATGCGATTGCCATAGAGCAAAGCGAGCCGGATCTGACGGCGTATTTCTTTGAAAACGTTATTCGTGGCGATGGTGCCTTTGTGGTCACCGCTGCCAGTTTCGAGGATTACCCGTCAAGAATACGCAAAAAGCTTGTCAGGGAGATCGCCCGGAAGACTGCATTGCTGCATTCTGGGGGCGGAACGGCGGCGAAGGCTTTGCAGTGATTTGCAGTTTCCCTTGTGATTCTGCAAAAAATTTCCAAGCTGCGATTTTGTGATCACTAAATATTTGCTGTGATCACAAGTCGTGACCTTTTAGCGCCAACAGGCAAGAAACCTGCTGATTTTAACTCTTCCTTCGGGTGACACGCCGTAAAAATCGGCTAAAACGTCGTCAGCCAACCGGAAAGGAGCCAACATGGCCGATGTCAATCGGGGCAACCGCCCGCTTTCGCCATTCATGATCGGGCCGTATTACCGTCCGCAGATGACCTCCATCTCGTCTATCATGGTCCGCATCACGGGGATTGCGACCCTGCTTCTGGCTCTGCTGGTTGTTTGGTGGCTGCTGGCAGCTGCGACGTCCGAAGCCGGTTTTGCTGTCATCGACGGGCTGCTGCGCAGCTGGTTCGGCACTTTGGTTCTGCTCGGCGCAACCTGGGCGCTTTGGTATCACATGCTGGGCCGTCTGCGGCATGTGATCTGGGATTTCGGCTACTGCCTGGATGTTCCGGTCTCTGAAAAGCTGGGGCTGGGCATGTTCATTGGCGCCACTGTCCTGACCATTCTCACAGTGCTGGTGGTGTAAGGAGCGATTTCATGCAATTTCTGACTGACCGTAAACGAGCGCAGGGGCTGGGTGCCGGGGGCACCGGAACGCAGCATCATTGGCAGATGCTTGTAAGCTCGATCCTGATGATTGCGGCCGTGCCGCTGTTCATTTTCACCTTCGGCTACGGGCTGGGCGGCTCTTTTGAAGAGGTACAGGCCTATTTCAGCCGACCGCTGCCGGCGATCATCATGGGGCTGAGCCTGATTGTGATCACGCGGCACGTCATGCAGGAAACGCATGAAGCGATCGAGGATTATGTGCACGGTGCAGCGGGTAAACTGCTGATCGTCGCGGTCTCGGCCTTTGCCTACACGCTGATTGCTGCGGGCCTTTTCGCCCTCGTCAAACTCGCCCTTTAAAGATACGCGGTAAGGAACAGACAAGATGACAACAGCGTATGATTACGAAACTCACGAATACGATGTCGTGGTTGTGGGGGCAGGTGGTGCGGGTTTGCGCGCGACGCTGGGCATGGCTGAGCAGGGGCTGCGCACGGCCTGTGTGACCAAAGTGTTCCCGACCCGTTCGCACACTGTGGCGGCGCAGGGTGGCATTGCGGCGTCTCTGGGCAACATGGGCCCGGACAGCTGGCAGTGGCATATGTATGACACCGTCAAGGGGTCGGACTGGCTGGGCGACACCGACGCGATGGAATATCTGGCGCGTGAGGCGCCCAAGGCGGTCTACGAGCTGGAACACTACGGTGTGCCGTTCTCGCGCACCGAGGAAGGCAAGATCTATCAGCGCCCGTTTGGCGGCCACACCACCGAATTCGGCGAAGGCCCTGCGGTGCAGCGCACCTGTGCCGCCGCTGACCGGACCGGCCACGCGATCCTGCACACGTTGTATGGTCAGAGCCTGAAGAACAACGCGGAATTCTACATTGAGTATTTCGCCATCGACCTGATCATGTCCGATGATGGGCAGTGCCAGGGTGTTGTCTGCTGGAAGCTGGATGACGGCACCATGCATGTCTTCAACGCCAAGATGGTGGTGCTGGCGACCGGCGGTTACGGCCGGGCCTACTTCTCGGCCACTTCGGCGCATACCTGCACCGGCGACGGTGGCGGCATGGTGGCGCGCGCGGGCCTTGCGCTGCAGGACATGGAATTTGTCCAGTTCCACCCGACCGGCATCTATGGCTCCGGCTGTCTGATCACCGAAGGCGCGCGCGGCGAGGGTGGTTATCTGACCAACTCCGAAGGCGAACGGTTTATGGAGCGCTATGCGCCCCAGTACAAGGATCTGGCACCGCGCGATTATGTCAGCCGGTCTATGACCATGGAAATCCGCGAAGGCCGTGGTGTGGGCGCCGAGGGCGACCATATCCACCTGAACCTGTCCCACCTGCCGGCTGAGGCGCTGGCGGAGCGGCTGCCGGGCATTTCGGAAAGCGCCAAGATTTTTGCCGGTGTGGATGTGACCAAGGAGCCGATCCCGGTTCTGCCCACCGTGCATTACAATATGGGCGGCATTCCGACCAACTATTGGGGCGAGGTGCTGAACCCAACGTCTGAGGACCCGACTGGTGTGGTGCCGGGCCTGATGGCGGTGGGCGAGGCAGGCTGTGCCTCGGTGCATGGCGCCAACCGTCTGGGGTCAAACTCGCTGATCGACCTGGTGGTCTTTGGCCGCGCCTCTGCTATCCGCGCGGGCAAGGTTGTGGACGCGGACGCCGCGAACCCGGTGTTGAACCAGGCCTCTGTCGACAAGGCGTTTGACCGGTTCGACACGCTGCGCAATGCCAAGGGCGGCATCCCGACTGCGGATCTGCGGCTGGAGATGCAGAAATGCATGCAGGCTGACGCGGCGGTGTTCCGTACTGCGGAAACCATGGCCGAGGGTGTGGAGAAGATGACCGCGATCGCCGCTAAGATGGATGATGTGGCGGTGACCGACCGCTCGCTGGTCTGGAACTCCGACCTGATGGAGACACTGGAACTGACCAACCTGATGCCGAACGCGCTGGCCACCATTGTTGGCGCCGAAGCCCGCAAGGAAAGCCGCGGCGCCCATGCGCATGAGGATTTCACCGCGCGTGATGATGAAAACTGGCGTGTCCACACCGTGTCCCGCGTGGACGGCAACAATGTGGATCTCAGCTACCGCCCGGTGATCACCGATCCCTTGTCCACCGAGGCCGAAGGCGGCATCAGCCTCAAGAAAATCGCGCCCAAAGCGCGGACGTTCTAAGGAGACAGATCATGGTACAATTCAGCCTCCCGAAGAACTCCAAGATCACCACTGGCAAGACCTGGCCCAAGCCGGAAGGCGCCAGCAATGTGCGCAAGTTCAAGATCTATCGCTGGAACCCGGATGACGGGAAGAACCCGCAGGTCGATACCTATTTCCTGGATATGGACAGCTGCGGCCCGATGGTTCTGGACGCGCTGATCAAGATCAAGAACGAGATCGACCCGACACTGACCTTCCGCCGCTCCTGCCGCGAGGGGATCTGCGGGTCGTGCGCGATGAACATCGATGGTATCAACACGCTTGCCTGTATTTATGGCATGGATGAAATCAAAGGCGATGTGGCGATCTACCCGCTGCCGCATATGCCGGTGGTCAAGGATCTCATTCCTGATCTGACGCATTTCTATGCCCAGCATGCCTCGATCATGCCGTGGCTGGAGACCAAGACCAATCGCCCGGCGAAAGAATGGAAGCAGTCCATCGAGGATCGCAAGAAACTGGACGGGCTGTATGAATGCGTGATGTGCGCCAGCTGCTCGACCTCCTGTCCGAGCTACTGGTGGAATGGCGACCGCTATCTGGGGCCGGCCGCGCTGCTGCACGCCTACCGCTGGATTATCGACAGCCGCGACGAAGCCACGGGTGAGCGTCTGGATAACCTGGAAGATCCGTTCAAGCTCTACCGCTGCCACACGATCATGAACTGCGCCAAGACCTGCCCCAAAGGTCTGAACCCGGCCAAGGCGATTGCGCATATCAAACAGATGATGGTTGAGCGCGCGGTCTGATCGCTGCGGGAGGCCTGCAAGGATCCGCCGCTTCTTGGGATGAAAATTGCATACCCCCCGGTTTCCTGCGAAACCGGGGGGTATCTTTTTGGCAAGCAATGGATTTGGGCATGAGATTTCTTGGATGCGCGGCGGGTGCGCTGGCTGTTCTGTCGGGTTGCATGACGGCAGCTGACCACGACCGGATTGGCGGTCAGTTGGCAGAAGTGGATGCCAAAACCCCGGGCTGCATCGAGGCTGCGGGCATTTCCGGAGAAGTTCGGCTCAGCACTGAGTTCCTGGGGCATGGCGCCGGTGCCACGGTGCTGCGCAATGTGCAGCCGGGGCCGAATGTGACAGCGGCGCAAGCGATGCAGGCGACTTCCTGTATCAATACCTGATGCAAGCAGGTTGCGCGGCTTTGCAAGCCGATCCAGATTATCTGAAGTAAAAGCGCATTTCCATGTCGGCTTGGCACTGGGGCCGACCAGGCATCTGCTGATCCTGATAAGACTGGAACGTGCTGGCCGCGCCGGAACCAGGCCAGGCGCAGTTGTTTCAATATCGTCAGGCGACCAGAGGCGGCCAGAGGAGGCCTGCGCTGCAGGCCTGGGCAGCATTTATGTTTGAAGCGCATAAAGGGCAGGGCTAGACAGGCCGCATGGTATTACTTGTTGTCCTGGCGATCGGTGTCTTCTGTTATTTTCTGTGGCGCCACAATGCGATGGCTCTGACCCGCAACTGCCGCTGGCGGCAGGTGAAATCCGAAGGTCACTGGCGCTGCAGCTATTGTGGGGCGGTGGAGGTAGGCGCCGAAGGGCCGCGTATCTGCCGAAACCCGCGGCGCGGCACACCCTGACCAAGCTCTCCCGCGCCCGCAGGCGCCACGGCTGCGCCGAAGCGCCTTTTGTGCGGCCTTAGGCCTGGCACCGCGCACAGCGCGGTGCCAGGCCCAACTGCATCGGTGCTTTTGACAAAAGCACCGATTTCAGGCGGGAGCTTTGCGGCCTGCGCCGTATAGTTCCGTCGGGAACAGGGTAATCCTGTACAAGCGGTGCAATGGGCTTGCGCTGTGGCTGCGATGCGGTCTTGATGGGGCAAATGAACAGGAAGGTTTGCGCTCATGTCCCGTAGTCCCGCAGCCCCCGCCGATGCGGCGGCCCGACGCGCCGTCAAGCCGGTGATCTGCTACCCGAATGAGACATTGCCTGTGCCGGACCTGGCGCTTTACAGCCGGGCGCGGGAGAGTGCTGTGAAAACCGGCGAAATGCGTGTGCCGCCGCGCGACGCTGCCTGTTTCGAAGTTCCTGCCGGGCATTTCTTCCGCATCAGTTCAGTGGATGGGCCGCAGGTTGGCGATCTCAACCTGTGGAACCGCAATGATCTGTCGGAACGGTTCTATTCCGGCAAGACCCGCGCCCTACATGGCACCCATATCACCACCGGTGAGCGGATGTGGACCAGTTTCCCGTATCTGCGCCCGATGGCAACCGTGGTGGCGGATACGCTTGGCTGGTACGGCATAGATGAATACGGCGGTTCGGTGCATGACGTGATCGGCACTCGCTGTGACCCTTACACCGGCAACCTCCTGGCAGGCAGCCAGTACCATCACTGCTGCCACTCCAACCTGACCCGGGCGCTGGCGGATCATCTGGGGGTGCCGCCGGAAGAGGCCGAGCCGCATGTGCATGACGTGCTGAACGTGTTCATGTGCACCGGGTTCACCCGCGACACAGGGCAGTATTTCATGAAGGCCAGCCCTGTGCGGCCAGGCGACTATCTGGAATTCTTTGCGGAGATTGACCTGCTGGGCTGTCTCAGCGCCTGCCCGGGCGGGAATTGTTCGTCAGAGCATTCCAGCGACACGGCGGCCTGTTATCCGCTGCTGGTTGAGATTTTTGCCCCGGCTGACAGTGCGCTTGGCAATTGGCAAAGCCCGCCACCAAATGGATACGATCGCAGCCACGGACACGGCTGATTTGGCAGGCCAAGAAGGTTACGGCCAAGCGCTGGAGCGGATTTCCGGCCTGTGCTTTTCTGCTGAATTCAAAGACACGTTTCCAAAGATTGAAAATGCCGAAAAAAAGGCAGCGGATTAACCGCTGCCTTGAAAAACTGAATATTGCAGGCGTCAGCTAAAAGCGGCTTCCAGCGCTATTTCGACCATATCGCCAAAACTGCGTTCACGCTGATCAGCTGGTAATGCCTCACCGGTTGCCAAGTGGTCGGAGACGGTCAGCACCGCCAAGGCCCGACGCCCGTGACGGGCAGCCAATGTGTATAACTCCGCAGCCTCCATCTCGACGCCGAGAATGCCGTGACGCACCATCTGTTCGTTCAGATCAGGGCGTTCATCATAGAACACATCCGAAGAATAGATGCCGCCGATATGCACGGCAGAACTGCGTTTGGACGCGGCCTGGGCTGCCGCCTGCAAGAGGCTCCAATCGGCACAGGGCGCGAAATTCAGCTCGCGGAAAATAGAAGTGATGCGTTATAGTTGGACCAGTTCGTTGTTCGATAGCGGGAAGAGGCAGGCTTCGGCATGCCGCCGATCTAACCTACGGGATTCGCAAAGTGAATCCTCTACGGCCTTTGTGCAACAACGCCCGGCGGATGTCACCGTGAATGCGATTGCCATAGAGCAAAGCGAGCCGGATCTGACGGCGTATTTCTTTGAAAACGTTATTCGTGGCGATGGTGCCTTTGTGGTCACCGCTGCCAGTTTCGAGGATTACCCGTCAAGAATACGCAAAAAGCTTGTCAGGGAGATCGCCCGGAAGACTGCATTGCTGCATTCTGGGGGCGGAACGGCGGCGAAGGCTTTGCAGTGATTTGCAGTTTCCCTTGTGATTCTGCAAAAAATTTCCAAGCTGCGATTTTGTGATCACTAAATATTTGCTGTGATCACAAGTCGTGACCTTTTAGCGCCAACAGGCAAGAAACCTGCTGATTTTAACTCTTCCTTCGGGTGACACGCCGTAAAAATCGGCTAAAACGTCGTCAGCCAACCGGAAAGGAGCCAACATGGCCGATGTCAATCGGGGCAACCGCCCGCTTTCGCCATTCATGATCGGGCCGTATTACCGTCCGCAGATGACCTCCATCTCGTCTATCATGGTCCGCATCACGGGGATTGCGACCCTGCTTCTGGCTCTGCTGGTTGTTTGGTGGCTGCTGGCAGCTGCGACGTCCGAAGCCGGTTTTGCTGTCATCGACGGGCTGCTGCGCAGCTGGTTCGGCACTTTGGTTCTGCTCGGCGCAACCTGGGCGCTTTGGTATCACATGCTGGGCCGTCTGCGGCATGTGATCTGGGATTTCGGCTACTGCCTGGATGTTCCGGTCTCTGAAAAGCTGGGGCTGGGCATGTTCATTGGCGCCACTGTCCTGACCATTCTCACAGTGCTGGTGGTGTAAGGAGCGATTTCATGCAATTTCTGACTGACCGTAAACGAGCGCAGGGGCTGGGTGCCGGGGGCACCGGAACGCAGCATCATTGGCAGATGCTTGTAAGCTCGATCCTGATGATTGCGGCCGTGCCGCTGTTCATTTTCACCTTCGGCTACGGGCTGGGCGGCTCTTTTGAAGAGGTACAGGCCTATTTCAGCCGACCGCTGCCGGCGATCATCATGGGGCTGAGCCTGATTGTGATCACGCGGCACGTCATGCAGGAAACGCATGAAGCGATCGAGGATTATGTGCACGGTGCAGCGGGTAAACTGCTGATCGTCGCGGTCTCGGCCTTTGCCTACACGCTGATTGCTGCGGGCCTTTTCGCCCTCGTCAAACTCGCCCTTTAAAGATACGCGGTAAGGAACAGACAAGATGACAACAGCGTATGATTACGAAACTCACGAATACGATGTCGTGGTTGTGGGGGCAGGTGGTGCGGGTTTGCGCGCGACGCTGGGCATGGCTGAGCAGGGGCTGCGCACGGCCTGTGTGACCAAAGTGTTCCCGACCCGTTCGCACACTGTGGCGGCGCAGGGTGGCATTGCGGCGTCTCTGGGCAACATGGGCCCGGACAGCTGGCAGTGGCATATGTATGACACCGTCAAGGGGTCGGACTGGCTGGGCGACACCGACGCGATGGAATATCTGGCGCGTGAGGCGCCCAAGGCGGTCTACGAGCTGGAACACTACGGTGTGCCGTTCTCGCGCACCGAGGAAGGCAAGATCTATCAGCGCCCGTTTGGCGGCCACACCACCGAATTCGGCGAAGGCCCTGCGGTGCAGCGCACCTGTGCCGCCGCTGACCGGACCGGCCACGCGATCCTGCACACGTTGTATGGTCAGAGCCTGAAGAACAACGCGGAATTCTACATTGAGTATTTCGCCATCGACCTGATCATGTCCGATGATGGGCAGTGCCAGGGTGTTGTCTGCTGGAAGCTGGATGACGGCACCATGCATGTCTTCAACGCCAAGATGGTGGTGCTGGCGACCGGCGGTTACGGCCGGGCCTACTTCTCGGCCACTTCGGCGCATACCTGCACCGGCGACGGTGGCGGCATGGTGGCGCGCGCGGGCCTTGCGCTGCAGGACATGGAATTTGTCCAGTTCCACCCGACCGGCATCTATGGCTCCGGCTGTCTGATCACCGAAGGCGCGCGCGGCGAGGGTGGTTATCTGACCAACTCCGAAGGCGAACGGTTTATGGAGCGCTATGCGCCCCAGTACAAGGATCTGGCACCGCGCGATTATGTCAGCCGGTCTATGACCATGGAAATCCGCGAAGGCCGTGGTGTGGGCGCCGAGGGCGACCATATCCACCTGAACCTGTCCCACCTGCCGGCTGAGGCGCTGGCGGAGCGGCTGCCGGGCATTTCGGAAAGCGCCAAGATTTTTGCCGGTGTGGATGTGACCAAGGAGCCGATCCCGGTTCTGCCCACCGTGCATTACAATATGGGCGGCATTCCGACCAACTATTGGGGCGAGGTGCTGAACCCAACGTCTGAGGACCCGACTGGTGTGGTGCCGGGCCTGATGGCGGTGGGCGAGGCAGGCTGTGCCTCGGTGCATGGCGCCAACCGTCTGGGGTCAAACTCGCTGATCGACCTGGTGGTCTTTGGCCGCGCCTCTGCTATCCGCGCGGGCAAGGTTGTGGACGCGGACGCCGCGAACCCGGTGTTGAACCAGGCCTCTGTCGACAAGGCGTTTGACCGGTTCGACACGCTGCGCAATGCCAAGGGCGGCATCCCGACTGCGGATCTGCGGCTGGAGATGCAGAAATGCATGCAGGCTGACGCGGCGGTGTTCCGTACTGCGGAAACCATGGCCGAGGGTGTGGAGAAGATGACCGCGATCGCCGCTAAGATGGATGATGTGGCGGTGACCGACCGCTCGCTGGTCTGGAACTCCGACCTGATGGAGACACTGGAACTGACCAACCTGATGCCGAACGCGCTGGCCACCATTGTTGGCGCCGAAGCCCGCAAGGAAAGCCGCGGCGCCCATGCGCATGAGGATTTCACCGCGCGTGATGATGAAAACTGGCGTGTCCACACCGTGTCCCGCGTGGACGGCAACAATGTGGATCTCAGCTACCGCCCGGTGATCACCGATCCCTTGTCCACCGAGGCCGAAGGCGGCATCAGCCTCAAGAAAATCGCGCCCAAAGCGCGGACGTTCTAAGGAGACAGATCATGGTACAATTCAGCCTCCCGAAGAACTCCAAGATCACCACTGGCAAGACCTGGCCCAAGCCGGAAGGCGCCAGCAATGTGCGCAAGTTCAAGATCTATCGCTGGAACCCGGATGACGGGAAGAACCCGCAGGTCGATACCTATTTCCTGGATATGGACAGCTGCGGCCCGATGGTTCTGGACGCGCTGATCAAGATCAAGAACGAGATCGACCCGACACTGACCTTCCGCCGCTCCTGCCGCGAGGGGATCTGCGGGTCGTGCGCGATGAACATCGATGGTATCAACACGCTTGCCTGTATTTATGGCATGGATGAAATCAAAGGCGATGTGGCGATCTACCCGCTGCCGCATATGCCGGTGGTCAAGGATCTCATTCCTGATCTGACGCATTTCTATGCCCAGCATGCCTCGATCATGCCGTGGCTGGAGACCAAGACCAATCGCCCGGCGAAAGAATGGAAGCAGTCCATCGAGGATCGCAAGAAACTGGACGGGCTGTATGAATGCGTGATGTGCGCCAGCTGCTCGACCTCCTGTCCGAGCTACTGGTGGAATGGCGACCGCTATCTGGGGCCGGCCGCGCTGCTGCACGCCTACCGCTGGATTATCGACAGCCGCGACGAAGCCACGGGTGAGCGTCTGGATAACCTGGAAGATCCGTTCAAGCTCTACCGCTGCCACACGATCATGAACTGCGCCAAGACCTGCCCCAAAGGTCTGAACCCGGCCAAGGCGATTGCGCATATCAAACAGATGATGGTTGAGCGCGCGGTCTGATCGCTGCGGGAGGCCTGCAAGGATCCGCCGCTTCTTGGGATGAAAATTGCATACCCCCCGGTTTCCTGCGAAACCGGGGGGTATCTTTTTGGCAAGCAATGGATTTGGGCATGAGATTTCTTGGATGCGCGGCGGGTGCGCTGGCTGTTCTGTCGGGTTGCATGACGGCAGCTGACCACGACCGGATTGGCGGTCAGTTGGCAGAAGTGGATGCCAAAACCCCGGGCTGCATCGAGGCTGCGGGCATTTCCGGAGAAGTTCGGCTCAGCACTGAGTTCCTGGGGCATGGCGCCGGTGCCACGGTGCTGCGCAATGTGCAGCCGGGGCCGAATGTGACAGCGGCGCAAGCGATGCAGGCGACTTCCTGTATCAATACCTGATGCAAGCAGGTTGCGCGGCTTTGCAAGCCGATCCAGATTATCTGAAGTAAAAGCGCATTTCCATGTCGGCTTGGCACTGGGGCCGACCAGGCATCTGCTGATCCTGATAAGACTGGAACGTGCTGGCCGCGCCGGAACCAGGCCAGGCGCAGTTGTTTCAATATCGTCAGGCGACCAGAGGCGGCCAGAGGAGGCCTGCGCTGCAGGCCTGGGCAGCATTTATGTTTGAAGCGCATAAAGGGCAGGGCTAGACAGGCCGCATGGTATTACTTGTTGTCCTGGCGATCGGTGTCTTCTGTTATTTTCTGTGGCGCCACAATGCGATGGCTCTGACCCGCAACTGCCGCTGGCGGCAGGTGAAATCCGAAGGTCACTGGCGCTGCAGCTATTGTGGGGCGGTGGAGGTAGGCGCCGAAGGGCCGCGTATCTGCCGAAACCCGCGGCGCGGCACACCCTGACCAAGCTCTCCCGCGCCCGCAGGCGCCACGGCTGCGCCGAAGCGCCTTTTGTGCGGCCTTAGGCCTGGCACCGCGCACAGCGCGGTGCCAGGCCCAACTGCATCGGTGCTTTTGACAAAAGCACCGATTTCAGGCGGGAGCTTTGCGGCCTGCGCCGTATAGTTCCGTCGGGAACAGGGTAATCCTGTACAAGCGGTGCAATGGGCTTGCGCTGTGGCTGCGATGCGGTCTTGATGGGGCAAATGAACAGGAAGGTTTGCGCTCATGTCCCGTAGTCCCGCAGCCCCCGCCGATGCGGCGGCCCGACGCGCCGTCAAGCCGGTGATCTGCTACCCGAATGAGACATTGCCTGTGCCGGACCTGGCGCTTTACAGCCGGGCGCGGGAGAGTGCTGTGAAAACCGGCGAAATGCGTGTGCCGCCGCGCGACGCTGCCTGTTTCGAAGTTCCTGCCGGGCATTTCTTCCGCATCAGTTCAGTGGATGGGCCGCAGGTTGGCGATCTCAACCTGTGGAACCGCAATGATCTGTCGGAACGGTTCTATTCCGGCAAGACCCGCGCCCTACATGGCACCCATATCACCACCGGTGAGCGGATGTGGACCAGTTTCCCGTATCTGCGCCCGATGGCAACCGTGGTGGCGGATACGCTTGGCTGGTACGGCATAGATGAATACGGCGGTTCGGTGCATGACGTGATCGGCACTCGCTGTGACCCTTACACCGGCAACCTCCTGGCAGGCAGCCAGTACCATCACTGCTGCCACTCCAACCTGACCCGGGCGCTGGCGGATCATCTGGGGGTGCCGCCGGAAGAGGCCGAGCCGCATGTGCATGACGTGCTGAACGTGTTCATGTGCACCGGGTTCACCCGCGACACAGGGCAGTATTTCATGAAGGCCAGCCCTGTGCGGCCAGGCGACTATCTGGAATTCTTTGCGGAGATTGACCTGCTGGGCTGTCTCAGCGCCTGCCCGGGCGGGAATTGTTCGTCAGAGCATTCCAGCGACACGGCGGCCTGTTATCCGCTGCTGGTTGAGATTTTTGCCCCGGCTGACAGTGCGCTTGGCAATTGGCAAAGCCCGCCACCAAATGGATACGATCGCAGCCACGGACACGGCTGATTTGGCAGGCCAAGAAGGTTACGGCCAAGCGCTGGAGCGGATTTCCGGCCTGTGCTTTTCTGCTGAATTCAAAGACACGTTTCCAAAGATTGAAAATGCCGAAAAAAAGGCAGCGGATTAACCGCTGCCTTGAAAAACTGAATATTGCAGGCGTCAGCTAAAAGCGGCTTCCAGCGCTATTTCGACCATATCGCCAAAACTGCGTTCACGCTGATCAGCTGGTAATGCCTCACCGGTTGCCAAGTGGTCGGAGACGGTCAGCACCGCCAAGGCCCGACGCCCGTGACGGGCAGCCAATGTGTATAACTCCGCAGCCTCCATCTCGACGCCGAGAATGCCGTGACGCACCATCTGTTCGTTCAGATCAGGGCGTTCATCATAGAACACATCCGAAGAATAGATGCCGCCGATATGCACGGCAGAACTGCGTTTGGACGCGGCCTGGGCTGCCGCCTGCAAGAGGCTCCAATCGGCACAGGGCGCGAAATTCAGCTCGCGGAAAATACCGCTGGAGGGACTGTTAACGGTGCTGGCAGTCATCGCCAGGATTATATCGCGCACTTTCACCTTGTCCTGCATCCCCCCGCAGGAGCCGATGCGGATCAGGGTTTGCGCGCCATAGTCGCGGATCAACTCATTGGCATAGATCGACAGCGAAGGCATGCCCATACCGCTGCCTTGGATCGTGACAGGGTGACCATTCCAGAGGCCGGTGTAGCCCAGCATGCCGCGCACTTCATTGACCAGCCGGATGTCCTGCAAAAAGGTCTCTGCCGCCCATTTGGCGCGATAAGGATCACCGGGCATCAATACGGTTTCAGCAATATCGCCGGGTGCGGCGCCGATATGAATGGTCACAGCTTTGCTCCGCTACGGCGTCAGATTTCCAGGTCGGAGATATCCATGCCCGCGGTCAGCGCGGCATGCACCCAATGCGGTTTGCGACCGCGGCCGGTCCAGGTTTCCTCAGGGTTGCTGGGATTGCGGTACTTCGGTGCAGCTTTGGCTTTCTTGGTGACTTGACGTGCGGCATCGGTAATTTCTTCCAGCGAGAAACCGAATTTCGCTGCAGCTTCTTCAGCCGCTTTCAAAGCTTCCTGGCGTTCACGCAGCTCTGCGTCTTGCAGCGCCTTTTCAACGTCGCTTTGCAGCTTAAGAAGTTCTTTTCTGCTCATTAATGAAAGGTCGATGGTCATTAGGCACTCCAAAAAATGACATACTGGAAAATCCTGTATGTCATTCTTTGTTGCCTGATTGCCAGACGCGTTACAGCATCTTTTTTAGGTCTTTGCAGGAAACTTCCGATATATAGTCAGCTTACTGCAATTTCCGGTGGCTTTGCCAAGTCGACAATGTCGCTCATAATTGAATTTAGCTCAAAGTCCTTGGGTGTGTAGACACGGGCGACTCCCAAGGATTTCAGCCGTTCAGCGTCGTCATCGGGGATAATGCCGCCGACAATCACCGGCACATGCGCCAGGCCGGCGTCTTTCATACGGGACATCATTTCTTCGACCAGCGGCAGGTGGCTGCCTGACAGGATCGACAGGCCGACCACATGGGCGTCATCTTTTTGCGCTGCGTCCACCAGTTCGGCGGGTGTCATGCGGATGCCATCGTAAGTAATGTCCATGCCGCAGTCACGGGCGCGAAAGGCGATCTGCTCGGCGCCGTTGGAATGGCCGTCGAGGCCGGGTTTGCCGACCACGAACTTGATGCGGCGGCCCAGTACATCGCTGACAGCGTTCACCGCATCGCGCAGGTCGTCCAGGCCTTCAGTCTTGTTCGACACCGAAGCCGAAACGCCGGTCGGGCCGCGGTAGGTGCCATGGACCTTGCGCATTTCCTCGGCCCATTCGCCGGTGGTGACGCCGGCCTTGGCGGCGGCAATCGAGGGCCCCATGATATTGGCACCGCTTTGTGCGGCTGCGCGCAGTGCGGCCAGTGCCTTTTCGACAGCTGTCGCATCGCGTGCGTCGCGCCAGGCATTCAGGCGGTTGATCTGTTCCTGTTCAACCGCAGGATCAACCACCATGATGCCACCGTCTTCGGTCTGCAGTGGCGAAGGCTCGCCCTCGGTCCATTTGTTGACGCCGACCACGACGGTTTCGTTCTTCTCGATCCGGTTCAAGCGTTCGGCATTGGAGTCGACCAGGCGGCCTTTCATATATTCGATCGAGGCTACGGCGCCGCCCATGGATTCCAAGTTGGCCAGCTCGGCGCGGGCGCCTTCCTTCAGCTCCTCGACCTTGGCATCGACCGCCGGGTTGCCGTCGAACAGGTCGCCGTATTCCAACAGGTCAGTCTCATAGGCGAGGATCTGCTGCATCCGCATCGACCACTGCTGATCCCAAGGGCGGGGCAGGCCAAGCGCCTCGTTCCAGGCGGGCAGCTGCACCGCGCGGGCACGAGCCTTTTTCGACAGGGTCACCGCCAACATCTCGATCAGGATACGGTAGACGTTGTTTTCCGGTTGCTGCTCAGTCAGGCCCAGCGAGTTCACCTGCACGCCATAGCGGAAGCGGCGGAACTTGGGGTCGGCAACGCCGTAACGCTGTTCGCAGATTTCGTCCCACAGATCGACAAAGGCGCGCATCTTGCACATCTCAGTGACAAAGCGGATGCCTGCGTTCACAAAGAAGGAGATACGGCCGACCATCGCCGGGAAATCCTCGGGCGCGATGCGCGGTTTCAGCTCATCCAGCACCGCCTGCGCAGTGGCCAGCGCAAAGGCCAGCTCCTGTTCCGGCGTCGCGCCAGCTTCTTGCAGGTGGTAGGAACAGACGTTCATCGGGTTCCATTTGGGCACGTTGGTGTAGCAGTATTCCGCCACATCCGCGATCATCTTGAGGCTGGGCTTAGGTGGGCAGACATAGGTGCCGCGGCTCAGATACTCCTTGATCAGGTCGTTTTGCACCGTGCCCTGCAGCTTTGATACATCTGCGCCCTGTTCCTCGGCCACCGCAATGTACAGCGCCAGCAGCCAGGGGGCTGTGGCGTTGATGGTCATCGAAGTGTTCATCTGCTCCAGCGGGATCTCATTGAACAGGGTCCGCATATCGCCCAGATGGCCGACCGGCACGCCAACCTTGCCGACTTCGCCACGGGCCAGCACATGGTCGCTGTCGTAACCGGTCTGGGTCGGCAGGTCGAAGGCGACAGAGAGGCCGGTCTGCCCCTTGGCCAGGTTGGCGCGGTAAAGCGCGTTGGATGCCGATGCCGTGGAATGGCCGGCGTAGGTGCGGATCAGCCAGGGGCGGTCTTTTTGCATCTGCGGCATGAGCGGGCCTCGCGAGTCAGTGTGGCGGTAATTTTATTTCGTCAGGCAGATGTAAACTGCAATTTTCAACCTATGTCAATTCGCTGCGTTGCGGCAATTCCGCTTGTGCGACGGGACGCGCGGCTGGCTTGGTGCTTGTCATGGCGGTTGCCATGCGCAACTGTTCACCCATGACGCAAACCGTGGAACTGCCGCTGTGGCTTTTTGTGCTGATCGTAGGCTTTGCTGCGGTGACCTTTGCATCGCATTTCCTGTTCCCCTCGGTGCGCTGGTTCTTCCGGCGGCGGCTGGAGCGCGCGGTGGCGCGGTTGAACAAGCGGCTGGAACGCCCCATTGAGCCGTTCAAGCTGGCCCGGCGCCACGATATGATCCAACGGCTGATCCATGACCCGCAGGTGGCGCAGGCAGCAGCAGATCATGCTGCAGCAGAGGGTATTCCGGACAATGTGGCATTTGAACAGGTGCGCCGCTATGCCCGCGAGATCGTTCCGGGGTTTTCCGCATTTGCCTATTTCGGCTTTGCCATCCGGGCAGCACGGCTGCTGTCCAATGCGGTCTATCGGGTGCGGCTGGGGCATCAGGATGAACAGGCGCTGCGGGCAATCGACCCCAATGCCACCGTGATCTTTGTGATGAACCACCGTTCCAATATGGATTACGTGCTGGTCACTTACCTGGCCGCAAACCGCTCGGCGCTGTCTTATGCGGTGGGGGAATGGGCGCGGGTCTGGCCCCTGTCCCGTCTGATCCGGGCGATGGGCGCCTATTTCATCCGCCGCCGGTCGCGCAATGATCTCTACCGCAAGGTTCTGGCCGCCTATGTGCGCCTGGCCACCCGCGGCGGCTCCACCCAGGCGATGTTCCCCGAGGGTGGTCTTAGCCTGGATGGTGGCCTGGCGCCGCCAAAGCTTGGCCTGCTGAAATACATCGTCCAAGGGTATGATCCCGAAGGGCGCGACGTGGTCTTTGTGCCTGTGGCCCTGAATTACGACAGGGTCTTGGAAGACAAGATTCTCACGTCGGCCGCCAGAGATCTAGAGCGCCGGTTCCGTGCCCGTATCGGGCTGGTGGCCTTGCGGCTGCTGCGGCAATTGTGGCTTTGGGTGACCGGCCGCTATCACCGGTCCGGTTATGCCGGGGTGAATTTTGGCCGCCCGCTCAGCCTCGCAGGATTTGGCGCCGGAAGTGAAGGGGACATCACCAAGATGCTGGCGCAGGAGCTTATGGAAAGGATCAGCGCGATAGTGCCGGTGCTGCCCGTGCCGCTGATTGCCGCGATCCTGCTGCGGCACGGACCGCTTAGCCGGGCAGCGGTCGAACACCGCCTGAAGCAATTGGTCGCGGCAATGCCGCTGGCCTATGTCCATATCCCGCGGGACAACCTGGCCTATGCGACAGAGGCGGGGCTGCGGCAATTGCTGCGGCGGGGCCTTGTCACTGAAGCCGGCGGCAAGGTTTTGCCTGTTGAAGGCCGCCAGGAATTGCTTGCCTTTTACGCCAACTCGATCCGCCATCTGCTGCCGGACACAGGTGAATTGCCGGGCATGTAGGGGCGTGTTTCTGCATGCGCCAAGGGCAATGCTGCGACTGCAGGGTCATAAAGTTACTCAAACATGCCAAAAGAGGTTGCAATATTACTTCGCCAATCCTATCCATCAGGTAACCGCGACGATTCTGCACTGCGGCAAAGAACAGGATGCAAAGGAGGCCATCATGGCATTGGATACCCAGACTGACGTCATGTCGTACGAGGCGCCCGAGAAAGATCTCTATGAACTGGGGGAAATTCCTCCGATGGGCTATGTGCCCAAGAAGATGTACGCATGGGCCATCCGCAAGGAGCGTCACGGCGAGCCGAACACCGCGATGCAACAGGAAGTGGTCGATGTTCCGGAGCTGGACAGCAACGAGGTGCTGGTTCTGGTGATGGCAGCAGGCGTCAACTACAACGGTGTCTGGGCGTCGCTGGGCAAGCCGATCTCGCCGTTTGACGGCCACGGCCAGCCGTTCCACATCGCCGGTTCCGATGCGTCCGGCATCGTCTGGGCAGTGGGTTCCAAAGTGACCCGCTGGAAAGTCGGTGACGAGGTTGTGATCCATTGCAACCAGGACGACGGTGACGACGAGCACTGCAACGGCGGCGATCCGATGTTCTCGACCAGCCAGCGCATCTGGGGTTATGAGACTCCGGACGGGTCTTTTGCCCAGTTTACCAATGTGCAGGCCCAGCAGCTGATGCCGCGCCCCAAGCACCTGACCTGGGAAGAAAGCGCCTGCTACACGCTGACTCTGGCCACTGCCTACCGGATGCTGTTCGGCCATGAACCGCACGACCTGAAGCCGGGCCAGAACGTTCTGGTCTGGGGCGCCTCGGGTGGCCTTGGCTCCTATGCGATCCAGCTGATCAACACCGCCGGCGCCAACGCCATTGGCGTGATCTCCGACGAGAGCAAGCGTGATTTTGTCATGGGGCTGGGCGCCAAGGGCGTTCTGAACCGTAAAGACTTCAATTGCTGGGGCCAGCTGCCGACGGTCAACACTCCGGAATATGCCGAATGGTTCAAAGAAGCCCGCAAGTTCGGCAAGGCGATCTGGGACATCACCGGCAAAGGTAACAATGTCGACATGGTGTTTGAGCATCCGGGCGAAAGCACCTTCCCGGTGTCGACCTTTGTGGTGAAGAAGGGCGGTATGGTCGTGATCTGCGCCGGCACCACCGGCTATAATCTGACCTTCGACGTGCGGTATATGTGGATGCACCAAAAGCGTTTGCAGGGCTCGCATTTTGCCCATCTGAAACAGGCTGCCGCCGCAAACCAGCTGATGGTCGAGCGCCGCCTGGACCCTTGCATGTCCGAAGTCTTCACCTGGGCGGACCTGCCGGAAGCCCATATGAAGATGCTGCGCAATGAACATCTGCCAGGCAACATGTCGGTGTTGGTGCAGGCGCCCAAGACTGGCCTGCGTACACTGCAGGATGTGCTGGACGCCTAAAGCCGGTCTGGCCTGAAATTTGAAGAAACCACGGTTTCCCGCGAATCGCCTCGGCTATTCGCGGGAAATTTTGTTTAAAATTCCAACGTTTCAGTAGCTTGCTTGCAGCTTTCTCTCTGTTTTTGGGGCAGTATGCGGTAAAAGGTAAAGCTATGATAAACCTTAGGTAGCGCGCGGCCAGCCTGGGGCCTCTCTGAAAGGGCGGTTTCGGAAAAATTTGATCAAAAAATCAAAAATTCCATTGACCAGAGTAACTTAGCCGCTGCAATGGTAGGAACTATATGCCATGCCTGAAGCAAAGGGGTGTTACGGCATTCCAAACGAATACCAGCGGACTATGGCGGCAATCGGACAATGGCAAGCAAGGCAGAATTGGATCGCATTCTTGAAAGCCTCGATGCAATCGAGACACTGGACGGTCTTCATCAGATCATCCACCAAGTGTGCGATGTTTTCGGTGTGGACCATGCCATGTATTTATGGGTCGAGACTGCAGGCAACCATTATTACTTTGGGTCTTACTCCCGTGAATGGACTGATCGTTATGTGGAACGGGCCTATGCGCGTGTGGATCCTGTTGTGGTGGGCTGTTACCAGCGGTTTCACCCCGTCGATTGGAAGCGGCTGGATTGGTCGCCCAAACCTGCCCGGGAGTTTCTAAAAGATGCACTGAAACACGGGGTTGGCAACCAAGGTTATGCCATCCCTATCAGGGGGCCGAACGGGCAGTTTGCACTCTTCACGGTGAGTCACAATTGTGACGATATCGCCTGGGAGAAGATCACGGACAAATACGGGCGCGATCTCATTCTGATGGCGCATTATTTTAACCGCAAGGTTCTGGAACTGGAGCCATCCAGGAGCGCTGAAGAGGCTCAGCCGTTGTCGCCGCGGGAAGTTGATGCTTTGACGCTTCTTGCAATCGGATACAGCAGGGCGCAGGTGGCCGAAACTCTGACGATCTCAGAGCATACACTGCGGGTTTACATCGAAAGCGCCCGCTTCAAGTTGGGTGCGATTAATACAACACATGCGATTGCACGTGCTCTGAGCCTTGGTTTGATTGTAATTTAACGGAACCTGCGCGCAGTCTCCTGCAGAGACCCTCGGTTAATAAAATTAAAAGCAGTAATCTTCTTTTGTTTTTCCATCAAAAGGAGACTGAATCATGCTGCGTTATGTTTACGGCCATGAGCTGCACAACCATTCCCGTCTGGCCCACTCAATGTTCTGCGATCGAGCTGACCAGTTTAAGACCCGGCTCGGCTGGGATGTGCATGTTAACAGTCGAGGTGAGGAAAAGGATCAATATGATGATCTGAATCCGCTCTACATGATCTGGGAGCAGCCAGATGGCACCCATGGAGGGTCCATGCGGTTTCTGCCCACGACTGGCAGGGTAATGGTGAATGAGGTGTTCCTTGATCTTTGTGACGGTGTACCGATCTGCAGCCCGCTGATCTGGGAGTGCACACGCTTTTGCCTATCGCGCGAGGCGCAAGGTCGGATCGGTGCCGCCCTGATGCTGGGCAGTTTGGAAATCATGCGCAATTTCAACATTCCTCACTATACGGCGGTTTTCTACAGACATACGGCCAGAGCATTCCGCAACCTCGGCTTTGGCCCGGAAATCGTCAGCACGGACGGGCAGGCAAGAAACCCGATCTGCATGGGGTACTGGGAATACGCAGAAGAGACCTACCTGACTGTCGCTGCAAAGGCAGGTATTCCGCCAGAGCTTTCGCAATTGTGGTTTGACCGGTCCTTCGGAGGCGCAAGCGTTCCTGCGGCCATGGCGCTTACCGCCTGAGGCATTCGCATTCCGGGGCCGGAGCCACTGGCGGACCCGGCCCCGCGGCTGTAGGGTCGCGCCATGACAGCTCTGCCCGTACAGTTTTCCGATGATCAGGCCACCGCTTATGACAGCGTGGCCGAACTCCTGCGTGCAGCAGGGGTGGACCTTGATGACGGGCTGCTGCATCCGCCCCGCGGCGATGCCGGGGTAATGGCCGTGATCGGCAAAGCAGGGTCCGGCAAGACCCTGCTGCTGGCGGAGCTGTACAAAGCGCTGGAGCAATCCGGAGTCGAGGTCGTCTCGGGGGACTATGAAAGCCGCAAGAAAAGCGATGACCGCCGCACCCTGGCGATTCTGGCGCCAACCAACAAGGCTGCCAGCGTTCTGCGCCTGCGCGGGGTGCCGGCCACCACCATTCACCGCATTCTGTACACTCCGGTCTATGATCCCGAGTTTGAGAAGATCGCCGAATGGTTGGCCGGGCAGGGCGAGCAGCCGGAAATCGAAGGCTTGACCGAGGAGGCACTGGCCCGCGCCGCGGCCTTCTATGAAAAGAACAAGTCGATCCCCGGTGCTCTGGCCGCGGCCGGGCTGCGCGGCTCCGATTTCATCACTGGATGGAAACGGCGCGAGGACCCTTTGGACATCGGCTTTGTCGATGAGGCTTCGATGCTGGATGACCGCCAGTTCGAGGATCTCAAGGAGATTTTCCCGAATCTCATCCTGTTTGGCGACCCGGCGCAGCTGGCGCCGGTCAATCAGTCGGGGTCGATGGTGTTCGACACCCTGCCAGAGCCGCGCCGACTGGTCCTGAACCGCATCCACCGGCAGGAGGCCGGCAACCCGATCCTGGATCTGGCCCATGCACTGGCCGACCCGCAGCTGGGATTCGAGGATTTCGAGCGCATGATCGAGGACACCGCCCGCCGCGACGAACGTGTGGTCTGGGGCCAGCGGGTGGAGGTCGATCTGATGGCGCGTTCCCCGGTTCTGGTCTGGCGAAACAATACCCGTATCCGCCTGATCAATGCCTTCCGGGCTGTCCATGGCGCACCGGAGGATGAGCTGATCGCGGGCGAACCACTGATCTGCGACGGTATCGAATTGCCGATGAAGCACCGCAAGAAACGCCTGGATCTTGAGGCGCGGGGGCTGATCAAGGGAGCACAGGTCGTCTTTCTCGGCTCAGGCCGAAAGCCCGGCTTTTCCCGCCTGCATGTGATGGGCGCAGAAGACCCCCAGGTCTCTGCCGCGTCGATTGTCAAAATCGAAAAGCCGGATGAGGAAGAACCGTTCATCCCCTATGCCGCCCGCATGGGCGCGACTTTCCTGCATGGGGCGGCAGTGACCATACACAAGGCGCAAGGGTCGCAGTGGGACACCACCCAGGTCTTTGCTCCGGATATTTACGCTGCCGCCCGGATGGGCCGGGTCGAGGCAGGCCAGCCGCTGTGGAAACGGCTGGCCTATGTGGCAATCACCCGAGCCCAGGAGCGGCTGATCTGGGTGGTCCGCAATCGTCTGGCAAAACCCTCCGGTCCACTTCAGGTGGATGATCTGAAAGCTGTGCCCGCTGCGGCGCTGACACTGGAAACACAGGAGGATGCACCGGCATGAGCAAATCCATTCTGATCACTGGCGCCAGCTCCGGCATCGGCCGCGCTGCAGCGGAGCTGTTTCTGGCTGAGGGCTGGCAGGTTGGGCTGACTGCCAGGCGGGCAGACAGGCTGGAAGATGTGGCTGCGGGCCATGCCAATGCCCATGTGCTACCCGCCGATGTAACCGATCCTGCGGCGGTGGATCATGTGATGAGCAGATTTGCCGGTACAGTAGGCCGGCTGGATGTGCTGTTCAACAATGCAGGTATCTTTACCCCGCCAGGCACCATCGATGAGATCCCGCTGGAAGACTGGTTTGCTTCGGTCAATGTGAATCTGACCGGCATGTATCTGGCGGCCCGTGCGGCTTTCCGCCAGATGCGCAATCAGGCGCCACAGGGCGGGCGGATCATCAACAACGGCTCCATCGCCGCCCATGTGCCGCGGCCACATTCGGCGCCCTATGCGGCAACCAAGGCGGCGATGACCGGGCTGACCAAAAGCCTGTCGCTGGACGGTCGCCCCTTTGACATCGCCTGTGGCCAGATCGACATTGGCAATGCCCGCACCCCAATGGTGGAGGACCTGAGCCGCCGGCATGCCGAAGCTAATCCTGGCGCCGAGCCGATGCAGAGCTTTGCGGTGAAGGATGCGGCGCGCTCGGTGCTGCACATGGCCGACCTGCCGCCAGAGGCCAATGTGCAGTTCATGACGGTGATGGCAACCAAAATGCCCTATATCGGCCGCGGCTAGGGTCTCCCGCCCGTCGCCGCAGCATCAAAGATGCAGCGCTCCCGTTGGGCGTGGCGCTGCGCGCAGCGTTGAGATCTGGAAACTGTCGGCTGACTTTGCCAGTTGCCTTTGGCTTCTTTCTGGTTCGCAATACCCCGGGGTGAATTGGCCGCAGGCCAAGAGGGGCAGCGCCCCTCTTTACCGGTTGCGCAGAAGGCTGAATGCCGCAGAGGCACCCCAGCCGGCGGCAATGGCAATGGCCAGTGACATCAGGCCGTACAGGAACGGCTGCTCGCGCGACAGTGCAAACAGGAAACGTTCCAAGCCAACTTTGCGCACGTCTATTGTGGTCTCATACTGGGACACGACTTCGCCGCCGCGGGTCAGAAAAATGCGGGTCTGATAATCGCCCTCGGTCAAGTCCGCGGGCATTTTGATTGCAGTGCGGAACAGGGTTTGCTCATCCACTGCGACGGTATCTTCGCGCAGAGAATAGAAACCGTCCTTCTCC
Source organism: Leisingera sp. S232 (assembly GCF_049800895.1). Taxonomy (NCBI): domain Bacteria; kingdom Pseudomonadati; phylum Pseudomonadota; class Alphaproteobacteria; order Rhodobacterales; family Roseobacteraceae; genus Leisingera; species Leisingera sp. S232. The sequence continues at coordinate 42,329 of NZ_JBNAFX010000026.1, read as the reverse complement.
CGGATACGCACCACTGCATCAGCAAAATCCTGAGCTCCGCGGATGTGCATTGCCGCACCAACTGAACGTATCGCCCGCTCAATCGACACGCGGTACCGCAGGTCTTCGGTATCGGTCAGCACGGTGTCAAACGGCGCACTGGTGGCCACCGCATAAAACGCCGGGGCAGAATCGACCAGAACGCTGTCAACGTTGACCCAGATGCCCAGCTTCTTCTCCTTGCGGCGCACCATGACCGAAGGTGCCGGGCCGGACACCGTGACAATCACTTGCAACGGCTCATCGGAAGGGATCGGAGTCTCGCGCTTGACCGCGCCAAAGATCAGGATTTCGGAGCCGTCAAACGTGGCAGTGATGGCCACGCGGTCCTGGCTCAGGCCCAGCACGACCTCTTCCTTGGCGGCCTGGGCCGCAGAGTGCGGCAGCAGTGCCAGTGCGGCCGCGGTTGCGGCAGAAAGCAGCAATTTGCGCATGGTCAGTGGCCTCCAGTGTCGCCGAGCGAGAACAGCTCAGCCGGTTGCAGCAAGAGGTCAAGGCCCAGTTTGGCGCAGACAGCGATCACCATCAGAGCCAGCAGAATGCGCAGTTGCTCTGCCTTCATGTACACCCCGATACGCGTGCCGATCTGGGCGCCGATCACACCGCCAATAAGCAGCAGCACTGCCAGGACAATGTCGACGGTATAATTGGTTGTGGCGTGCAGCATCGTGGTGAAACCGGTGACCAGAATGATCTGGAACAGCGACGTCCCGACAACCACTTTGGTCGGCATGCCGAGGATATAGATCATTGCCGGCACCATAATAAAGCCGCCGCCGACCCCCATGATGGCGGCCAGAATGCCCACGCAGACACCGACTAGAATTGGCGGGATCACTGAGATGTAAAGGCCGGAGGTGCGAAAGCGCATCTTGAACGGCAGCGCATGAATCCAGCCGCGCTGGCGGTGCGCTGCAGGGGCGGCGCCGCCCGTTTTCTTGGACTTGCGGATGGCGTTGAGGCTTTCAATGAACATCAGCCCGCCGACCACGCCCAAGAACACGACATAGCAGAGCTTGACCAGCAGATCGACCTGGCCAAGCGCCTTGAGATGGTTGAACACCACCACCCCCAGTGCCGCGCCGATCAGGCCGCCGACCTGCAGGACCATCCCCATTTTGATATCCACCGTGCGCCTTCGGAAATGCGCCAGCACGCCAGAGAAGGAAGACGCGACAATCTGGTTCGCTTCGGTGGCCACTGCCACGGCCGGCGGGATGCCGATGAAGAACAGAAGCGGCGTCATAAGAAAGCCGCCGCCTACTCCGAACATGCCCGAGAGAACGCCGACCATTCCTCCGAGACCCAGGAGAAGGAAGGCATTCACTGAGACCTCAGCTATGGGAAGGTATATCTGCATGTTCTTTGTTAAACCGCAGTGATGTCAAAAATCAATGATCTATGCCGCTCTGCAGCGCACAGGACTGATTTGCCGTTGCAAACTGGACTTATAGAAATTCCCGGCTAGGCCGTTTATCCGGCAGTCAGGGCAGGCTCAGCACCGTCAGGGTAAACAGGTCAGCCGGTTGCAGCAGCAGCTCAAAGCTGATTTTGACAGAGACCGACAACACCAGAAGTGCCAAAAGCACGCGCAGCTGTTCCGCCTTGAGCCTGGCGCCAATCACTGTGCCGAGCTGGGCGCCAGCGACACCTCCGATCAACAGAAACAGCGCCAGCACGACATCCACGGTGTGGTTGGTTGTAGCGTGCATCACTGTGGTAAAGCCAGCGACAAAGATGATCTGGAACAGCGAGGTGCCGATGACCACCTTGGTGGGCATGCCGAGGATGTAGATCATCGCAGGCACCATGATGAAACCGCCGCCGACCCCCATGATTGCCGATAGAATGCCAACGCCACAGCCGACCAGAGCAGGCGGAAGCACTGATATGTAGAGCCCGGACGCCTTGAACCGCATCTTGTAGGGCAGGGCATGGATCCAGGAGCGCTGCCGCCGCTTTCGGGACGGGGGGGCTCCGGCCTGACGGGACTTGCGGATAGCATTGATGCTTTCGACAAACATCAATGCGCCGATCACGCCGAGAAACAGCACGTAGCAAAGCTGCACTGCCAGATCGACCTGACCCAGCTGCTTGAGCCGGTTGAAGACCACCATCCCCAAGGCCGCACCCGCAAGACCGCCGCACAGGAGCACATACCCCATTTTGAGATCCACCGAGCGGTTCCGGAAATGTGCCATCAGACCAGAAACGGATGAGGCCACCACTTGATTGGCGGATGTGGCCACGGCCACTCCCGGCGGGATGCCGATCAGGAACAGGAGCGGTGTGATCAGGAAGCCGCCGCCAACGCCAAACATGCCTGACAGCACGCCAACCGCACCACCGATGCCCAGCAGCAGCATGAAATTGACCGAGACTTCGGCGATGGGGAGGAAAATATGCATAGCGGCCTTACAGCAAGTAAGCCGCAGGTGGTCAACCGGCCTGGCGACATTGCACAGACCAGGATCGATAAAGTGAGGCGGTTTGGACCTAAGAGCAAGGCGCCCTGCGCATAGAGCAGAACGGCACGGCGTATTTCGTTTGTTCCAAAGACCGCCAGCCGGAACGGAAACACCCGGCGCAGGGCCGGGTGTAGAGTTGAGGTTGATGTGCGGTTCAGCGCTCTTTCACATAGGGTTCGCCACCAGCGCGGGGCGGGATCGCCTTGCCGACAAAACCGGCCAGGATCACCACTGTCAGCACGTAGGGCAAAGCGTCCATTGCCTGCACCGGGATGGTGATGCCGCCCAGCTCGATGTTCTGAAAGCGCAGGGCGACGGCTTGCAGCAGGCCGAACAGCAGACAGGCCCCCATTGCGTGCCAGGGTCGCCACTTGGCAAAAATCAGGGCCGCCAGCGCAATGAAACCGCGTCCGGCGGTCATGTCCTTGACGAAACCTGCTTGCAGTGCGGTTGCCAGATAGGCACCGGCAATGCCGCACAAAAGGCCGCAGATCAGGACGGCTGCATAGCGCAGGCCGACAACCGAGACGCCGGCGGTATCAACCGCAGCAGGGTTTTCGCCCACAGCGCGCAGGCGCAGGCCAAAGCGGGTGCGGAACAGCACCCACCAGGTCGCGGGCACGGCCAGGAATGCAATATAGACCAGGACCGAATGGCCAGAGAGCAGTTCAGCATAGACCGGGCCCAGTCCCGGCACGCCGGAAAGGCTTTCGGCAAACGGCAGGTCAAACGGGGTAAACCGCCCGCCACCGATCAGCGAGGGGGTGCGGCCGCCCTGCTGGAACCAGTCCTGGGCAATCAGCACCGTCATGCCAGCGGCCAGAAAATTGATTGCCACACCGGAAATCAGCTGGTTGCCGCGGAACGTGATCGAGGCAACCCCGTGCAGCCCGGCCAGCAAGAGCGACGAGCCGATGCCAGCCAGCAAGCCCAGCCAGACGTTGCCGGTGACGGCGGCGACCGCGGCGGAGAAAAAGGCCGCCATCAGCATCTTGCCTTCCAGGCCGATGTCGAAAATGCCTGCGCGCTCCGAGAACAGACCGGCAAGGCAGGCCAGCAGCAGCGGTGTCGCCAGACGGACGGTGGAGTCCAGAAGCTGGATGATCGTCAGGAAATCCATCAGTTCTGCCCCTTCCGCATCGCCAGAAAGACCCGCTCAAGCGGCATCCGGACCATGTTGTCGAGCGCGCCTGTGAACAGGATCACCAGGGCCTGGATCACCACGATCAACTCGCGCGGGATCGAGGTCCACAGCGCCAGTTCGGCGCCGCCCTGATAGAGGAAACCAAAAAGGATCGCGGCCAGAAACACGCCAAAGGGATGGTTGCGTCCCATCAGGGCCACCGCAATGCCGATGAAGCCTGCACCCTCGGTGGCGTTCAGTACCAGTCGTTCTGCTTCGCCCATCACGTTGTTCACGGCCATCATGCCGGCCAGCGCACCGGAAATGAGCATGGCAATCATGATGGTGCGGACTGAGGAAATGCCGGCATAACGCGCAGCCGGCTCCGATTTGCCCAGAGAGCGGATTTCGTAGCCCAGCGGGGTGCGCCAGATCAGCAGCCAGACAAACAGGCAAGCACCGATTGCGACCAGCAGGCTGACGTTAGCAGGAGCGGACTTCGAAAACGCGATGCCAACCGGGGCCAGCAGCTCATGCAGGGAGGGCAGATGCACAGTTTCAGGGAAACGGGCAGTGGCAGGGTCCATTGAGCCTTCGGGGCGCAGAAGGTTCACCAGCACATAGTTCAGCACCGCTGCTGCGATGAAATTGAACATGATGGTGGTGATCACGATATGGCTGCCACGCTTGGCCTGCAGATAGGCCGGAATGGCAGCCCAGGCAGCACCGAACAGACCCGCACCAAGGGCGGCAAAGATCAGCGCCAGCGACCAGTGCGGCCAGGGAATGAACAGGCAGATCACAGCCACGCCCAGCCCCCCCAGCATCGCCTGGCCTTCACCGCCGATGTTGAACAGGCCCGCATGGGCGGCAACCGCCACAGCCAGGCCGGTAAACATGAAATTGGTGGCGTAATAGAGCGTGTAGCCCCAGCCATAGGTGGAGCCCAGGGCGCCATCGACCATCAGTTTGACCGCGGCCACCGGGTCTTCGCCGATCCCGAGGATCACCAGGGCCGACAAGAGTGCGGCCAGGATCAGGCTGATCAACGGGATCAGCACCACATCGGCCCATTTCGGCATTTTTTCCATTTACGCGGCCTCCCCCGCGACACCGGCCATCAAGAGGCCCAGTTCTTTTTCGTCCGTCTGATCTGCTGGGCGTTCGCCCATGATCACGCCGTCAAACATCACTGCCACCCGGTCGGATAGCGACAGGATCTCTTCCAGTTCGACTGAGACCAGCAGGATCGCTTTGCCCTGGTCGCGCAGTTCGACGATCTGCTTGTGAATGAATTCAATAGCGCCGATGTCGACACCTCGTGTCGGCTGGCCGATCAGCAAAAGGTCGGGGTTGCGCTCAATCTCACGCGCCACCACGATTTTCTGCTGGTTACCACCAGAGAAACTCTTGGCGGCCAGCCAGGGATCGGGCGGGCGCACGTCGAATTTTTCTATCTTGGCTTCCGTGTCGGCACGCAGGGCCGCATTGTTCATCAACAGCCCGCTTTGATAGGCCGGATCGCGGTGATAGCCAAAGGCGACGTTCTCCCAGGCGTGGAAGTCCATGATCAGACCTTCGCGCTGGCGGTCCTCTGGCACATGGCCGATATGGGCGGCGCGCCGGGCAGCGGCATCCGAGCCGTGACCATGCAGTGGCAGGGGGGCCCCATGCAGTTTGATGCTGCCAGAGCTGTGACGCATGCCGCCCAACACTTCCAGCAGTTCCGACTGGCCGTTGCCTGCGACGCCGGCAATGCCCACGATCTCGCCAGCACGCACAGTCAGGTCGATGCCCTTGACGCGTTCGACGCCGGCGCTGTCCACGACTCGCAGGTTCTCGATCTCCAGGACCGGGGCGCCGGGCTGGGCGGCTACCTTGTCGACACGCAGCAGCACCTTGCGGCCCACCATCAGCTCCGCCAGATGTTCTGGGCTGGTCTCGGCTGTTTTGACGGTCGCGGTCATCTGGCCGCGCCGCATGACAGAGACGGTGTCGGTGTATTCCATGATCTCCCGCAGCTTGTGAGTGATCAGGATGATGGTCTTTCCCTCGGCGCGCAGCCGGTCGAGGATGCGGAACAGCTGGTCGGCCTCAGCCGGGGTCAGTACGCCGGTGGGTTCATCCAGGATCAGAATCTCCGCCTTGCGGTACAGCGCCTTTAGAATTTCTACGCGCTGCTGCATGCCGACGCCAATCTCGTCGATACGGGCGTCGGGATCGACGAACAACTCGTATTCCTCTTCCAGCGCCTTCAGTTCCTTGCGGGCGCGGCGCAGCGACGGCATCAGCATGCCGCTGTCCTCGGCACCCAGTACGATGTTTTCCAGAACCGTGAAATTCTCCACCAGCTTGAAATGCTGGAATACCATGCCGATACCTGCGGCAATGGCGGCCTGGCTGTCAGGGATCGCGGTCTTTTTGCCCTTGATCCAGATCTCGCCTGAATCGGCCTTGTAAAACCCATAGAGGATCGACATCAGCGTCGACTTGCCCGCACCGTTTTCACCGATGATACCGTGAATGGTGCCGGGGGCGACGCTGATGGAAATGTCCTTGTTTGCCTGGACCGGGCCAAAAGCCTTGGAGATGCCTTTGAGTTCAATGGCGGGGGCGGTCAATCGGGCTCTCCCATGCCTGTAAATCCGATCAGCCGTACCACCTTGCCGTCCTGCAGGTCAGCAAAATACTGGCTGCGCATCATGCGTTTGCCGTCCTTTTCGAAATCCACCGTGGCGCGTGCATGGCCGTGGTGTTCAGAGACGGCAACGATTTTGGCACTGCCTTTGGGCATCATTGCGCTGAACCGCGCAAGGTAATGCAGATAGGCATCGCGGGTGGTGATGGGGACGGGGGTGTTGGGATCGGAGTAATAAAAATCTGGCCCGAGGGCCGCGTCTGATTTTGCGGCACGCGTTTCGGGCGATGGGTCGCCCCAGGCCGAAAACAGAATATGAAGTGAATCCGTCATGGCCTGAGGCTTTCTTCTTAGAAGCTCAGCGCAGGGCAGCTGTCGTCGGACATGTAGTCATGTACCTTGATCTCGCCCGAGGCAATCTTGGCTGCGGCATCATCCACGGCCGCCTGCATCTCGGCAGAGACCAGCGGTGCATTGTGCTCGTCCATGGCATAGCCGACACCGCCATTGGCCAGACCCATGACAGAGAAGCCGGTTTCCATGTCGACACCATCAGTGAAGGCTTCAAACACAGCGTTGCCGACCTTTTTGGTCATCGAGGTCAGCACTTTCCCCGGATGCAGGTGGTTCTGGTTGCTGTCCACACCGATCGACAGGATGCCTTCGTCGGCTGCGGTCTGCAGCACGCCCACACCGGTGCCGCCAGCCGCGGCATACACCACATCTGCGCCTTGGCTGATCTGTGCCTTGGTCAGCTCCGAGCCTTTGACCGGGTCATTCCAGGCCGCCGGGGTTGTGCCGGTCATGTTGGCGATCACTGCGGCGTCGGGGTTGGCGGCCTTGACGCCCTCGGCATAGCCGCAGGCGAACTTGCGGATCAGCGGGATGTCCATGCCACCGATGAACCCAACGGTGTTCGATTTGGATGCCATGGCAGCCATCATGCCCACAAGGTACGAACCTTCGTGTTCGTTAAAGACAACCGAGCGCACGTTGTCGCCTTCAACCACCATGTCGATGATGGTGAACTTGGTTTCCGGGTAATCAGCAGCCACCTGCCCCAGCGCATCAGCAAAGGCAAAGCCGACCATCACGATCGGGTTGGCGCCAGCCTCGGCAAAGCGACGCAGCGCCTGCTCACGTTGGGCTTCGGACTGAAGCTCGATTTCGCGGTAGCTTTCGCCGGTCTCTTCGGCCCAGCGCTGGGCACCACTATGCGCGGCTTCGTTGAAGCTCTTGTCGAATTTGCCACCCAGATCGAAGATCAGGGCGGGTTCCGCAAGTGCGGCACCTGCGGTCAGGGCCAGCGTTGCGGCTGCGCCCAGCAGCAGCGGTTTCATCAGGGTCATCAGGTTAACTCCCACTGTCATTATTTGTTGGATGCAGCGGGGATCGTCCGCTGCCCGGCCCTGTTCAGGCCTAAGAGGGTGCGGCAATTTAGCCTGCAGGGCAGGGAGGGGGTCAACCGCTTTTTGACCATTTGGTGCGAAATCCGCGCAACTGGCCTAGCGCAAGGCTTTTCTCATCAGGATTGCGTCCACCGGATTGGCATCCATGCGGCGGTAATATCCCGTCCGGCGCCCGCATTCCGCGAATCCGCAAGTGCGGTAAAGCGCTTGGGCGGGCGCGTTGTCCTGGGCCACCTCCAGGAAGGCTTCGGCAGCGCCGCATGCGCGGGCCCGTGTTTCCCAGTCGGACATGCAGGTCCGGGCCAGGCCTTGGCGCTGATAGGCGGGATCAGTGGCGATGGTCAGCAGTTCGGCCTCATCCGCGATTACGCGCAGCAGGGAAAAACAGCGGGCGTCACCGGTGGCAAACACCAGCGGGCTATCCAGCAGCGTGGCAAACTCCTGTGCAGACCAGGGGCGCGACTGGGTGAAGGCCGCGGCGTGGGTTGCGGCCATTTGCGCAGGCGTCAGCGGATCACTCATCAATCAGAGCCGGCGGCAGATCGCTCGAAGGCGCGGCGTCAGCTGCGCGCAGGTACAGGGGGGCAGGCGGCTCCGTCGTGGTTCTGAAGCGCCCTGCAGCGATTCGCCCAACGGTTTCGGCGATTGTTGCAGGGCTTGCCTCGGGCGCAAAGGCTAGCCCGTCACCGCGGGCGGCGTCTTCGGCTTCCTGGTGGGGCATCAGACGCGGTGCCTCCCCGGGCAGGGCGGCATAGACCTGGCCGCGCGGGGCGGGCACAGCGGGCAAAGACCCCTCAGCGGTGCGGGCCTCAAACCCGTCGACGCCCACGGCCGGAACCTCCAACCCCAGTGCCAGCCCGCGGGCGGCAGAGACCGCAATGCGGATGCCGGTGAAATTGCCGGGGCCAATACCCACGCCAATGGCATCAAGATCGGCCCATGTGGCACTTCCCTCGGCCAGCACCTCCTCCAAGAGCGGCATCAGCCGTTCGGCCTGGCCGCGCGACATTTCCTCCAGCCGGGAGGCCAGCACTGCATCACCGCGCAGCAAAGCGGCCGCGCAATGCGCGGCCGAAGTGTCAAATCCCAGAACCAGCGGTTCGGACGTCATGGGAAGTCCTTTCGCAGGGGCTCAGACAGCAACCGGGCGCACCTCGGTGACTTCCGGGATGTAATGGCGCAGCAGGTTCTCGATGCCCATCTTCAGTGTCAGCGTCGAGGACGGGCAGCCGGCGCAGGCGCCCTGCATGTGCAGGTAAACGACGCCGCGGTCAAAGCCGTGAAACGTGATGTCGCCGCCGTCCTGGGCCACTGCCGGGCGCACCCGGCTGTCCAGCAGTTCCTTGATCTGGTTGACGATCTCGGCATCCTCACCGGTGTGTTCCGCATGACCCGACGCTGGGCTTTCAGAGCCGTCCGCCATCACCGGTTGGCCGGACTGGTAATGTTCCATCACCGCGCCCAGAATAGCAGGCTTGATGTGGTCCCATTCGACACCGTCCGCTTTGGTTACAGTCACGAAGTCATTGCCGAAGAACACGCCGGTCACGCCATCAACCGCAAAGATGCGGGAGGCCAGCGGCGACTTGCCCGCGGCGTCTGCGCTGGGGAAGTCAGCGGTGCCGACTTCCAGAACGGTCTGGCCCGGCAGGAATTTCAGCGTCGCCGGGTTGGGCGTGGATTCAGTCTGAATGAACATGTCGGGTCTCCGTTAAGCGTGCCCCCGATATGCGCCTTGCAGCCCGCCAAGTCAAGATTTGGAACGATTCTAAGTTGATGTGGCGCCGGCGTATTCCAAAGCCTGCTCCAAACGGTCGTCGCCCCAGAATAATTCCCGGCCACTGGTAAAGCTGGGCGCACCGAAAATGCCCGCTGCACTGGCCGCATCTGTCTGCGCCCGCAAGGCTGCTTTGATTTCGCTGGATTGCGCCCGCAGCATAAGGTCCTGATCCAAACCCGCGCGGCGTAGGCAGTCTTGCAGGACAGTCTGTTCTGCAATGTCTGCGCCATCGCCAAACTGCGCTTGAAACACGGATTTCGCAAAGGCTTCGATGCTGTCCTGTCCGGCAGCCAGAGCCAGCCGCGCCGCCATCAGCCCGTTCTGCGGGCACGCGGCGGGCTGGCAGAAGGGCAGGCCGCGTGACGCACAAATCCGTTCCATGTCGCGCCACATATAGCGGCCCTTGGCGGGATAGACATTGAAGGGGGACGTGTTCCAGCCCTGAGCGGCGAAAATCGGTCCCAGCAGAAACGGCTTCCAGATGACCTGAATCTGGCGGCTGGCGGCCAATTCACTGATCCGCATCACGCTGAGATAGGAATAGGTCGAGGCGAAGTCGAACCAGAATGCAATTCTGCCACTCATCGCTTCTGCTCCTGCCTTCCCTCAGGTGATTGCTTCCAGCTTCTCTTTGCTCAGATCGCCTGGAACGATCGTGACCGGGACCGGAAGGGCCCCCGAGTTCTTGGTCAGCTGGGTCACCAGCGGCCCCGGTCCCTTGCGGCCAGTGCCGGCTCCAAGCACCAGGACGCCGACTTCCGGATCAGCCTCGATATGGTCGAGGATTTCCGGCACCGGCTCACCCTCGCGGATCACCAGTTCCGGGTCCACGCCTTGGCGGTCGCGCATCCATTTGGCGAAAACTTCGAAATGAGCGTGGATGCGTTCGCGTGCTTCCTCGCGCATCACTTCGCCGACGCCGATCCAATGGTTGAATTCATCCGGCGGGATGACCGACAGGATAATCACACCTCCACCGGTATGCGCAGCCCGCATCGCTGCAAAGCGCATGGCATTCAGGCATTCGCGACTGTCGTCCAGGACCACAAGGAATTTGCGCATCTTTGCTCTCTCGTTGTTGCACCGCGGATCATGGCGCATGAGGCGCCATCAGGCAATAGAGCCAAAGCACCGTTAACCCGGCGTTTTCTGGCCCTAGACGTGCAGGCGGCCAGACGTGCCTGCCTGGTGCGCTCCCGCGCCCGCAGGATCTTCCGGCTGCGCCGGAACACCCTTGGCGGCCTTGGGCCGCGGGGGGGGCGCGCGCCCGGGGCGGGGCCCGGGGGGGGGGGCCGGGGCCGGCCGGTACTTCGGGGGGCGCCGGAAACCCCTGGGCGCCCTGGGCCCGCGCGCCGCGCAATCGCGCGGCGCGGCACCGTGCGGCTGCACGGTGCCATGCCCAACCGTGCAGCCGGTTTGCTTGCAAACCCGGAACGGGCGGGAGCATTCTGGCAGGATGTGACGATGGTGATTGGAATGAAATCCTTGCCATTGTGGACCTCGAAGACCTTGGTAGTGGCTGTTTCTGTCACATTGCCCGTCGCGTCCAGCACTAGCACCTGCACCAGCAGGTTGCGAGCCCGGATGCTGCGCGCCTTCCGCAGCATCCGGGTGTTACTTGGACAAAAGCAGTCGGCCTTGGCGTTCACCACTGCGCTCTCCAGCACTGGGTGGCGGAAGCTGGAATGGGTCAACGTGGCTGCGGCAAGGCGCTGCGCTGGTGCCTGTGCGAAGGCTTCTGGACGAAGTCAAGCGGTCGGCTTCAGGCCGGCTTTGTCCAGAACGGCCGTGACGGTATTTTCCCAGCGGGCTTTCAATTCCGCATTGGGAGTATGGCGCAGACCCATGGCCTTCAGGACCTCGAACTTATGCGAACTCCCGGAGCCAAAGCTGGCGGCGACCCGCGGCCACCAGTAATCCGCCAGCGCCTGCAAAGCACCGGCCTCCGGCGTCTCTGCCAGCACCATCAGCCCTTCCGCCGCCAATTCGGCGTGATGCGCTTCGATGGGCTGGATAGCGCGGAAGGCTTCGGCCAGCGGCTGGTAGGAAACATGGCTCAGCTCCTGCAGCTGCACGGCAACCGCGCTGCCCATGAGGAGGTTCATCACCACCGCGTCGGCCCAGCCCTCTAGCGGGTAAATGAACACCGCGAGCCGCATGTCATGCTTGCTGCGGGTCTGACCGATGTCCGCGTCCCGTTCCAGCCGGGCGGTCCAGGGATGGTGGTCGGCATAGCGTTCGGTATCGGCACCGAAGTCGCCCATGATGCGGAGCACCTTTTCAGCGCTGTCGGATTTCTCCAGCACGATTTTCGCGGCGGCGATGCGTGCCTTGATGCCGGGGCCTTTGTTGATGATGTCGGCAAAACCGGCAGCGCCTGCCAGCTCGCTGTCGACAAAGGTCGCCATCATTTTCATCAGCTCGGCACGATATCGCGGCGGCACGTTGGACGGGTTGCTCAGCACGCCGCCCTGGGCCAGATAAGTCTCGATGTTCATGTCATCCGCCATGGTCTCATCTCCCAAAAGCAGGCGTTACTGGTCGTAATCGACCACCACGTTGTCAGTGACCGGGTAGGCCTGGCAGGACAGCACATAGCCTTTCTCGACCTCGTAATCCTCCAGCGCGTGGTTGGCGACCATTTCGACTTCGCCGGCCAGCACCTTGCAGCGACAGGTGGAGCAGACCCCGGCCTTGCAGGCATAGGGCGCATCCATCGCGTTTTCCAGCGCGGCGTCCAGCAGGGTCATATCCTTGCCCATCTCTATGGTCTGGGTGGCACCGTCCAGGGTGATCGCAGCCTTGGTTTGGTTGGCGCTGGTGCCTGCGTCCACGGCGGTGGCCTTGCGTTTCGCGCGGCCCGGCTGAGCAGAAGCGAACAGTTCGAACTTGATCTGGCCGTCACTGAGACCTGCTGTGCGCAGAGCGCTGGCGATGCCCAGCATCATCGGTTCAGGCCCGCAGATAAAGGCGGTGTCGACCGATTGGATGTCGATCCAATGGGCGAACAGCTGAGCGCATTTTTCTTCGGTCACCAGGCCGGTGAACAGGTCGATTTCCTGCGCATCCGATTCCAGCACGTGGATCATGTTGAACCGGCCCATGTAGAGATTCTTCAGATCCTCCAGCTCCTCTCGGAACATGATCGTGTTGACGCCTTTGTTGGCGTAGACCAGCGTAAAGGCGGAGCTGGGTTCCGCCGCCAGCGTGGTCTTGAGGATCGACAGCACGGGCGTAATGCCGGAGCCGCCGGCAAAACCCAGATAATGGGTTTCGGCCGCGCTATTGATCGGGGTGAAGAAGCTGCCCATCGGCGGCATCGCCTGCAGGGTATCACCCGCTTTCAGCTCGGTATTGGCCCAGGTCGAAAATGCGCCGCCGTCAACGCGTTTGATGCCGACCTGCAGGATGCCTTCGTCTCTGCCGGCGCAGATCGAATAGCTGCGGCGCAATTCCTCGCCGTCAAAGTCGCGGCGGAAGGTCAGATACTGGCCTTGGGTAAAGTCGAATTCCTCAGTTGCACCACCCGCGGGCTTCAGGGTCACAACCACCGCATCGCGGATGGTCTTGCGGACGTCGGTGACTTCTAGGTCATGAAAGCGCGCCATCAGGGTCTCCTCAGATGCACTTGAAATAATCAAAGGGTTCCAGGCAGTTCTGGCAGCGCCAGTGGGCCTTGCAGGGGGTCGAGCCGAACTGGCTGACCTTGGTGACATGCGGGCTGCCGCAATGCGGGCATTTCTCGGGGCCGCCTGCGGGCTGGGGCGGGGCGATGCCGTAATCCTCCAGCTTGGTGCGGCCTTTTTCGGACAGCCAGTCGGTGGTCCAGGCAGGTGAAATCTGCGTTTTCAGTTTCAGATCTTCGATGCCGCGGTCCCGCAGGGCAGTTTCGATATTCATATTGATCACCGAGGTTGCCGGGCAGCCGGAATAGGTCGGGGTGACGGTGATCACCAGCGTGCTGCTCTCCCAGGCCACATCGCGGATAATGCCAAGGTCCACCAGCGAGATCACCGGGATCTCCGGGTCGGGCACAGCGTCAAGCCACTCCCAGATCCGGGTGGTGCTGGGCTGAGTTGTTACCTGGCGCATGCGGTTGCCCTCATTAGCTGTGTCGCCCGGACGATAGGCTGGGCAGCCCCCGACCTCCCCCGCGGGAGGGCTTCAGCTTTGCCCAAAGGAGGGGCGCCCGGGATTGCGATGGCCGTGGCCTTACCACGTGGCGCCGGGATAGGCGCGCTGCAGCCATTGCATCTGGGTCAGCAAATGGCCCAGATGCTCGGTATGCATCGCACCGGTGCGGCCGCCCTTGTGGGCAAAACGGCTTTGCGGAATGGTCAGTGTTGCCTCAGTCAGGATGCGGGAGATCAGCGCGTCGTATTCAACGCGCAAGGAGGCTGGATCGGGGGCAATGCCCGCCGTGACCATCTCTGCGTCCACATCGTCGGACTGGAACATCTCGCCTACATAGGGCCACAGATAGTCCAAAGCCTCCTGCATCCGGCGATGGCTTTCTTCGGTGCCATCGCCCAGGCCCACCACGGTGTCGGCAGAGCGCTCCAGATGGTAAGCCACTTCTTTCGAGGCCTTCTCGGCAATCGCGGCGACCCGCTCATCTGCGGATTTCATCAGCCGGCCCAGTTGGATCGCATGCCAGGCATCAAACAGGAACTGGCGCATCAGGGTGCGGCCGAAATCACCGTTTGGCACCTCTACCAGCAGCAGGTTGCGGAACTCCCAGGCGTCGCGCAGGAAGGCAAGATCGTCGGCGGATTTTCCGTCTCCCTGTACTTCAGCAGCAAGGCCAAGCCACATCCGAGTCTGGCCGATCATGTCCAGCGCGGTATTGGCCAGCGCGATGTCTTCTTCCAGCACCGGTGCATGGCCACACCATTCGCTGATCCGATGGCCGAGGATCAGGGGGTTGTCGCCCATCCGCAGCAGGAACTGGGCAAATGCCGGGCTCTTGATTGTCGGGGTGGTCATTACATGGCCCCCACTTCGTCGGGGATGTCAAAGAAGGTCGGGTGACGATAGACCTTGCTTTCCGACGGCTCATAAAGCGGGCCCTTGTCGCTGGGAGATGACGCGGCGATGTGGTTGGCCTCGACCGCCCAGATCGACACGCCCTCGTTGCGGCGGGTATAGACGTCGCGGGCGTTCTTGATCGCCATCTCGGCGTCCGGGGCATGCAGGGAGCCGACGTGGCGGTGGCTCATCCCGTGCTGGCCGCGGATGAAGATTTCCCAGAGGGGCCATTCGTTTTTCATGTCTCAAATCCTCCTGGCTGAGGGGGCGCCGCTGCAATGTCCGAAAACTGATGAAGCGCCGGAAGGCTGGGGGTTATTCGGCGGCGTGTCGGCGTGCGGCCTTCTTCTTGGCATGTGCCAAGAGGCCGTCGCGGACCCAGGCACCGTCATCCCAGGCCTTGTTGCGGGCCGCGAGACGGTCGGTGTTGCAGGGGCCGTTGCCCTTGATCACCTCAAAGAACTCGCTCCAGTCCGGATCGGTGTAGTCATAATGGCCGCGCTCCTCGTTCCATTTCAGATCCGGGTCGGGGACGCTGAGGCCCAGATATTCGGCCTGCGGCACGGTCTGATCGACGAATTTCTGGCGCAGCTCGTCATTGGTGTTCATCTTGATCTTCCAGGCCATCGACTGGGCGGAATGGACAGAATCCTTGTCGGACGGGCCGAACATCATCAGCGACGGGTACCACAGGCGGTTCAGCGCATCCTGGGCCATCTTCTTCTGTGCGGGCGTGCCTTCCGCCATCTTGCGGATGGCGTCATAGCCCTGGCGCTGGTGAAAGCTCTCTTCCTTGCAGATCCGGATCATCGCGCGGGAATAGGGGCCAAAGGAGGTCCGTTGCAGCGGCACCTGGTTCATGATCGCAGCACCATCGACCAGCCAGCCCACTGCGCCGATGTCGGCCCAGTTCAGCGTCGGGTAGTTGAAGATCGACGAATACTTCATTCGCCCATCCAGCAGCATTTCGGTCAACTCGTCACGCGACACGCCCAAGGTTTCCGCCGCGCAATACAGGTAAAGACCATGGCCGGCCTCATCCTGCACCTTGGCGAGCAGGATCGCCTTGCGCTCCAGCGTCGGTGCGCGGGTGATCCAGTTGCCCTCGGGCAGCTGGCCGACGATTTCGGAATGTGCATGCTGGCCGATCTGGCGGATCAGCGTCTTGCGGTAGCCTTCGGGCATCCAGTCCTTGGGCTCGATCTTTTCGCCGGCGTCGATGCGCGCCTGAAAGGCCGCCAGCTGTTCCGGATCCTCCTGGGCCGCTTCGGATTTGACCATCTGAGCATACATGTCTGGGACCTCCGTAACCTTCGCTACACGCGTTCCAGGATCAGGGCGGTGCCCTGCCCGACGCCGACGCACATGGTGCAGAGCGCATAGCGCCCGCCGGTGCGCTGCAATTGATAAGCAGCGGTCAGCACCAGGCGCGCACCGGACATGCCGAGCGGGTGGCCCAGTGCAATCGCACCGCCGTTGGGATTGACATGGGGTGCATCGTCCGGAACGCCAAGCTCGCGCAAGGTCGCAAGACCCTGGGACGCGAAGGCCTCGTTCAGTTCGATCACGTCCATCTGTTCGATGCTGAGACCGGTCCGGGTCAGCACCTTGCGGGTGGCGGGCACCGGGCCGATGCCCATGATGCGCGGTTCAACTCCTGCGGCGGCCATTCCGACGATACGGGCCATCGGCTTCAGGCCGTTCCGCGCGGCTGCGGCCTCATTGGCCATCAGGATCGCCGCCGCGCCGTCATTGACGCCGGAGGCATTGCCGGCGGTCACGCTTTTGTCCGGGCCATTCACCCCCTTGAGCCCCGCCAGCTTCTCAGCCGTGGTGCCCGGGCGGGGGTGTTCGTCTGTGTCCACCACAATGTCATCGCCCTTGCGCTGCGGGATGGTGACCGGGGTGATCTCATCCTGGAACAGGCCTGCTTCATGCGCAGCGGCCCAGCGGGCCTGGCTGCGGGCGGCAAAGGCGTCCTGATCGGCGCGGCTGACGCGGTAATCCTCAGCCACATTGTCGGCGGTCTGCGGCATCGAGTCGGTGCCGTAGGTCTCGTGCATCTTCTTGTTCACGAAACGCCAGCCGATGGTGGTGTCGTAAACCGCATTGGCGCGGGTAAAGGCGCTGGTTGCCTTGGGCATCACAAAAGGCGCGCGGCTCATGCTTTCGACGCCGCCGGCGATGGCCATGTCATAATCGCCTGCCTTGATCCCGCGCGAGGCCATGCCGACCGCATCCATGCCAGAGGCGCAGAGCCGGTTGATTGTGGTGCCGGGGACTGTGGACGGCAGTCCTGCCAGCAGGGCGGCCATGCGGGCCACATTGCGGTTGCTCTCGCCGGCCTGGTTGGCGTCGCCCATGATGACATCGTCCAATGCGCCCCAGTCCACGTCCGGGTTGCGCGCCGCCAGCGCGGCAATCGGCAAAGCGGCCAGGTCATCGGTACGCATCTGGCTTAATGCTCCGCCGTAGCGGCCGATCGGGGTGCGGGTGGCATCGCAGATGAAAGCATCCATGGGTGTTCGCGTCTCCTGTGGCGGCAACAAGAAAAGCCGACCGTTGGGTCGGTGATATGCTGGAAGATGATTCGCGGCAAGTTAAAATGTAACGTATAATTTTATCTGTGCCGCATTGTGTAACATATTGATGCGGACGGGAACGGCCAGTTGGCAGCGGCGGATGCTCCCGCCAGCTGCTGACGCATGAAAATGCGCCATGGCCGTTGGGCCCCGCACCCGGCGGTGGCCCGGGGCCCGGCCCACCGGCGGCGGTGGTTTGCCATTAATTGGCGCCTGGGCGGTGGGCCCGGCCCCGGTGTGGGGCGGGGGGCGGGGCCCAACGGGAGGCGGTCTTTTGCAAGAAAGACCGACGACGGGCGGGAGATCTTCGGCGTCGGTTTTCAGAGAGTAGAATACTGCAGAACGTCGTTGGGGTATTCTGCATCGCCAATCCTGAACTGGGTCAGGCCAACCTGTTCAAATCCGTTTCTGAGGTAGAAGCCGATAGCACCGGAATTCCCGGAATTGGTTGCCAGCCAGGGCGCGTCCCAGCCGCAACTGCGGCAGGTTTGCAGCCCGGCATCCAGCAGGCTCCTGCCGGTGCCAGTGCTATGGTGCCGGGGCTGGACATAGAGCGTGGAAATCTCGGTGTTTGAGCCGCGCCCTGCCGGGCTGGGCCGGTTATGGGAAATCCGGATGTACCCGTCGATGCCATCCTGGTTCTGCGAGACCAGCAGGCGTTCGGCCGGGTTCTTCAGGGCTGCCGCAAAATGCTCCGGCGTGTAGTGTTCCAGCACATAATCCGCAAAGAACCCGCTGACACCCTGGTGCAGATACGTGCCAAGCCAGACTTCAATGGACAGGGCCGCGAGGCTGGAACCGTCATCGGGCTTTGCGGGGCGGACGGTTTTCCGGCGGGTTGAGCAGGTCATAATTGCCTTTTGGATATGATCTTGAATGCCGCAATAGTTCCGGCAGGCAGGCTTGCGGTCAAGAAGTTACCCTAGCGAAAAAGTGCTTTGCTTGTATGTTCATGCGGCAGCAGCCCGTGCGTTGCACGCGCCTACGAACATTCTGTGCATCGTGTTCGATCAGCTGCGGTTCGACTATCTGGCCTGCGCAGGCCATCCGCATCTGCACACCTGCATGTTGATGCCTTGGCCGCGAGGGGGTTGCGTTTCATCTGTGCCTATGTGCAATCGCCGACTTGCGGCACGTCGAGGATGCCGGACCAAACGGACCGCTGCTCCTCCGGCCACGGGCTACCACCTGATCGGGAGCGTTAGCCAGAATGCGGCGTTGACCCTTGGGGTCGCGCCAGGGTGCTGCGGGCAGTGCACTCGCGCCGCCTATCCTGAAAATGGGCGCTCTTTGATGCAATTCCTGTGCGGCGAAAGCCCGCTCTGGCGAGGATGTGCAAATGCGGGACCCGATTGCTCTAACATGCCGCTCTGCAAATTTCCGGAGCTGTCGCCGAAGGATGCGTAATGCAATTTCACATTTGCCCAAATACTCCGGGGGAGCCCGCAAGGGCGGGGGCAGCGCCCCAGACCCGACTTGCCAAGCAGCGGAGAGTGCCTGAATCGCCCGGAAACCTCTCAAAGCCAGCGCAATGATCTGGCAGACGGAACAGAACGAGGCCTGACGGCCCCTTGCCTGCGGCGCGGGTATTTTTGACCAGAAAGAAGCCGCGATATCAGGGTCGCACGGCCTGTTCCAAGAGGAAGGCAAGGCTTTCGGCAAAGATCTTCTGATAGTGCGAGCGTCGGGCTGTCTAGCAAAGGGGCGCGCATTGCCGGGCCGGGCAATCGGCTTCATTGCGGTAACGCTTGGCGCAGGCATGGCGCGGATGGTTGCACCCGGGCGGCTGGATCGTTTCGCTCGACCGGGCGGCGAAGCCCTGGATCTGGCCGAAACCTGTTTGGCCACCTAACGAGAAGATGACCTCATGAACAGCAGAGGGCCGTTCTTGTCGTCTGCATCTATGCCGCCAAAGATGACAAGACGAGTTGTCTCGCGAGGTCATCCGCAGGTAGGGCGGCGACGCGTTGGCGGGGTTTAGTGAGGATAGGCGCCGCAACTATCCGCAAAACCCTGTAGTGCATGAGCAGGAGTGCCGCATCACTGATGCTGCTTGCTCTGTCGGGGACCGGAAACTCAGAGGGTTGGTTTCCCATCGGTGTGGCAAAGACGGGTTCGCCTGATCCGGCTTTCGATGCAGGACCGGATGCCGAGTTTCAGGATGGTTTCATTTTGTCTGATGTCTGTTACGTAAATGCCGGAGTGACAGGCGCCATGGCGGGAGGGGCAACAGGCGCGGTGACGCGCGGTACGGGGCCGATTGTCTGCCGTGAGGGCCTGGCCCTTGCGCGGTTGCTGTGTCTGATCGCCGGATACCGCCCACTGCCGCAGAACAGAGAGGGAAAATCGGATGAGCGAAGCCATTGCATATGAACGGGTCGGGGAGATTGCTGTTCTGAAAGCACAGAACCCGCCGGTGAACGCGTTGGGAATTGATGTGCGCAAGGGGTTGCTGGCGGGGATCGAACGGGCTGAGAGCGAAGGCGCCAGAGCAATTCTGATCTATGGCGACGGCAGGACTTATTTTTCCGGCGCTGACATCCGCGAATTCGGTAAGCCGCCGCAGGACCCCTATCTGCCGGACTTGTGCAGCCGCATCGAGGCCTCGCCGCTGATCGTGGTCTCGTCGATGCATGGCACGGCGCTGGGCGGCGGGCTGGAGGTGGCTTTGTCCTCGCATTACCGGATTGCAGTGCCTGCGGCGAAAATGGGATTACCGGAAGTGAACCTGGGTATTCTGCCGGGTGCCGGCGGCACTCAGCGGCTGCCGCGGCTGGCCGGGTCCGAGGCGGCGCTGGAGATGATCACCACGGGCCGCCACATCGGCGCGGCGGAAGCGCTGGACAAGAGAATTATCGACCGCATCGAAGCAGGTGAGCCGCGCGAAATCGGCCTGGCTTATGCGCAGGAGCTGCTGGATGCCGGAGCACCCCGGCGGGCTGTGGGGGAAATGCCCGCGCCGGGGATGGTGGATTTTGATGCCGCCCACAAGGCTGCATTGAAGAAAGGCCGTGGCCAGCTGTCTCCGGCAGCTGCAGTGCGTGCGGTGCAGGCAGCCGCAGAGGCTGAGGACTTTGGGGCGGGTCTCAAGCGCGAGCGCGAGTTGTTTCAGGAGCTAATGGCGTCGCCACAGCGGCAGGGGCTGGTCCATGCCTTCTTCTCGGAGCGTGCAGTCGGCAAGCTGCCGGAGCTGGCAGGGATTGCTCCACGCGAAGTTGCCTCAATGGGGGTGATCGGCGGCGGCACCATGGGGGCTGGGATCGCCACTGCAGCGCTGCTGGCCGGGCTGCCGGTGGTGCTGATCGAAATGACGGATGCGGGCGTTGCTGCCGCGCGCGGCCGGATCGAAGGTAATTTGAAGGGCGCCCTGATGCGGGGCAAAATCACCCAGACGCAATACGGCCAGCTGACTGGTGAAGCGCTGACTGTGGCCACGGATTATGCAGCACTGGGGCAGGTGGATCTGGTGGTCGAAGCCGTGTTCGAGGACATGGGCGTCAAACGCGAGGTCTTTGGCAAGCTCGACAGCCATTGCAAGCCGGGTGTGGTGCTGGCGACCAATACGTCCTATCTGGATGTGGATGACATCGCCGCGGCGACCTCTCGTCCGGGGGATGTGATCGGGCTGCATTTCTTCTCGCCCGCGCATGTAATGAAGCTGCTGGAAATTGTGGTTGCCGCTCAGACCACACCAGAGGTTCTGGCCACCGGGTTTGCTCTTGGTAAGCGGCTAAAGAAGGTCGCGGTCCGGTCCGGGATCTGCGACGGGTTCATCGGCAACCGGATCATGAACACTTACCGCAAGGCCGCAGAATATGTGGTGCTGGACGGCGCTTCGCCTTATCAGGTGGACAAGGTTGTGACCGATTTCGGCTTCCCGATGGGGCCCTTTGCGATGGGTGACCTTGCCGGGCTCGACATCAACTGGGCCGCCCGCAAACGCCGCGCGCCGACGCGGGATCCGCGTGAACGGGTGCCCCGCTTCTACGAGATGCTGTGTGAAGGCGGTGATTTTGGCCAGAAGACAGGCAAGGGGTTCTATATTTACGAAGATGGCAAGCGGGGCGGCGTGCCGAACCCGCAGGTGGCGGAACTGATTGCCGAGGATCAGGAGCAGCAGGGGATCACCCCGCGCGCGTTTTCGGATGCAGAGGTGCTGCGCCGCTATATGTGCGCCATGGTCAACGAGGCCGCCAAGGTGGTCGGCGAGGGCATCGCCCGCCGCCCGCTGGACGTGGATATGGTGATGCTGTTTGGCTTCGGCTTTCCGCGGTTCTGGGGCGGACCGCTGAAATGGGCTGACCTGCAGGGGCTGGAGGGTATCCTCGCCGATATCCACAGCTATGCGGCCGAAGACGGTTTCTTCTGGCAGCCAGCACCGCTACTGGACAAACTGGTGTCCGAGGGCAGAAGTTTCGAGATCTTGAACCAGAGTGCTTGAGCACCAGGGTGCCTGAAGCAGGCGTGCGCGCCTCTGGCCCGTCGAGGGCCGTCAGCGCGCAGCCCGGGCCATGCCGGGCTCATCCGCAGAACATTGGCGGTATCACGTAACAGCGCCGCGCGGAACGCGCGGCGCACGGCCCAACAAGAGCGGTGCATCTTTGATGCGCCCGGCGATTGGCGGGAGTACCTGCGTTTCAGGCCCAGGAGCCTTCGGTCGCGGCGCGGATCTTGCGGATGTTCTCGCCGTAGACTTCCGGATTGCTGACCGAGCCGCCTTTGAACACAGCCGAACCGGCCACCAGCACATCGGCGCCGGCCTCGGCCACCAAGGGCGCCGTTGCGGGGTCAACGCCGCCGTCGATTTCGATATGGATCGGACGGTCACCGATCATCGCGCGCAGGCGGCGGATCTTGGCGGTCATGTCGATGAATTTCTGGCCGCCGAACCCTGGGTTCACGGTCATCACGCAGACCAGATCGGTCAGGTCCAGCAGATGCTCAACCGCCTCGGCCGGGGTGCCGGGGTTCAGTGCGACACCTGCTTTCATGCCTGCCCCGCGGATCGCTTGCAGGGTGCGGTGGATGTGCGAACCGGCTTCGACATGGGCGGTCAGCACATCCGCGCCAGCATCGGCGTAAGCGTCGATATAGGGATCAACCGGCGCGATCATCAGGTGTACATCCATCACCGTTTTCACATGCGGGCGAAACGCCTTTACCGCCTGCGGGCCAAAGGTGAGGTTCGGCACAAAATGCCCGTCCATCACATCCACATGCACCCAGTCGGCGCCCTGGGCTTCAATCGCCTGGATTTCCTGGCCGAAGTTGGCGAAATCGGCGGAAAGGATCGAGGGGGCAATCTTGATCTTGCGGTCAAAGGACATCTGGCAGCTTCCTTTTGCAAAGGGAAAGGGGGAGTCGCAGGCCGTATAGACTGTCCGGCCGGTTGTGGACAGAGGCAGATTGCGCCGCAGACATGTTTCCTCGGCACTCGGGATTACAGGGTGCGCCGGGCTGCGTTACAAAACTTTCACAGCAGTGACACATGAGCTTTGCGCCGGGCCGGTAGGTGGTTCCCTAACGGCAAAGGAGCGCTCCGGTGCTGCGCATTGACAAACTGACCAAACGGTTTGGTGGCAAGATCGCGGTGGATGCCGCCACGCTGGATATCGACAAACCCTGCATGATCGGTGTCATCGGCCGCTCCGGCGCGGGAAAATCCACCCTGCTGCGGTTGCTGAACCGGCTGGAATACGCAAGTGAGGGGCGCATTCTGTTCAGAGACCGCGAGATCACCGGGCTGAAGGGCAGGGACAAACGGGCCTGGCAAACTGAATGCGCGATGATTGTCCAGCAGTTCAACCTGGTACCGCGCATGGATGTGGTTTCAAATGTGCTGCATGGCACGCCGAACCGCCGCAGCGCGATGGCGACGCTGTTCAACCTGCACCCGGTGGCAGATACCCGCAAGGCCATCGGCATCCTGGACCGGCTGAGCATTGGCGAACATGCGGCCCGGCGGGCCGGAGCGCTGTCTCGTGGTCAGCAGCAGCGGGTCGCGATTGCTCGGGCGCTGATGCAGGAGCCGAAGATCATTCTGGCGGATGAGCCGATTGCCTCTCTGGACCCGATGAACGCCCGGGCCGTGATGGAAGCGCTACGCCGCATCCATGAGGAGGACGGGCGCACCGTCATCGCCAACATGCACAGGCTGGACACAGTGCGCCGCTATTGCGACCGGGTTGTCGGCATGCGTGACGGCCGCATCGTGTTTGACGGTCTGCCGGAACATCTGACGACCGGCGTGGCGCGCGAAATCTATGGTGCCGGAGACGAAGTCTCTGGGTACTTCTTCCCAACCGAGATCAATATGCTGGCAAAAACGGGCGCCCTGCGCACCGCTCTTCCCGCCGAATAGCGCTTGAATTGTCCTTACCAGCCCCAGAGGGCTCTCTTGGGGGAGGATCAACCGGAGAGAAATGAGAAGAAAGGCTGATTGCTGCCGAATTGGCATCCTGGGCGGCGAAACTGCACAGGACTGTCTGGCCAGCGACGACTGCCTTGCAGAATTGACTGAAGCGAAACGTGACGTATCAGCCACGAATAGTTGCACCAACTGACTGCAGCGGGGTATCCAAAGGACGTTTGGCGGGACGACCGATTTGGCAGGCACGGGCCTACTTCCTGCACAACCATGTATATTGCAGATACAGAAGCGGTTTCCTCGAATTTGGCGAAGGTCAACAATGGTGGCCTGATTGGCTGCTGCTCCAATGGTTTTGCCCGCCAAGATAGCGGCGTGACTTTCTTGGTAGATCGTAAAGAGCAAGTTCTTAGGGTGGCGGCCCGAACACCATTTCAGGCCATCTGACCCCCTTTGCGGCGATGGCTTCTCAGGTCAAAACCGCCATGGGAACAGGCGATTGCCTTGGTGAAGCGAAATTCACTGGCGGTCATGAGCTTACAATCGTTGCTGGCAAAAACGGCGTCCTACTTGGTGGCGCGACCTGTGCTGATGGTCAGGGCAAACGGGAAGATGGACGCAATTGCGGGGCACTGTGCAAAGCCGAGGATGCAGGCTTGGCAGCTATGGGCGATCCAGCTGAAATCTGGCGATCAGAACGGATCCCGGTCACCCGCGGCGCCAGTATTTCGATTGTCAATGTGTGAGCGAAAGCTGAAGGCGCAATACTTTCCAAAGGAACCACTGGGCTTGCGCTCTGCTGGGGCAGCAGGGGGACGCGCCGGGCTGGCAGGGCAGATGAAGGCAGCGTGTCTCAGCTGCTTTGGGCCAGTTGCAAAACAAGGACGGGAAAACAGGGCCCGGTTACGGGCAGAAGCACCGTTCATCTACACAGATCGCACCATCTTCGGCAGCCGTTTCAGCGCCCATAAAGATTGGTGCTGACGGCCAGGTCGCAAGCTTGGTGATTGGCGACGGCAGCTATTGCAGTCGGACCTGCGGCATTGTCTGAGCGGAAATCGTCAGCATTGCCAATACCCCCTGCTGTGTGTCGATCATTGGGTCGGTTCAGGGGATAGAAAAGGCATCGCGGCAACAATTCCCCTAGCGTATCGCAAGTAACTGGGACGATGTCGAAGTTGATGCAGGCTGCTTGCCCGCCGGGTTGGGGCGATCGCGCATTTCGGCCATGACATTTGGCTTGGCTCCTGGCGCGATGGCCAAGCCTGAGGGCGCGGTTGGGCATGACGCCCTGCAGGCTGCCCTGCCGGATGATCGTGGTCCGCGGGCCGAGGCGGTCCCGCAGCAGTATTCCTGATCCGAGGGGGAGGGCTCCCGCCTGCTCCCTTGTATTCGAAGAATACAAGTCACAGTTGGGCGTGGCGCCGCTGCGCGGCGTTGGTGGGGTGGAGACGTTTGAAGGATGAACCCGCCCTTCAAACGCCTTTCAATTCTCAGCCGGCCCGTAGCTGTCCTGTGGGGGATCGGTGCTTCTCAGCCCTTTTGAGGTCACGCGGGGTCATGCTGCGCCCGCGTCAACCAGTTGGGTTGCAATGTCCAGGAACACCTTGGCCTGGGCGCTGCCGGGCTGGGCTGCTGCGATCGGGGTGCCATTGTCCCCGGCAAGGCGCACTTCCAGATGCAGGGGCACTTCGCCCAGCAGTGGCACCCCCAGTTTCTGAGCTTCCTGCGCCACGCCGCCATGGCCGAACAGATGTTCCTCGTGGCCGCAGTTGGAGCATATGTGGGTCGACATGTTCTCGATCATGCCCAGCACCGGCACGTTCATCTTGCGGAACATGTCGATGCCCTTGCGCGCGTCGATCAATGCCACATCCTGCGGGGTAGAGACCACGATGGCGCCGTCCACATGGGTTTTCTGCGCCAGGGTCATCTGCACGTCACCGGTGCCCGGCGGCAGATCGACAATCAGCACATCCAGCTCGCCCCACTGCACCTGCAGCAGCATCTGCTGCAGTGCGCCCATCAGCATCGGGCCGCGCCAGATTACTGCCTGGTCCTCGCCGGTCATCAGCCCCATCGACATCATGGTGACACCATGGTTGCGCAGCGGCAGGATGGTTTTGCCATCCGGGCTGGCAGGTCGGCCGCTCACCCCCAGCATTTTGGGCTGAGAAGGGCCATAGACGTCAGCATCCAGCAAGCCGACTTTGCGCCCCTGCATCGCCAGGGCGCAGGCAAGATTGGCCGAGACGGTGGATTTGCCGACGCCCCCCTTGCCCGAGGCCACTGCCAGAATACGCGCCACGCCCGGAACCTTCTGCGGCGCCTGCTGTTGGGGCTGGGCTGCCTGCTTGGGCTTCAGATCCGGCGGCGCCTTCTCCGAATGGGCTGTCAGCATTGCAGAGACTTTCTCCACCCCCGGCAGCGCTGCCACGTCGGCATCGGCTTGATCACGCACCGGGCCATAGGCGTCAGACTTGCCGGGATCGATCTCCAGCACGAACCGGACGGTGCCGCCTTCGACTGTTACCGCGCGGGCAACACCCGCGCTCACAATGTCAGAGCCGCTGACGGGGTCGGTGATGTTCTTGAGCGCCTCAAGGACGGTTTCACGGGTGACGGTCACGCCGGTCTCCTGTTGCTGGTCATGTCTTGCACCTGTTCTGACCCAAATCAGCGGCTCATACCAGCCGTACAGGGGCCGGAGTTTGATTTCGCGCATTCTGGAGACAGCTTTTCTGCAGGCTGGCCTTGTTCAAGGTCAAAAGCCTGGCGGCAAACGCAACAGCGCCGCGCGTCTGCGCGGCGCCGGGCCCAACGGGAGGCGGCCCGAAAGGGTGGCGACGGGCGGGAGGGCCCGGTCAGCTGGCCAGTGCAACCTCTGTGGCTTTCATCACGGCGCCAATGCGGCGGCCGGTATCCACCATCCGGTTGGAGAAGCCCCATTCGTTGTCATACCAGCTGACAACGCGTACCAGCCCTTCGGCGGTGACGGATGTCTGGGCAGCGGCAAAGCAGCTTGAATGTGGGTCGTGGTTGAAATCGACAGAGACCAGCGGATCTTCCTCATAGGACAGAATGCCCTCCAGCCCGTTCCCGGCCGCCGTCTTGACCGCGTCATTGACAGCCTCAACCGTGGCGGTCTTCTGCGGCACAAAGCTCAGATCCACCACTGAGACATTGGCGGTGGGCACCCGGATGGCAGAGCCTTCCAGCCGGCCTTTCAGATGCGGCAGCACTTCGGAGATGGCCCGTGCCGCTCCGGTGGATGTGGGGATCATCGACAGCGAAGCCGCGCGGGCGCGATAGAGATCCTTGTGGCTGGTGTCATGAGTGGGCTGATCGCCGGTATAGGCGTGGATGGTGGTCATGTAGCCGGTCTTGATGCCGAAGGTCTCGTCCAGAACCTTGGCCAGCGGCGCCAGGCAGTTGGTGGTGCAGGAGGCATTGGAAACGATGACGTCGCCTGCCGTCAGGTCCATGTGATTGACGCCAAAAACCACTGTGCGGTCTGCGTCCTTGCCAGGGGCCGAGATCAGCACCCGCTTGGCGCCGTTTTCCAAATGCCGCGCCGCCGCGCTGCGGGTGGTGAACAGGCCGGTACATTCATAGGCGATGTCCACATCCTGCCAGGGCAGGTCCTCAGGGTTGCGGATTGCGGTCAGCCGGATGCTGTGATGTCCGACGCGGATCTCATCATCGGCCAGAAATACCGGCGTTTTCAACCGCCCGTGCACGCTGTCGTATTTCAGCAGATGCACCAGGGTTTCCGGGGGCGACAGGTCGTTGATGGCGACCACTTCGATATCTTTGGCGTCGCTTTCCAGCAGGGCCCGCAGCACCCCGCGCCCGATACGTCCGAATCCGTTGATTGCAATCTTCAGGGTCATCTCTGATCTCCGGCTGTGGCTCCGGCAAATATCCGGTAGCGATAACGGTTGCGATACCGATATCGATAACGAAATGAAAAATCAACCCGCTTGCAGGCAGAGCGGCTCTTGCGGCGCCCGGCGATCTGCAGGAGCATGGGAGCATGACGAAGAAACTGCTGCTGAAAGATGTCGCCAAACTGGCCGGCGTCAGCGAAATGACCGCTTCCCGCGCATTGCGCGGCGCCCCGGATGTGTCCGAAAAAACCAAGGCAAAGATCGAGGGCATCGCCCTCAAGCATGGCTATGTGCCGAACCGGATTGCCGGGTCGTTGTCGTCGCAGTCGGTCAACCTTGTAGCGGTGGTGGTGCCATCTCTGAGCAGTTTTGTCTTCCCGGAAGTTCTCTCGGGCGTTTCAGCGGTGCTGCGGGACAGCCCGTTGAAGCCGGTCGTCGGGGTCTCTGGCTATGACCTGGATGAAGAAGAAAGCGTCATCCGCGAAATGCTCAGCTGGCGGCCTTCGGGGCTGATTGCGGCCGGGCTGGAACACACGGACGCAACCCGGCGGATGCTGCAGCAAGCCGATTGCCCGGTGGTCGAAGTAATGGATGTCGATGGTGATCCTGTGCGCCACTGCGTCGGCATCTCGCATTTGCAGGCCGGCCGCGGTATGGCAAAGCAGATCCTGTCCCGCGGATACCGCAAGATCGGCTTCATCGGCACCAAGATGCCGCAGGACTTTCGCGCCAGAAAACGCTTTCACGGCTTTACGGATGGGCTGGCGGCGCAGGGCGTCACACTTGGAGACATTGAGCATTACTCCGGCGAAAGCGCGATCCAGACCGGCCGTCAGCTGACAGCACAGATGCTGGCACGCAGCCCGGAGATTGACTGCATCTACTATTCCAGTGACGTCATGAGCGTGGGCGGGCTGATGCATTGCCTGGCTGCGGGTCTCTCGGTGCCGGGTGATATTGCGCTGGCAGGTTTTAATAATCTGCAGATCCTGAAAGGGCTGCCGCAGCTTCTGGCGACCACAGATGCCTGCCGCCACGAAATCGGCGCGCGCGCGGCACAGATCATTCTAAAGTCGCGGGAACCGGGCGGTGTCGAGGGGCTGGTGTTCGATCGCCTGACACCGGCCATCAGTCTGGGCGAGACACTGTAATCTGCAGCCGCTGATTGGGGCAGCACCTGTCATCGCCAGCGCAGGGCAGGAAAGATCAGTTTTCAGTGGCTTTGCAAGGCGCCATGGGGCAGCCTGTAGACAGCCAGTCCTGTCAAGCCAGCCGGAGAAGGAGCCCCGATGCCCCAGTACAATGACATGTTTGAACTGTCCGTCGCAGATATGGAATTGATCGAAACCGCTCTTCAGACCGCCATAGATACATTGTCGGAAAGCCATCCTGCAGCAGGCAGCAATGAGGAAGACACGCTGCGCCGCGTTCATGAGCTTTTGGGGCGGTTGCACAATCAGAAGATATTCTATTACCCCAAGGACGAGGTATACGTCAGCGGCTGAGCCTGCCCCAATTTCAAAAAAAACGCTCCCCGCTGAGCGGAGAGCGTGGAAACCTGGCGGTGCAGCCTGAGTTTACAAGGCTGCCTTGAACAGCCCCGTGAGGTTTTCCTCGGTCAGCTCAATGGGATTGCCGCCGCAGGAAGGGTCGATGACAGCCCCTTTGACAAGGTCGGGGATTGCCGCTTGCGTCACACCCAGGTCGGACAGTTTGCGCGGGATGCCCAGGCTGTCGTTCAGGTTCTGGACAAAACTGCGGAAACCGTCAAATCCGCCTTCTATGCCCAGATAGGCCGCAGCCGTATCGAAACGGTCCGCAATTGCCGGGGCGTTGAACTCCAGAACAGCTGGCATGCAGACGGCGTTGGTGGTGCCGTGGTGGGTGTTGAAATGGGCGCCAATCGGGTGGCTCATCGCGTGAATGGCGCCAAGCCCTTTCATAAAGGCGGTGGCGCCCATGGCGGCGGCGGACATCATCTGGGCGCGGGCTTCGATATCGGTGCCGTCGGCATAGGCGCGCGGCAAGTAATCCTTGACCAGCCGCATGCCCTCCAGCGCGATCCCCTGGGACATCGGATGGTAGTGCGGGCTGCTGAAAGCCTCGACACAATGGGCAAAGGCATCAAGCCCGGTGCCTGCGGTGATGAATTTGGGCATGCCAACGGTCAGCTCGGGATCGCAGATCACCACTGAGGGTAGCACCTTGGGATGGAAGATGATCTTCTTTTGATGGGTGACGCTGTCGGTGATCACGCTGGCGCGACCGACTTCGGAACCGGTGCCCGCGGTGGTCGGCACGGCCACAATCGGGGCAATTGCATCGCTGTCTGCGCGGGTCCACCAGTCGCCAATGTCTTCAAAGTCCCAGACGGGCCGGGTCTGACCGGACATAAAGGCAACCATCTTGCCCAGATCCAGACCGGAGCCGCCGCCAAAGGCGATCACCCCGTCATGGCCGCCTGCCTTATAGGCGGCAACGCCGGCGTCCAGATTTTTCTCATTCGGGTTCGGGTCGACCTCGGAAAACATGCCGCGCCCCAGACCTGCGGCTTCCATGATGTCCAAGGTGCCTTGAGTGACCGGCAAATCGGCCAGTCCCTTGTCGGTGACCAGGAGTGGCTTCTTGATACCGACTGCAGCACAGGCGGCGGCCAGTTCATTGATCCGGCCAGCGCCGAATTTGATTGCGGTCGGGTAGGACCAGTTTCCAGTGAGAGACATAAGGGTATTCCTGTGTTGATCCTGGTTGCCCCCGGGGAGGGGGCTCTGCCCCCGCTTGCCAGGCTGGCAAGCCCCCCGGAGTATTTCCGGAAAGATGAAAACCGGTCAGCCGGTGTGTTTTTTCAGATGATAGCTCTTCGGTCGGGTCAGATTGTGATACCCGATGACCGACAGGCCGCCGCCGCGCCCGGTGTCCTTGCAGCCGGTCCAGCACAGGCCCGGATCCAGATAGTCGGCGCGGTTCATGAAGACAGTGCCGATTTCGATCCGGTCGCCCACGGCCTGCGCCCGCGCAACGTCGCGTGTCCAGAGCGAGGCCGTGAGGCCGAAGTCGCTGTCATTCATCAGCCGGATGGCGTCCTCATCCGAGGTGACCTTCATGATACCAACGACGGGGCCAAAACTTTCCTCGCGCATCACCCGCATATCGTGGGTGACATTGGTCAGGATCTGCGGCGTGAGGTAAGCGCCGCCGTCATCCTCCGGAAAGGTCCCGATATGGGCCACGGCGCCCGCCTCAACCGCCTCGGCGATCTGGCGGCGCACTTCATTGGCAAAGCGTACATTGGCCATCGGGCCAATGGTGGTTTCTGCATCCAGGGGGCTGCCCAGCCTGTAGCTTTCGACGATGGCAATGGCTTTTTCCAGAAAGGCGTCAAACAGGCTCTCATGCACATAGATCCGCTCGATGCCGCAGCAGCACTGACCGGAGTTGAACATGGCGCCGTCAATCAGCGTGTCGACCGCCGCGTCCAGATCGGCGTCTTCCATCACATAGCCCGGATCCTTGCCGCCCAGTTCGGTGCCGACCCCGGTAAAGGTGCCCGCCGCCGCCCGCTCCATCGCCTGACCGCCGCCCACTGAACCGGTGAAGTTCACAAAGTTGAACGCCTTGTGGGCAATCAGTTCCGAAGTGGTGTCGTGATCCAAAAAGACATTCTGGAACACATCCACCGGCACGCCTGCGGAATGGAAGGCCTGTGCCATCCGCTCTCCCACCAGCAAAGTTTGGGTCGCATGCTTCAGCACCACGGTATTGCCGGCAATCAGCGCAGGCGCCACGGTGTTGATGGCAGTCATATAAGGGTAGTTCCAGGGCGCCACCACAAAGACCACGCCATGCGGAACACGCTTGATGTAGCGTTTAAATGTGGCGTCCTCGCCAACCTCGATATCCGCCAGCGACTCTGCCGCGATCTTCGCCATATGGCCTGCGCGCTCATTGAAGCCGCCGAACTCGCCGCCATAGCGTATTGGTCGGCCCATCATATGTGCCAGTTCCGGCACGATCTCATCGTTCATTGCACCGACGGCTGCCACACCCGCCATGACCAGCTCAATACGCTCCTGCAGCGGTCGTGCCGCCCAGGGGCCTTGCGCGGACCGGGCCCGCTCTGCTGCTGCAAAGGCGTCCGCGCGCGACAGCACCGCGCGCTCTGCAAAGACCGATCCGTCAACCGGTGAGATGCACTTCAATACCTGGCCCATTGCCATTCACTCCATTCAGCAAGGGCCGTGCCCTCTTCATCTTTCTGAAAATACTCCGGGGGTCCGGGGGCTGGCCCCCGGCGCTCTCCGGGTTATGCCCGCTCGAACCCGCGGGCAATCTCGTAGTCTGTAACCACCCGGTCGAAATCCTCGATCTCCACTTCCGCCGCGCGGACGTAGTGATCCACCACGTCATCGCCAAGGGCTCTGCGCAGCATCTCCGAGCCATTCAGCGCCGCCGCCGCATCACGCAGGGTGCCGGGGATCATGCCGGTGTCACCCTGATAGACATCGCCCCGGGTGGGCGCCTGCAGCTCCAGCCCTTCCTCAATGCCCGCAATACCGGCGGCCAGCATGCCCGCCATCGCCAGATAGGGGTTCATGTCAGAGCCCGGAATGCGGCATTCAACACGGATCGACTTGGTTCCATCCCCGCAGAGCCTGTAGCCCGCAGTGCGGTTGTCCACCGACCAGATGATCCTTGTGGGGGCAAAGGTCCCTTTCATGAAGCGCTTGTAGCTGTTGATGTAGGGGGCCATGAAGGCGGTGTAGTCGGGAGCGTATTTCAGCAGGCCGGCCATATAGCCTTTCATCAGGTCAGACATGCCCAGCGCGTCGCTCGCGTCATAGAACGCAGGCTTTCCGTCCTGCCAAAGCGACTGATGCACATGGCTGGAGGAGCCCACTTTTTCGTGACTCCACTTTGGCAGAAAGGTCACGGCGTGGCCTTGCTGATGTGCGATTTCCTTCACCGCGTGTTTGGCAATGGTGTGATACTCCGCCGTGTCCATTGCTGCCGCGTATTTGATGTTCAGCTCCTCTTGGCCGGTCTCCGCCTCGCCTTTGGAGTTCTCGATCGGCAGCCCCGCATCCCACAAGTGGTTGCGGATCGGGCGCATCACATGCTCCTCGCGGGAGGTCTGCAGGATGCTGTAATCCTCGTTATAGCCAGAGATCGGCGCCAGATCGCGGAAATCTGAGCGGCGGATTTCATCAAAGCTTTTCTCGAACAGGAAAAACTCAAGCTCGGTGGCGCACATCGCGTCATAGCCCATGGCTTTCAGCCGGTTTACCTGTTTTTTCAGGACCGCACGCGGTGAGTGGGGCACGTCTTCATGTGTGTGATGATCCAGCACATCGCACAGGACCATCACGGTGCCTTCCAGCCATGGCACCGGGCGCAGGGTGGCAAGATCCGGCTTCATCACATAGTCGCCATAGCCCTTTTCCCAGCTGGTCGAGGCGTAGCCGTCCGGCGTTGCCATCTCCAGATCGGTGGCCAGCAGGTAGTTGCAGCAATGGGTCTCTTCCCAGGCGCCGGCCACGAAATGCTTGGCATGGAACCGCTTGCCCATCAGGCGGCCCTGCATGTCCACAAGGCAGACCAGAACGGTGTCAACGGTGCCATCGGCAACCTGGTCCTTTAAAGTGTCGAAGGAGAGCATAAGCGGCCCTTTGTCTGTTGCGCGCAAAACTTTTCCTCAAAAGTTCTGGCAAAATCCTTGGGTAAGGAGCTTGGCCTGCTCTGCTGCGGGCCAAACTCCATGTTTAACTGATCTTTTAGCCGTAACGGTACGGGCGTCCGGCCTTTTGCATGTCAGCGTTATACTTCTTGAAGATCTCGACAACCTTTGCTTTGGTTTCGGACTCGGCGGCGATTTCATCCCAGAATTTGACCGCCGCGTCTTCCACTTGCGCCCATTCTGCGTCGGGAATGGTGGTCAACTCCATTTTGGGGCCGTTGACACGCAGGCTTGCCTCGCCGCCCCAGTACCACCACTGGCGGTAGTAATGCGACTGGTCGCAGCAAACCCGGAACAGGGTCTGCAGGTCTTCGGGCAGTTCGTTCCAGCGACCCTGGTTGGCAAAGAAAGAGCCGGCCCAGGCGCCGGAGATGTTGTTGGTCAGGAAGTAGTTGGTCACATCGGCCCAGCCGACGGTGTAGTCTTCGGTAATGCCGGACCAGGCAATGCCGTCCAGCTCGCCGGTTTGTACCGCGACTTCAATGTCCTCCCAGGGCAGGGTGACCGGCACCACCCCGAACTGCGCAAGGAAACGGCCCGCGGTCGGGAAGGTGAAGACACGTTTGCCTTTCAGATCCTCCAGCGAGCGGATCGGATCCTTGGTGGCGAAATGGCAGGGGTCCCAGGCGCCGGCAGAGATATGCTTGACGCCGACCTTGGAGTATTCCGCGTCCCAGATCTCGTTCAGCCCGTACTGGTTGAACAGCACCGGAACGTCCAGCGAGTAGCGTGAACCGAATGGGAAGTAGCCGCCAAAAACGGTGACTTCGGTGGGCGACGCCATTGAGTCATCATCGGACTGCACCGCATCGATGGTGCCGCGCTGCATGGCGCGGAACAATTCCCCGGTCGGGACCAGCTGATCGGCAAAGAACAGCTCGATCTGCATGCGGTCGCCTGCAATCTGGTTGAACATGTCGATGGCGGGTTTCACAACATGTTCGGCCAGAGCGGCGCCTGCATAGGTCTGCATCCGCCATTTGATGGTGGATTGTGCCAGTGCCGGTGTGGCCAGCGGAGCCGCCATGGCACCGACGCCGGCGGACTGCAGAAACTTACGTCTTGTCGTCATTCTTCTCACTCCTTGTTGAAAATTCCGGCCCCTTGGCGGGACTCTTGCTTGGTTATTTTCCGTAGACATATTCCGGCAGCCACAGGGCGATCTGCGGGAATATCATGATCAGGGCGAGCGCCAGCACCATCACCATGGCAAAGGGGATGATCGAGACATAGATGTCCTTCAGCCCGATCTCGGGCGGCGCCATGGCGCGCATCAGGAACAGGTTATAGCCGAAAGGCGGCGTCATATAGGCGATCTGGGTGGTGATCGTATAAAGGACACCGTACCAGATCAGATCAAACCCAAGTACGCCCACCAGCGGCACATACAGCGGCGCCACGATCACCAGCATCGCGGTGTCATCCAGGAAAGTGCCCATCACGATGAAGCTCAGCTGCATCAGGATCAGGATCATCCAGGGCGACAGGCCCAGGCGAGAGGTGAACAGGTTCTCGATGGCTTTGACCGCGCCAAGACCGTCAAAGATGGCGCCAAAGGCAAGGGCGGCCAGGATGATCCACATGAACATGCAGGAGATGCCGAGGGTCGAGCGCACTGATGTCTCGAAAACGTCTTTGGTCATCCGCCCCTTCAGCACCGCGGCGACAAAGGCAGTCATGGCGCCGATGGCAGAGCTTTCCACCAGCGAGGTCCAGCCGTTCACAAACGGCACCATCATCGCGGCAAAGATCGCCAGCGGCAGCACACCTGAAAACAGCAGGCGGTACTTCTCCTTCATGAAGATGTCTTTGTAGAACATCGCGTTCTTGCGGGTCAGGAAAGACAACAGACCAAGCACCAGCGCCAGGCCAAGCGCGGGTTTGGCTTCCAGCATGCCGACCTTAATCAGCAGCGGCACCAGCGCCAATGCGCCCAGCACGATGTAGTTCAGCCGCAGCGGATGGTCGGTCACACGTTCGTATTCGGCCAGATCCTCGGGATGCATGGCGGGGCCAAGATCAGGCTGCATGCGGGCGCGCAAATAGATGTAGAGGATGAACATACTGGCCATCATGAGCCCCGGCACCACGCCGGCCAGCCACAATTGCCCCACCGGCTGGCGCGCGATCATCGCATAAAGCACCAGCACCACCGAAGGCGGCACCAGAATGCCAAGCGAGGACCCCGCCTGAATGGTGCCGGTCACCAGGATCTTGTCATAGCCGCGCCGCAAAAGCTCTGGCAGCGCGATGGTGGCACCAATGGCCATGCCGGCAACCGACAGGCCATTCATGGCTGAGATCAGAACCATCAGACCGATCGTGCCGATGGCAAGCCCGCCCTTCACCGGTCCCATCCACACGTGAAACATCCGGTACAGATCATCTGCGATCTTCGATTCCGACAGCACATAGCCCATGAATATGAACATCGGCAGTGTCAGCAGCGGATACCACTTCATCAGCTTCATGGCGGCAGAGAACGGGATCTCCACCCCGCCGGTGCCCCACAAGAGCATGCCCGCGACAGCGCCGACAAAGCCAATGGCACCAAATACCCGCTGGCCGGTCATCAGCATCAGCATCATGCCGGCAAACATCACGATGGCGATCCATTCGTAGGACATCAGATTTCCACTCCGCGCAAACGACCAATATCCCGGAATAATTCGGCAAGACACTGCAGCAGCATCAGAAAGACACCGAAGCAGAGGATGGTTTTGACCGGCCACAGAAATGGTCGCCAGGCGGTGGAACTGCGCTCAAGATAACCGAGCGTCTCAGCGGCGGCGGCGGGGCCTTCGCTCAGCAGTGTCTTCAGCAGATCCCAAAAGAACTGCACGGGTTCCAAGCCGAAATACCCCAGGGAATAGGCGGTAGAGCTCAGCGCGCCGTACATCAGGATCACAAGGTAGCTGATCAAGAACAGCACGGTGAAAGCATCCACCAGCGCTTTGGTTTTGGTTGACCAGGCGCCGTAAAACAGGTCCATCCGCACGTTTGATCCCATTTGGATCGAATAGGGACCACCCAGAATGTAATAGGCCACCATCACGAATTGCGCGGTCTCCAGTGTCCAGTGCGACGGGTCGAAAAACGTTTTGGAGACCGACGACCACAGCAGCACCCCGATGAGCGCAAAGATCAGATACATGGCAAAGCGGCCGATCACGCGATTCATCGCGTCAATGCCACGGACGTAGGCCCGGATCATACTAGGCATCCTGCCCCCTTTCTGCCGCCAGCGCGGCCAGGGCCGGGCGCAGCAATGTCAGCATTTCTTCTGCGATGGCTTCTTCTTCTTGCGGCGTTGCCACCAGATCATTGCGGATTTCGACCATTACATTGGCCAGCTGGTTGGCCAGCCCGTGAATTTTCAGCGAATGGGTTACGCCGTCGGCCGGCCCATAAGGTTTGTTGCGCTCGATCTGGCGGTGGGGCAGGGCGTCCGCTGCTGCCAGCACGGCATCTGCAAACCGTGTATCTTCGTCATGCAGGACGCCGATTTCCACCTCTCGCTCCTTGCCGAAAAAAACCGGCGTGAAGCTGTGCATGGTGACCAGAACAGTTTGCAGCCCCGCCTGCTTGCGGGCCGCAATGATATCCGACACAGCCTGGCAAAACGGGGCATAGACCGTGTCCACCCTTTCCTGCCGCGCAGCTGCATCCAGACCGAAATTGCCCGGCACCGCGACCAGTTCAGACCGGTCGGGCATGGCGCTGGCGACATGGGGCGGGCGGTTGCAGTCATAAACCAGCCGCGACACCCGGCTTGCCACCAGCGGCGCATCCAGCGCCTGGGACAGATGCAATGAAACAGCCCGTGCGCCAGGATCCCAGGCGGCATGGCTCAGCCGGTCTTCATCCCGCAGCCCCAGCCCGTTGTAACGCGCCGGAATGTGGCTGGAGGCATGCTCGCACAGCAAAAGAACGGAGCCGGCACCGTCACGGTTCACCACCTCCACTGCCTCCTTCCGAGCGTGAGAATCGCCCCTCTGCATATGTCGCCTCCCTGCGATTTGGAAAAATCTTTCCATGAAGAGAAATTTGTGTCAATATATTTTCATGACCGGTTTCGAACAGGGGTTTCTGAAACTTTCTTTTCAGAGCCGGACCGCGTAAAACTGATCTGTTCACTGCAGGGATGCTCCGTTGACCAAACCGCCAGCCACCGTCCGCGAATTGATCCGCGAGAGTTATTCGTCTCTGACGCAATCCGAACGCAAGCTCGCCAATCTGCTTCTGGAGAACTACCCCGCAGCCGGCCTGGCTTCGATTACCATCGTGGCCGGCAATGCAGATGTTTCGACCCCCACCGTGGCCCGGATGGTGCAGAAGCTTGGTTTCAAAGGCTATCCGCAGTTCCATCAGGCATTGCTCAAGGAGCTGGAGGCCAAGGTTTCCGGTCCAATCAAACGGCGCGACAACTGGGCGTCAGAGGCACCGGAAGGCCACCTGCTGAACAGATTCTCGCAGGCCGTTACCGACAACCTGCAGCAAACGTTTTCCAATATCGATTCCGCTCAGTTTGACGCCGCTGTGCATCAGCTCGCCAATACAGAGGGGCGTCTCTATGTGGTGGGCGGGCGGATTACCCGTGCTTTGGCGGACTATGCTTTTACCCACTTCCAGGCGATCCGGCAGCGGGTGACACATATGACCTCCTCTTCCGCGACATGGCCGCACTACGTGCTGGACATGGTCGAAGGCGACACGCTTTTGATGTTCGATGTGCGCCGCTATGAAACCAATCTGCAGAGGTTGGCGGAATTGGCGTCGGAACGCGGCGTGAAAATTGTCCTGATCACCGACCAATGGGCCAGCCCGATTGCCTCGGTTTCCGAACACACTTTCAATTGCTGGGTTGAAATCCCTTCGGCCTGGGACTCAAATATCTCTACCATGATGCTGCTGGAAGCAATGATTGCTGCAACCCAGGAAGAAAGCTGGGACAAGACCAAGGACCGCTACGACCGCTTGGATGAGCTGTTCGACATGACCCGCCTGTTCCGGAAGTTCACCTGATCAGGCTAAGGCGCTCATGTTTCCGCGCAACGACATCGACATCGACATCGTCTGCGGCTTGTGCCCTGCTGGGGGCAAACCGGTTTCATTTAGGCAGGAGTTTTCAAATGCGATATTCACAAATTCTGACCGCTGCTGCGGTGGTTGCCTTGGTTGCGGTTTCTGCCGAAGCCAACTCGCTCAGCCGCATTCTGGCCAAATCCGGGCTGACGCCGCAGGACACTGACATGATGCGTCAGGCAGAGCAGTCCTTGCTGGCTGAGGCCGGCGGAGGGGCTGGCAAACAGACCGCCTGGAACAATCCGGACAGCGGTGCTCATGGTGAAGTGCAGGTCAGCGGCAAGGAAGGAGACTGCCTGCTGCTGCAGCACAAAGCCTTTGTAAAAGACAGTCAGCAGCCAAAACAGCTACGCCGCAAATTCTGCCCTTCTGGCCAAGACTGGCTGCTGTCCAACTGATCCTGACGGCCGCACTGGCCTGACCAGTTTGCCCCAAATGGAACAGGCAGGCCGCTGGCCTGCCTTATCTGTTGGCAGCCTAGTCCAAAGCGGCGGCCGCCTTCCTGATCGCTGCCTCTGTCTGCTCCAAATCCTCTTCGGTCAGCGCAAGGCTTGGGTAGGTCTTGCCCGGTGATTTGAAGATGCCTTCTGCACGCAGCACCGCATTATAGCGTTTGGTGCGCGCCGCATTGCCGGCCTGGGTGTCCCGGTAGTCCCGCACTATTGCATCTGTGAACACAACTTCAAACAAGGCTGGCTCGCCAACAATCCGGAACGGCACGCCGGCCTCCTCCAATGCGGCGCTGGTCGCCTGCATCAGCCGCTGCCCAGAGGCGTTCAGCCGGTCATAGGTGTCTTCCCGGCGCAGCACTTCCAGGGTCTTGAGCCCGGCAGCTGCCGCTACCGGATTGCCCGACAGCGTACCCAGCTGCATCAGCCAGCCCTCGGCGCCCACCTCAGCCTTGTCGAAATGCCGCATGATATCGGCGCGTCCCACAATGGCCGCCAGCGGGAAGCCGCCGCCGATCACCTTGCCCAGCGTGGTCAGATCCGGCGTCACACCATATAATTTCTGGCCGCCGCCATAGGTGGAGCGGAACCCGGTCACCACTTCGTCAAAGATCAGCAGGCTGCCATGTTTCTGCGTTTCTTCACGCAGCAATTGCAGGAAACCCGGCAGCGGCGGCACGATACGCTGCAGCGGCTCAGCGATGATTGCTGCAATTTCATGCCCGTGCTCCGCCATCAGCTGCTTGATGAATTCAAAGTCATTGAATGGCGCGACCAGCACCTCAGCCGCAACCGACGGGGGGATGCCCGCGCTGTCCGGCACTGCCTGCGGGAAGTTCACCCGCACCGAAGGGGCCAGGCTCATCTGCGCTTCGGCCGACATGCCGTGATATCCGCCCTCGAATTTGACAATCTTGGTGCGGCCGGTGAAGGCCCGCGCCAGCCGGATCGCATACATGTCCGCCTCGCCGCCGCTGGAGACATATCGCAGCTGCTCGCCGCAGGGCACGGCGCGGCAGATTTCCTCGGCCAGCGCAATGCCGCGGGCGTTGCTGGCAAAGAAGGTCATGCCCCTTGGGAGCTGCTCCAGCACCGCCTCCATGACCTCCGGGTGGCCATGGCCCAGCATCATCGGGCCGGAACCGATCAGATAGTCGATGTACTCCCTGCCGTCTTCGTCCCACACGCGCGAGCCCTTGCCCTCGCGGATGACGATGCCGGGGTCAAAATTGCCAAAGCCGCCGGCGGGCAGCACTGCGCGGGCGCGGTCTATCCATTCAGCCTGAGAGAGGATCTTTTCCATATTTGCGGTTCCTGTTGGGGAGGTTTGCCTATTGGTGGGCGTATTTTGACCAAAAAGTCAAAAATTAGCCAGTCACAGCTGCGGGAGCACCCAGGGCCGGTGCAGCCCATCCGCATGCCCGGACCGTAGTTTTCTGGCAGAGCATTGCAGCCGTCACGGCGTCCGGCCCCGAGGGATCTGCTGATGGTAAATTTGCCCAACTTCGGCCCGCCCGCAGCCGGGCCGCGCCAGACAGGACAGGGCAGGTCAGGGAGATCAGGGAGATCAGGCCAGTCGCCCGGCATCACCAAATGCCGGCACTGGCACGCTGAGGTGTCCGCAATCAGAGATGCCACCAGCCCGCGCGCATCAACAGCGCCGCTGCCATGCCGCATCAGGTCGGCGACGTTGACGCCCCGCAGGTCTTGGTCGACCAACCCAGCCGCCGCCGCGTTAGGCAGGCTGGTCTGAAAAGATGCGGATGCAGGTGATTTCCATCGATCAGTTCCTGCCTCAGTCCGCGGACATTGCAGGATCATCCGCCAGTCCTTCGCCGCGCCAGAAGACAAAGCAGAGGATCGGATGCTCATGGGTGATCATCGCATGCGGCTGGTTTGCCCCGTGCATTCTGGTGTCACCCGGAACCAGTCGGCGGTCTTCATCGCCCTTGGCCATGAAATCGGCACTGCCGGAAAGAATGGCATACAGCTCCTCCGGCGCATGTTGGTGCCAGGGGTAGGTCAGATCCGGCCCCCAGTAGCCGATGGTCATCCGGGTCTGCAGAGAGTGAAAATGGCCGGTGGGGCCGACCAGCTCGAACCAGCCGTAGCGCTGCAAGAAGTCGTGGCCGACTTCCTCCTCGGTATAGGTGTGGCGCCATTCCGCATAAGGCGCCAGCGCCATGATGGCCTGCTGCAGCGCGTGGACTTCAGCCACTGCCGGGATACCATCGGCGGCAAAGCCCGGATCGGATTGCACCAAGGCCGCGCCGGGGATCTGGTTGCCTGCGCGATCGGCCCAGGTGATGTCATCGGGCCAGGGCTGGAATTCGGCCACGGCGGGCAGGGCGGCATGATAAGCTTTGGCGGCTGTCAGTGCTTGATCGAAAAGGGTCTTGCTCATGGGGCGGCCTCAATGTGTCCGAATGGGGATCTTTTCACGGAAAGCTTCCGGCCTCTGCGCTGGCTGCTCTAGCGGGAAAGCGGCATCCAGGCGCGGTTTCAGCGCATTGCTTTCAATTATGTCGGCGACCTGCTGCAGGGTGCCGGTCGGGCAGGTGGCGGCAGTCGCCCGACCCGCCAGACCCGCGCAGGCCAGGTTTTCGTGAACATATGGTACGTCAGCGGTGCAGAAACGTCTTTTGACGGCTAGGCTAAGCCCCGGTATGGCCGTGAAACCGCGCGGCAGGCTGTGCAAGGACCTGCAGGCCCAGACTGCCGCGATGAAATCGAATAGCTGACTGGAGAGGCTGAGATGAGCACATTTGATGAAGATCTGTTCCTGAAGGGGCTGGAGCAGAGGAAAGCAACCCTCGGTGCGGAGTATGTCGAGAAGAACCTGGCTGCAGCCGACGACTTCAGTCGACCGTTTCAGGACGCCATGACGGCCTGGTGCTGGGGCTTTGGCTGGGGCGATGAGGTGATCGATGCAAAGACACGCTCAATGATGAACCTCTCGATGATCGGAGCGCTGGGCAAGATGCATGAATGGGAACTGCACTGCCGTGGAGCCATCAACAACGGCGTCACCAAAGAGGAGATCCGCGCGATCATCCACGTGATCGGCATCTATTGCGGCGTGCCCCAGGCGCTGGAATGCTTTCGCGCTGCCCGCAAGGTCCTGGACGAGCAGGTCTGAGTTTTGGTTTGCAGTGGGTATATCCGCGCGATTTTTGGGTGTGTTTTCTTTTTGGGGTGTGGCCGGCCCCCTGCGGCAGGGCTTAACCTGTTGTTAAGATTATAGGTTTCGCTGCGAAACCGCGTTTAATTACGGTTGGCGGGCGGTTTTGGCGGCGGGTGTGCGGTGGATCTGTTGCGGCTTTTGCTCTGCTTCGGCGCATGCGGGTGGGTTTCTGAGGAGGATGCGGGGCGTTTGCGGGGGTTGATTCCTGTGTTTTGGGCTCTGGGTCTGTGGGTAAGTGTGTTTTGTTGTTGTTTGGGTGTTTTGAGTTTGGGGTTTGGGTGATTTTGGGATGTGTGGTGTGGTTTGGTTCCCTGGTTTCTTCATGGGTTAAGACATTGATATCGCGTCATTTTTGATTTTTCTTTGCGGATTTCTTGGATTTTGTTGATTTTGGGGTTGCGGGTATTGGGGGGTAACCGTAAAAGCCCCCTCACCGGCGGCGCTGAGGCGCAGCTGAGACACACCGGACGGGACGGCGGCGACGCGGGACGGGATGGGAAACGAGCCGGAGAGACGGTTGGACGCTCAGGAGAGACTGGGTCATTTTGGAGAT
>NZ_JBNAFX010000025.1:0-66265 GCF_049800895.1 Leisingera sp. S232 | reverse complement strand
ATCCACATCCGCATCGCTCTCATGAACCGATTCTCGGCCCTCGGCACCGCCGAGATCGTGTGTGATGGATGAATCCGCCGCGGAAAGGGGAAGCTCGTCCTCAAAACGAGTTGCGCAACAACGCCGATTACAGCATCAAAGCCCCCCGCTACCGAAGTCCAGACCCTAGAAGATGAAGTCCTCTTCCTCAAGCTCTTCCTCGGACTGGATCATAAGCAACCGAGACGCATCTCCTAAGTCGATATCGAGTGTGGTTGTTCCATCAGTGAAGCTGAGAGCTGCCATGAGCTCTTGCGGGGTTTCGAATACAGATCCGAATGCTGAGACATCAATTTGGTCTGCTTCGGCATTTTGCCCGAAGTCAGTGATCTGCAACGTGCCGGCTTCGGCCGTCACCTGAAAGATATCGTCACCTGCCCCGCCGACCAAGGTATCGTCGCCACCGCTTGCGATCAAAAGATCATTGCCTGCGCCGCCGTCCAGCAGGTTGTTTTCCGCATTGCCAGTCAAACTGTCGGCGCCACTGCCGCCCAGAATGTTTTCGATACCATCATAGCTGTTGCCGTATTGGTCGGTTCCTGCGGTCAAATCGACAGCAAACCCGAAAGTGCTGACAGTCGAATTCGCAATATCATAGGTGTCATTGCCTGCCCCGCCGATAAAGACATCGCCCGTGCCATCGTCATAGCCGGCCCGCAGCGTGTCATCGCCGTCGCCGCCGTTCAGCGTGTCTTTGCCGTCCAGGCCGTCCAGCAGGTTGTTTTCCGCATCACCAGTCAAACTGTCAGCGCCACTGCCGCCCAGAATGTTTTCGATGCCATCATAGATGTTGCCGTATTGGTCGGTTCCGGCGGTCAGGTCGATTTCAAACCCGAATGTGCTGACAGCAGAATTCGCAATATCATAGGTGTCATTGCCTGCCCCGCCAATGAAGACATCGCCCGTACCATCGTCATAGCCGGCCCGCAGCGTGTCATCGCCGTCGCCGCCGTTCAGCGTGTCTTTGCCGTCCAGGCCGTCGAGCAGATCATCTCCCGCGCCGCCGATCAGTTCATCCGCGCCCGCGCCTCCTGTCAGGACCAGGTCCACCACCACGGGGGGCGTGTCAGTCCCTTGCCATTCTTCGATCAGTGCCGTCAGGCTTCCATCCGGATCATCGACAGGCATCTGCCCCGGCAAATCAGCGGCAAAGGACGCGAAGTTCGGCAGCCAATGGCCAGGGCCAACGCTTGCTCCCATTTCGGGCGCATATGTTTCGGTCCATTCTATGATATTGGTGTAGGCATCATAAAAGGCTGGGTTCTGGGTCTCTTCAAACAGAGCCCAATAGCCATAGGCTGACGAGATTGCGATCCCCGCCGAATGGGAGAACCCGACACCAGCGTCCAACCGCGCCCCTTCGGTATCCAGAAGCGAATCAAGCGACCCGTCTGTCACACTTTCCA
Source organism: Leisingera sp. S232 (assembly GCF_049800895.1). Lineage (NCBI taxonomy): Bacteria > Pseudomonadati > Pseudomonadota > Alphaproteobacteria > Rhodobacterales > Roseobacteraceae > Leisingera > Leisingera sp. S232. Next base: position 64,820 of record NZ_JBNAFX010000025.1, on the reverse strand, counting down.
ACATCTGGTCGTGAGTAGCCTGAAACAATTCCGTATCCGTGGAGCCGGCAATCACTTGGGAATAGGCCGACAGGGACAGGGACGAAAAGAAGTCGCCTTCAGCGATTGAAGTGTTGCCATTCACATTCGTGTCGGCCTGAATTTGGTCAAACAACTGCAGATACCGGCTTTCGGCATCTGCGTCGCCCTGATGTTGGGCATATTGGATGAGGTTCGCGATCTTCCAGTTTGCGTCGTTATAGGAACCCGCCCCCTGATCCGATGTGCCGCTTGCAAGCTGAGACGTCAGATCGGCCTCAAGCTCATCGGCAAAATGCGCGCCGGCAGGAGCCAGATTGTCGATGCCATTGTCCTGCAACTTGGTGTCAAGGTTCAACAACCATGCCCAGCCATAGGGATCGTTGAAATTCAGATCGATCTCTCCCTGAACATCTTCGGGCGCAAAACGCGCGTCGACAAAGGCCTGCAAACCCGCCTGATCCCCCGAGGCTTCATAAGCCGCGACATTGGCCAGATGCGCGTGGACACTGGAATGCCAATCAATTGATCCATCGAAGATAGGCGCGTCACTGTTGCCTTGGCCATCGATGTAGCTATCGGCAGCGGCGTCGAAAACATTGAGCAAATCAGCGTCGACTTCGCCGTTTAAATAGAGGGCCGCATCGACAGGATCTGTAGGATCTGTGGGGGGCTCAGGGTCAACGGGATCAGAGCTGAGGTCTTGCCACACGGCATCCGTTTCGCTGACCACCAGTTCGATGTCCTGACGGCTGACTTCGGCGCCAGCCGCGTCCGTACCAACAATCGAGACCTCATAAACATGGTCGCGGTCCGTGTCCCAGACCTGTTCAAAGTTGGGTGTGAACCAGTCTTGAAAGGAAACATCGCCGGTCTCGGGATCGATCACAAAAACGCCTGCGTCTTCGCCGACAAGCGCGTAGCTTACGCCATCAACGTTGGGGCCGGCAAAGCTGTCCTCTTCGGTTTCCGGATCAATAGGGTCTGCCCCATCGCCGCCATCAGAAGGCCCGTCGGCCACCGCCTCTTGCCAGACAGCATCGGTCTCGCTGACCACCAATTCGATGTCCTGACGACCGACTTCGGCGCCAGCCGCGTCCGTACCAACAATCGAGACCTCATAAACATGGTCGCGGTCCGTGTCCCAGACCTGTTCAAAGTTGGGTGTGAACCAGTCTTGAAAGGAAACATCGCCGGTCTCGGGATCGATCACAAAAACGCCTGCGTCTTCGCCGACAAGCGCGTAGCTTACGCCATCAACGTTGGGGCCGGCAAAGCTGTCGTCTTCGGTTTCCGGATCAATAGGGTCTGTCCCGTCGCCGCCATCAGAGGGCCCGTCGGCCACCGCCTCTTGCCAGACAGCATCGGTCTCGCTGACCACCAATTCGATGTCCTGACGGCTGACTTCGGCGCCAGCCGCGTCCGTACCAACAATCGAGACCTCATAAACATGGTCGCGGTCCATGTCCCAGACTTCATCGTAGTTTGGCGTGAACCAGTTCTGAAAGGAGACATCGCCGGTCTCGGGATCGATCACAAATACCCCGGTGTCCTGGCCGACAAGCGCATAAGACACGCCATCGGCATTCTCGCCGGCAAAGACACCTTCGCCCGGTTCGCCATTGCCTGTGTCATCTCCACCGCCAGAACCATCGGGGTCTTCGCCCGAGACTGCGTCGCGCCAGACGGCGTCGGTTTCACTGACGACAAGTTCAAGATGTTGCTGGCTGACTTCGACACCATTTGCATCAGTACCGACGACAGACACTTCGTAAACATGATCACGATCCTCGTCCCAGACCTGATAATAGTTGGGCGTGAACCAGCTCTGATAGGCCACATCCCCCGTCGCAGGATCCACCACGAACAGATCTGCATCGGCACCAGAGAGCGTATAGAGTGTGGCATCGCCGCCGTCTGAGATGCCGTCACCACCGTCTGTTCCGCCAACGGTGTCATCGCCGGCGCCGCCGGTCAGCGTTTCCTCACCGATCAAATCGCCCGTCTCGGCATCGCGCCAGGACACGTCTGTCTGTGTGACCACAAGATTGAGATTGCTGCGGTCAATTTCGGCCCCCGCCGCGTCACGCTCGACAACGGACACTTCATATGTGTGGTCCCCATTGGCATCCCAGACCTGACTGTATTGGGGCGTAAACCACTCGATGTTGGAGAGCGTGCCATTGTCCGGATCAATGATGAAGTAGCCTGCGTCCGGCCCTTCAAGTACAAAGGTGTCGAGGCTGGTATCGTCTGACGCGTCGCCACCACCACTCGTGTCCTCGCCGCCGCAGAACACTTCTGGGCCTTCGCCCGTGTCCGTTCCTGTCAGTGTCCCGGACAGGCCAAGGTCCGCCGCGCTCAGCGGTGTTTCATGCTGGATGACAACCACCAAAGTGCCGCCTGTGACGTCGAGGTTCAGGGTGCTTTGATAAGGACCATATGTCATCTGGGCAGAAACGGACTCAGCCGTTTCATAGCCTGCAATCGCGGTCAGATCGATCTGGTCCGCTGCGCCATTGGCGCCAAAATCTGTAATAAGCACAGTCCCCGGCACGTCTTGCAGCAGGAACACATCGTCGCCATCGCCGCCCGACACGATATCGTTGTCTCCGCCCCCAGACAGGGTATCATTGCCCGCCCCGCCGGACAGAATGTCATCGCCGGAGCCGCCCAAAAGCGTGTCATCGCCAACCCCCGCGTTCATCGTATCATTGCCCGCCCCGCCTTCGGCATAGAAAGATGAACCGGCAAAGGCGCCGTCTACAAAGTCATTGCCTGCATCCATGAAGATACGGTCAGAATCTTCACGTCTGCCGATAAAGGCCAGATCATTTCCGTCGCCAGCGTGGATCTCATCATTGCCCTGACTGCCGGCCAAAGTGTCGTTGCCTACGCCGCCGTAAATTGTGTCGGTCCCCACAGAGCCGATCAAATGGTCATCGCCCTCGCGGCCATAAATCAGATCATCCCCGTCACGACCAAAAACATGATCGTTGCCAGCTCCGGTATCGATCAGGTCATTACCATCAAGGCCCTCGATCTCATCGTCGCCTTCACCACCTATCAACGTGTCATCACCATGGCCGCCGCGCAGCGTGTCATTCCCATTGCCGCCGACAAGTGAATCCGCCCCCAGATCGCCAACAAGACTGTCGTTGCCGTCACCGCCAAACAAAGTGTCAGCGCCGTCTGTCCCCAAAATCGTATCGCTGTCTGGGCTCCCGAAAACGGGCTCTTCTGGATCAACTGGCATGCATGCTACTCCGGCACTAAGTGACCCAGGAGTCACTTCTAAAACTGGTTCTCTGAGTAACAGACAATGATTGTGAGCCTATCCATTCGTGGCATTTGCCCAGTTTTTAACAAAAATTGACCCGAAATTGCGCCCAATGCGAAAGACCTCTCAATTCTGTCATCAAACTGAAAACAGTACGCTACGTCGGCGGTGTTGCGCCCCCCCTCCCCCTTCACTCTGAACTTAGGCGACGCGGACGATCTCGAAGAGACTGTTTGCTCAGGTGGGTTGCCAGATCATCACGGTTTTCTCTGCGCCATGCCCCACGGCCAGCGCGCCGGACGCCCTGGCAGCCATCAAAGTGGCGGCCTTTGCACCATGGCGTTCAGTTCTACTTGCCCGATGTAAAAACCCGGGGATGGACCGTTTTTAAAAGAACTCTTTTATGGAGCAACGGACCGGACAGGTGTTGCTGCCGCAGGCAGTTGCCCACAAAGCATTTGCTGCCTGGCACACAGCGACCAGTATGTCTGACGACTGCCCGATCACCCGTGTGCCCTGCCATCAGGGATTTGCCGCTCTACAATTTCAGGGGGCGTTGCTCTGCAATGGTTTCCATCGAAAAGTAAGAGGTCACAGAGTCGAGTTCCACAGAGGAAATGAGGCGCTGGTACACACGGTCATAGCTGTTCATATCGGCAGTAATGACTTTGGCCATATAATCGTAGTCGCCGCTGATCCGGAAGAAATCCACCACTTCGGGAATGTTCAGCACGGCCCGGCGCAGCTCCTTTAGCCAGTCCGCAGAATGGTGGCGGGTGCGGATAAGCACAAAAACAACCAGCTCCATGCCGATCTTGTCACGGCTCACCTTGATGGTCGAGCCATTGATCACACCTGCAGCGGTCAGGCTTTGCAGGCGGCGCCAGCACGCATTTTGCGACAGGCCGACCTGGTCAGCCAGCTCCCTTTGAGACAGCGACCCGTCTGCCTGAAGGGCATTCAGGATATCCCTGTCCTTCTGATCTAATTTTTCCCCACCCATGTTGTCAAAGCCTCCATATTTTCTGAAATTATGCAATTAAAAAGATCAATTTTTGCAAAGATCGTGGAGTAAGATCCCCGTAGGAGGTCCCAACATGTCTATCGAAGTTTTCCGGAACGCGCTGAAATCCGGCGATGTTGTCAAATCAGTCCGCGAGGGCATCATCGGCGATGGCGTCAAGATCCCGGGGCTGTTCGGCGAGGTTCCGCTGACCTATGCCGATTACGTCGCCTCCGGCCGCGCCCTGGCCCAGGTCGAAGACTATGTGCGCGAACATGTCCTGCCTTATTACGCCAACAGCCACACTGAGGCCTCCTATTGCGGTCAATACATCACCCGGCTCCGGGCTGCGGCGCGGGCGGAAATTTCTCGTCTGACACATGCCGATGACGGCTGCTCCGTGATCTTCACCGGCTCAGGCGCAACTGCAGGTCTTAATCGTCTGGTCGGGCTGTTCGGTGTGAACAAAGCCAGGAAAGCTGTGGTTTTCATCGGCCCTTATGAACATCATTCCAACATCCTGCCCTGGCGCGAAAGCAACGCGACCGTCGTCGAGGTTCCTGAAACCCCCGAAGGCGGTCCAAATCTGGAAGCGCTGGAAGCGGCGCTGATTGACCATCAGGACGCAGATGTTAAAATCGGCAGCTTTTCGGCGGCCTCGAATGTGACCGGCGTCATCACCCAGCCGGACGAGGTGACGCGGCTGCTGAAAAAGCACGGCGCCCTTTCCGTTTGGGACTATGCCGGCGGCGCCCCTTACCTGCCAATCGATATGAACCCGGCGCCCGACTGCCGCAAGGACGCGGTTGTGGTCTCCCCGCATAAGTTCCCGGGCGGCCCCGGTGCAACTGGCGTGCTGATCCTCCGCGATGAGGCGGTCGTCAGCCATGTGCCGACCTGGCCGGGCGGCGGCACCGTCACCTTTGTCTCACCGTGGAAACACCATTACACCGGCAGCCTTGCCGCCCGCGAAGAGGCTGGAACCCCCAATGTAGTCGGCGATATCCGTGCGGCACTGGCGTTTGTGGTCAAAGATGAAATCACCCAGGACTTCATTTCCAAGCGCGAAGCGGAAATGAACAAAATGGCAATCGAATCCTGGAGCCAGAACCGGCAGCTGGTTCTGCTTGGCACCCAGCATGAACACCGCCTGCCGATCTTCTCCTTTCTGGTCACACGCAAGGACGGAACCCGGTTTCATCACCAGCTGTTCACCCGCATGCTGAGCGACGTTTACGGCATTCAGGTCCGCGGCGGCTGTGCCTGCGCAGGCCCTTATGCGCACTCCCTGCTCAACATCGACGCAGACAGGTCCGAAGAACTGTTCGGCGAGCTGCAGCAAGGCAACGAGCTGGAAAAACCCGGCTGGGTGCGTCTGAATTTCAGCTATCTGATGAGCGATGAGAAAGTGCGTTACGTCATCGAAAGCGTCAATGCGCTGACCACCCGTCTGGAGGAGCTGGAACCAAAGTTCAAAGCTGACCCGAAGACTGCCCGCTTTGCTTTCGATACCGATGAGCTCGAAGTGGCCTGACCCCGCAGACAAAGACCCAGCCTGGCTGCAGGCACTGCCGCAGCAGCCAGGTGACGTCCAGCCCCGATGCGAGGATTTGACAGTGCAGGAGCAGCCCCGATTCAACGTGTGCGGCGGTCAGCGCACGGTGCCAAATGCCCGCCTGCATGACCGGTCGCCGCTGCCCCCAAGCTCAAAGCCCGCGCTTTTCCAGCTGTGGCTGCAGCCCTCACCTGTACATTCGACTTGTTTGACTTACCGGATTTTTCTCCGCACCAAAATCTGCGCCCGGCGCTGGCCGCTCGTCTTTCAGCTTAAATCGTTGGATTTTTCCTGTCTCCGTTTTTGGCAGAGCTTGCGTGAACACCACCGAACGCGGGTATTTGTACGGTGCAATCGCGGCTTTGACATGCTCCTGCAGCAGCTTGACCAGCACATCTGACGGCACCTGCCCGCCGGCCAGCACCACATGGGCCTGTACAATCTCACCGCGCGCCTCATCCGGCGCGCCAACCACCGCACATTCCGCCACCGCATCATGGGCCAACAATGCCGCCTCCACTTCCGGACCGGCAATATTGTACCCGGAAGAGACAATCATGTCGTCGTTGCGGGCCGCAAAATGCAAATATCCATCTTTGTCCCGGATGAAGCTGTCCCCGGTTATATTCCAGCCGTCCTGCACATATTCCGCCTGCCGGGCATCCGCCAAATAGCGGCAGCCTGTCGGTCCTTTGACCGCCAACCGCCCGGCCTCGCCGCGCGGCGCCTCATTGCCGTCCGCATCCAGCACCTTCACCTGATAGCCCGCCACCGGTTTGCCGGTGCAGGCCGGCCGGTGATCACTGAACCGGTTGGTGATGAAAATATGCAAAAGCTCCGTCGCGCCGATCCCATCCAGCATCGGCTTTCCGGTTTTCTGCATCCAGTCCTCATAGACCGGCGCAGGCAGGGTTTCACCGGCAGAAACCGCCGCTCTGAGCGAGCTGAGATCCGCACCTTCATCCATCGCCTTCAGCATCACCCTATAGGCCGTCGGCGCGGTAAAGCAGACAGTTGCCTTATATTTTTCAATGATCTCAATGAGGTTTGGCGGCGTCGCGTTCTCCAGCAGTGTCGCTGCGGCCCCGAACCGCAGCGGGAAAATCGCCAATCCGCCAAGGCCAAAGGTAAAAGCCAAAGGCGGCGAGCCGACAAACACATCCTCGGGCTGCACATCCAGCACTTCACGCGCATATGCGTCGGCGATAATCAGCAGATCCCTATGGAAATGCATCGTCGCCTTGGGCGCCCCCGTGGTGCCTGAAGTAAATCCCAGCAGCGCCACATCATCGCGGCCCGTCTTCACGGCCTCATAGGTCACCGGTTTTTCCAGCGCCAGCCGATCCAGCTCCGCATCATGGTTAGAAGTGCCATCGAACCCGACAACCGTTTTCAGGAATGCCGATCCCTTGGCGCAGGCCACCAGCTCATCCTTCAGCCTGGTGTCACACAGCGCATGGGAGATCTCGGCCTTGTCGACAATCTTGGCCAGTTCCCCCTTGCGCAACAGCGGCATGGTATTAACCACCACCGCACCCGCCTTGGTCGCCGCCAGCCAGCATGCCACCATCGCAGGGTTGTTGGCAGACCGGATCAGTACCCGGTTGCCAGGCTTCATCCCCAGGTCCTCGCTCAGCACATGGGCCAGGCGGTTGGTCCAGTCGGCCAGCTCCTTGTAAGTGCGGTAGCGGCCGTTGCCGATAAGCGCAATACGATCCCCAAAGCCTCTGTCCACCATCGCATCAGTCAGTTCGACCGCAGCGTTCAACTGCTCAGGGTACTGAAAGCCGTCCAGCAGGAACTCCGGCCATTGTTCGGCAGGCGGCAGATTGTCCCGGGCAAATGTATCGGTATGCGCGCTTGGCCCCAGCATCTTAACTCCCTCCCTGAAAGGCGCCCATAGCCTGCCGGGCGATCACCACCCGCTGCACATCCGAGGCCCCCTCATAGATGCGCAAAGCCCGGATATCCCGGTACAGCTCTTCCACTTTCTGGCCACGGCGCACACCGTCGCCGCCATGCAGCTGCACCGCCCTGTCGATGACGGCCTGCGCCTGATCAGTGGAAAACAGTTTGGCCATCGCCGCCTCGCGGGTGACCCGCGCTGCCCCAGAATCCTTGGCCCAGGCCGCGCGGTAGACAAGCAGCGCCGATGCATCCACATCCAGCGCCATGTCCGCGATATGCCCCTGCACCATCTGCAGATCAAACAACGGCGCTCCCTGCACCTGCCGCGCCGTCACCCGCGCCAGCGCCTCATCCAGCGCCCGGCGGGCAAATCCCAGCGCCGCCGCCGCCACGGTGGAGCGGAACACATCCAGCACTGACATCGCAATCTTGAATCCCTGCCCCGGCTGCCCCAGCAACGCCGATTTCGGAATGCGGCAATCGCTAAACCTCAGCGTTGCCAACGGATGCGGCGCGATGGTCTCCAGCCGCTCCGTCACTTCAAATCCGGGCAGGCCTGCCGGCACGACAAAAGCGCTTAAGCCCTTCGCCCCCGGCGCCTCGCCGGTACGGGCAAACAGCGTGTAGACATCAGCAATGCCGCCGTTGGAGATCCAGGTCTTCTCGCCGTTCAGCACGTAGCTGCCACCATCCAGCGCCGCAGTCATGGTGGAATTGGCCACATCCGAACCCGATTGCGGTTCAGTCAGGGCAAAGGCTGAAATCGCCTTGCCCGCCTGCGTCAAAGGCAACCACTCCTGCTGCTGCGCCTCTGTGCCAAACAACGAGATCGCCCCGGTGCCCAGCCCCTGCATGGCAAAGGCAAAATCCGCCAGCCCGTCATGGCGCGCCAAGGTCTCGCGGATCAGACACAGCGTGCGCACATCCAGCGGCTCGCCCGCCATGGCTCCGGAATGCTGCGTCCAGCCGCCCGCACCCAGTGCGGCCACCCGCGCCCGGCAGGCGGCATCGGTGTCGGAATGATCCATTCCCGCCAGCTGTGCTGCAGCCCAGGCTTCCAGCTCCTCCGCCAGCGCCCGGTGCCGCTCCTCAAAAAACGGCCAGTTCAGAAACGTCCTGTCCGCCATGATGCGGCCCTCCCAGTTTCATCTTTCCCCAAATACTCATATCCCGCCGCCCGCCAGGAAGCCTTGCCGCCAAAAGGGCGCTCCCACACTCTCCTCCGGCGCAGGCCCCAGCGATGTCACATTTCAATCGCCCTCAAACAGCGGCTTTTCCTTGTTCACAAAGGCATGAAAGGCACGCTCGAAATCTGCCGTCTGCATGCAGATTGCCTGCGCCTGCGCCTCCGCTTCGATCGCCTGTTCAATCGACATCGACCATTCCTGCGCCAGCATGGTCTTGGTCATCATATGGCCAAAGTTCGGACCTGCGGCGATCCGCTCTGCCCATGCCTGCGCCTCCGCTTCCAGTTCATCCGCCGCGACCAGCTTGTTGTGAAAGCCCCAGGCGTATGCCTCATCCGCGCTCATTGACCGGCCCGTATACAGAAGTTCCGCCGCCCGCCCCTGGCCGATGATCCGCGGCAGGATGGCACAAGCGCCCATGTCGCAGCCCGCCAGCCCGACACGGGTGAACAGAAACGCGGTCTTGGCCGCAGGCGTGGCAATCCGGATGTCCGAGGCCATGGCGATGATTGCACCGGCCCCAACGCAGATCCCGTCAATTGCCGCGATCACCGGCTTGCCACAGGTCACCATCGCCTTGACCAGGTCCCCGGTCATCCGGGTGAAGGCCAGCAGCTCCTTCATGCTCATGCCGACCAGCGGCCCGATGATGTCATGCACATCGCCGCCGGAACAGAAATTGCCACCGTTGGAAGCAAAGACCACCGCCTTGACGCTGTCGTCATAGTGCAGATCACGGAACCAGTTGCGCAGCTCTGCGTAGCTGTCGAAGGTCAGCGGATTTTTCCGGTCCGGCCGATCCAGCGAAATGATGGCAATGCCCTCTTTGATCTGGCACAGAAAATGCACAGGAGTCCGGTTTACCTTCATCGCTTGCCTCCGGCTTCCAGCCGCCGCGCCACCGCTTCCAGGCTTTCGGCAATGCCTTGCGCCTCATCCGCCGTCAGCCCGTCAAAGGCGGCGTTGATCCAGCCCTCATGCGCCTCGGCCTGACGCGAAAACTCGGCCTGGCCCGCCCCCGTCAGCCGCACCAGATTGGCGCGGCGGTCACCTTCGACCTTCTCGCGCTGCACATGCCCGTCCTCGACCAGCCGCTCGACGATGCCTGTGACATTGCCGTTCGACACTTTCAAAACGCCAGACAACTCACTCATCTTGAGCCCTTTTTCGTGCTGCATCAGGGCCGCCATCACGTCAAACCGCGGCAGCGTGGTTGCAAAATCCCGCCGCAGGTTCTCGCGCACGTCGCTCTCCACCGCCTTGGTGGCCTTCAGCACCTTCAGCCACAGGCGCAGCCGATCTTTTGATGTCGTGCTCAAATTTCCCCTCCCGACACACTCATTGCGTGCCCATTGATCGAAGCCGCGCCCTTGGATGCAAGGAAAACCGCCGTCGCGGCCACTTCCTCCGGCGCGATCAGCCGCTGCATCGGGTTGCCGCCTACCACCATATTCAGCGCCTTCTCCCTCGGGATGTCATGCCGGCTCATCAGCCCGGTGATGGCTGTTTCGGCCATCTCGGTATCGACAAACCCGGGGCAGATCGCATTGCAGGTGATCCCGCGCTTGGCCACGCTGTGTGCAACAGACCGTACCAGACCCAGCACCCCATGTTTGGACGCGGCATAGGCCGGGATATATGCTCCCCCCTGCAACGACGCCGTGGAGGCAATTGCCATCAGCCGCCCGCCCGGCTCCATGCCCGCCCGCAAGGCGGCCCGAAAGGTCAGGAAGGTGCCGGTCATATTCACCGTCAGCGTGCGCTGCCAATCCTCAAGCGCAACATCCTCGATCCGCGCGGCAACACCGGTGCCGGCATTGGCAATGACCACCTCATAGGGCGCATCAAACAGCGCCTCCACCTGCCCCTCATCCGTCACATCCGCCACACGGATCTCCATCCCCGGCCTGTCCGCCGCCGCCTCCAGCGGCGCCCGACGACGGCCCGCAATGGTGACATGGCAGCCATCGGCAGCAAAAGCCTGCGCTATTGCCCTGCCGATCCCGGTGCCGCCGCCTGTGACCAATACTCTGCGTGTCATGCCCGGATCACCTCCGCTTCACGGTCCGCCAGCCGCCAGGCCTGATCCCGGCCCGCATGATAGGGCAGCGGCCAGCCGCCATGCCGGTCACCGATCCGCGCGGCCTCGTGCAAGGTCCAATAGGGATCTGCCAGATGCGGGCGCCCCACGCAGACCAGATCCGCCCGCCCCGCCATCAGGATCGAATTGGCGTGATCCGCCTCGTAAATATTGCCCACCGCCATGGTGGCTATTCCCGCCTCGTTGCGGATGCGGTCGGAAAACGGCGTCTGGAACATCCGGCCATAGACCGGCTGTGCATCCATCGACGTCTGCCCGGCTGAGACATCTATGATATCCGCCCCGGCGAGGCCAAAGGCCTTGGCGATTTCCACGGCCTCCTCTGGCGTGACGCCTGCGTCACCGACCCAGTCGCTGGCAGAGATCCTGACCGACATCGGCTTATCCTGTGGCCAGACCGCACGCATCGCCTGGAACACCTCCAGCGGGTAGCGCAGACGGTTTTTCAGACTGCCGCCGTATTCATCCGCCCGAATGTTCGATTTTGGTGATATGAAGGAGGAAATCAGATACCCATGCGCCGCATGAAGTTCGATCATGTCAAACCCGGAACGCTCTGCCATCTGTACTGATGCAACAAATTCATCTCGAATTTGATCCATTTCACTTCGCGAAATTTCCCTCGGCACCGGGTTGTTTGCCGACCACGGAATGGGCGACGCGGAAACCGTTTCCCAATTGCCTTCCGGCAGCGGCGCGTCCATCACGTCCCAGCCCAGCTGGGTCGACCCCTTGCGACCCGAGTGACCGATCTGGCAGCAGATTTTCGCACGGGTCTCTGCATGTACAAATTCCGTCAGCCGCGTCCAGGCTGCCTCATGTTCCGGCGCATAAAGCCCCGGACAGCCGGGCGTGATCCGCCCCGTGGCCGAGACACAGGTCATTTCAGTATAGATCAGCGCCGCCCCGCCTTTGGCACGTTCGCCGTAATGGATCAGGTGCCAGTCACCGGGACATCCATCCACCGCCTTGTACTGCGCCATGGGCGAGACCACGATGCGGTTCTGCAGCTCCATCCCCCGCAGTTTGTACGGGGCAAACATCGGCGGCCGCACCGGCGCATCCGCAGAGGCGCCGGCCTTGTCCTGAAACCATTTCTCGGCGCTTTGCAGCCAGTCGGCATCCCGCAGCCGCAGGTTTTCATGGCTGATCCGCTGCGAGCGAGTCAGCAGCGCGTAATTGAACTGCACCGGATCCATGTCCAGGTAGCGTTCGACCTCCTCGAACCACTCCAGCGAATTGCGCGCCGCCGATTGCAGCCGCAGCACATCCAGCCGCCGCTCTTCCTGGTACCGTTCAAAAGCCTGCTCCAGCGTCGGCTCGGTGCTGACCAGCTCTGCCAGAGCGATGGCACTGTCAAAGGCCAGCCGCGACCCCGACCCGATGGAGAAATGCGCCGTCGCCGACGCATCCCCCAGCAGCACAATGTTCTCATGGTACCACTTTTCGCACAGCACCCTGGGGAAATTGATCCACACCGCCGCACCGCGCAGATGCGCCGCGTTCGACATCAGCGCATGGCCATCCAGATGATCGGCAAAGATCTCCTCGCATGTGCGGATGATCTCCTCCTTGCTCATGCGCTCGAAACCCCAGGCCTCCCAGGTCTCGGCAGAACATTCAACAATCACCGTCGCGGTGTCGGCATCGAACTGATAGGCGTGAATCCACATCCATCCATGCTGGGTCTTTTCGAAAATAAAGGTGAAGGCATCGTCGAATTTCTGATGGGTGCCAAGCCAGATGAACTTGCAGGGCCGCACGTCGATTTCCGGTTTAAAATGATCCGAAAACTCATTGCGAACATTGGAATTTAATCCATCGCACCCGACGACCAAATCATAGTCACTTTGATAGTCGGCCGCCGATTTCGCCAGGGTTTCAAACTGCAGATCCACGCCCAGTTCCCGCGCCCTGTCCTGCAGCAGCAGCAGCATCTTCTTGCGCCCGATCCCGGCAAACCCGTGACCGCCCGACACCGTGCGAGTGCCATTATGAACCACCGCAATATCATCCCAGTAAGCAAAGCTCTCACGGATCGCCGCGGCGCTTTTGGGGTCGTTCTCCGTCAGGTTCTCCAATGCGTCATCAGACAGCACCACCCCCCAGCCGAATGTATCATTCGCCTTGTTGCGCTCAATCACCGTGACCTCGGCCTCCGGCTGGCGCAGCTTCATTGAGATGGCAAAGTAGAGACCCGCAGGCCCTCCTCCCAAACAGGCGATTTTCATGATCATCCTCTCCCGCTCAGCGCACGTCCTTGCAGATCAGGATAAGCAGCTTGAAAGTAATTTCAAGCATAAAGTTTTAAGCTTGAAGTAACTGGATACACATGCCTTCACAGCCCCGTCGCAGAGGCACACCATGCCTCTGGCAACCGGCCAAGCAGCATCACAGGCTGCGCAGATACTCCATGACCGCTGGCCGCACCGCCTGATCGCCGCGGTGGCGGGCGTCCGCGATGATCTTGCGCAGCTCGCCCAGGTCCACCCGCAGCAGCAGCGATTTCACCGGCCCGATAGAGGCCGGACGCATCGACAGGGTGCGGATGCCCATGGCCGCCAGACAGACGGCCTCGACCGGGCGGCCCGCATCCTCGCCGCAGAAGCTGAGCGGCGTACCGGAAATCTCGCAGCGCTCCACAATCCGCTCAATGAAGCTCAGGAAGCTCACATTCAGCGTATCATAGCGGCGGCGCACCCGTTCATTCTCCCGGTCGGCAGCAAAGAAGAACTGCTTCAGGTCATTGCCCCCGATGGAGATAAAGGCCACCTCGTCGAAGAATTTCTGCGGTGCATAGGCCAGCGACGGCGTCTCAAGCATCGCGCCGACCTTTAGGTCGGCAGGCAGAACGTGGCCCAGAATGCGCTCCCGCTCGATGGTCTTATCAACCTCAGCCTTGGCTGCCCTATATTCTTCAAACTGCGCCACAAAGGGGAACATGATCGACAGGGGGCGCCCTTCGGCAGCCCGCAGCAGCGCCTGCAGCTGCATGCGCATGATGCCCGGCTTGTCCAGCCCTACACGGATAGCACGCCAGCCCAATGCCGGGTTCGGCTCATCCGTCGGCTTCATATAAGGCAGCACCTTGTCCGACCCGATGTCCAGCGTCCGGAACACAACCGGCTTGCCATGCGCCGCATCCAGAACCCGCTTGTACAGCGCCACCAGTTCCGAGCGTTTGGGCATCTGGTTGCGGACAAGAAACTGCAATTCCGTGCGGAACAGCCCGACCCCTTCGGCACCGGACGTATCCAAAGACGGCAGATCCGCCATCAGCCCGGCATTCATCACCATGTTGATGCGCTGGCCATCCGCAGTGACAGCCGACTTTTCGCGGATTGAGGCATAGCGCTCTTGCGCCTTGGTGTGCATTGCGATCTTGTCGCGGAAGGCGCCGACGACCGTGTCATCCGGGCGTAGATGCACCACCCCCTGGTCGCCGTCGACCATGATATGGTCGCCGTTCAGTGCCTCTGTGGTAACCCGCTTGGCATTGACCACCAGCGGAATAGCCAGTGCCCGCGCAACGATGGCCGCGTGAGAACCAACAGAGCCCTCCTCCAGAATAATCCCACGCAAACCGCGGCCATACTCCAGCAGATCTCCGGGGCCGATGTTGCGGGCAATCAGGATCGGATCGTCAGGCAGTTCAGCACCGGTATTGGCCCCCTGCCCGGTCAGAATCCGCAGCAGCCGGTTCGACAGGTCATCCAGATCGCTGAGACGTTCGCGCAGATAGGCGTCCTGCACCTGGCTCATCCGGGTGCGGGCCTGGGACTGTTCCTTCTCCACCGCCGCTTCGGCGCTCAGGCCACGGGCAATGTCTTCCTCCATCCGCCGCATCCAGCCCTTGGAGTTGGCAAACATCCGGTAGGCTTCCAGAACTTCCAATTGCTCTTTGTCGCCGTTGCGGGACACTTCCAGCATCTTGTCGACACCCACCCGCAGCTCTTCCACCGCATCCTTCAGCCGCTCCAGCTCCCGGACAGGATCATCAGCAATCGGATTGGTCACGATCACCCGTGGTTCATGCAACCAGACATGGCCTTCTGCCGCGCCCTCCTGAGCAGAAACACCATGTATCAGAACCGCCTGCTGGTGCAGCGGCGATAACGCCGCACCATCACCGACAAAGGCACCCAGCTCGGTCATCTCGGCGATCACCATCGCCACAACTTCCAACGCATAAACCGCGTCAGCGGAAAACTCGCGCGCTTCCTTGGATTGCACCACCAAAACGCCCAGCATCTCACCCAGGCGCTGCACCGGCACGCCTAGAAAAGAGGAAAACCGCTCTTCGCCGGTTTCCGGCATATAACGAAAGCCCTTGGCGTTGGGCGCATCCGGCGTGTTGACCACCTTGCCATATCTGGCCACCCGACCAACCAGACCCTCGCCGATTCGCATCCGGGTCTGGTGCACCGACTCGGTGTTCAGGCCTTCGGTGGCGCACAGCTCCAGCGTCTCGTCATCGCGAAACAGATAGACCGAGCACACTTCGGTTCCCATGCTGTCAGCGATCAGATGGGTGATCTTGTCGAGCCGCGCCTGACCAGCGTCATCACCCGCCATTGCCTCGCGCAAGCGGACCAGAAGCTTTCTGCTCTCGGATTCCGTATTATCGGCCATTTCCACCCTCTCCCGAGGTTTCTTCCCTGTAGACTGCCGCCCTGTCTGCTTCTCCAGGAAGAAGCTCCCCCCAGAGTAGTACGCCAGTGTTCTCTCCTCCACCCACTTGTCCCACCCCGGCGGAAAAAGTCCAAGTGTTTTTGCAGCATTGCCTGCAATCTAGCCATCCTGCAGCAGCCTGGTGCGAAAAACAGGTCGCCGCAGGGCAAACACAACAAAGGCGCCCAGAAGGCGCCCTTGCAAGGTTCATAATTTCCTTTCCAGCTAAGCGTTTAGCCGGCTTTTTCCAGTTCAAACGCATCATGCAGCGCCTGCACGGCCAGCTCCATGTATTTGCGGTCGATCAGCACCGAAATCTTGATCTCAGAGGTGGTAATGACCTTGATGTTGACGCCTTCATCCGACAACACCTTGAACATCTTTGCCGCCACGCCGGACTGCGAACGCATGCCGATGCCGACCACCGACACTTTGGCCACATCAATGTCGGCCAGCAGTTCAGCATAGTTCAGCTCGCCCTGCTCCTTGATCGCCAGCAGCGCTTTTTCGGCACGCGCCACCTGGTCGGTCGGACAGGAGAAGGTCATATCCGTGCGGCCGTCTTCCGAGACGTCCTGCACAATCATATCGACGTTCACACCCGCTTCGGACAGCGTGGTAAAGATGGTCGCCGCAATACCCGGGCGGTCTGCCACCGACTGCACGGTCAGCTTGGCTTCGTCACGGGAATAGGCCACACCGGCCACAACATTGGATTCCATGATTTCCTCCTCGTCGCAGACCAGGGTTCCGGCCTCGTCGGACTGTTCCTCAAAACTCGACAGCACGCGCAGCTTCACCTTATAGCGCATTGCCAGTTCAACCGAGCGTGTCTGCAGCACCTTGGCCCCCAGCGAGGCCAGCTCCAGCATTTCCTCAAACGCAATCTTGTCCAGCTTGCGCGCCTTGCCGCAGATCCGCGGGTCGGTGGTATAAACGCCGTCCACATCGGTGTAGATGTCGCAGCGTTCTGCCTCAAAGGCTGCTGCAAATGCTACGGCGGTGGTGTCAGAACCACCACGGCCCAGCGTGGTGATGCGGCCCTCGGGACTGATGCCCTGGAAACCGGCCACAACCGCCACTTTCATGCCTTCGGCAAACTTGGCGTTGATGTTCTCCGGCGGGATCTCCTCGATCCGGGCCTGGCTGTGCGCCGAGGTGGTCTTGAGCGGCACCTGCCAGCCCTGCCAGCTGCGCGCCGGGATATCCATCTCCTGCAGCGTCAGCGCCATCAGGCCTGCGGTCACATTCTCGCCCGAGGACACAACCGCGTCGTATTCGCGCGCGTCATACAGCGGCGAGGTCTCACCGACCCAGCCAACCAGTTCGTTGGTCTTGCCGGACATCGCCGATACGATGACGATCACGTCATAGCCCTTGGCCACCTCAACGCCCACACGTTTGGCGGCGCGGCGGATGCGGTCAAGATTGGCGACTGAGGTGCCGCCGAATTTCATCACAAGTACGGGCATGCGGAACGGGTCTCCCTGCGCTTGCGGGTTTCAGTCCCGAGCCTCATATGCGAGCGGCCCCCCAAGGGCAAGAGCATGCGCGCCTTACAGACAAGTAAGCTGCAGCCCCGCCCAGAAATTCAGTGCGGCAAAGCACCACAAGGCGCCGCTGACGCAATTTCTGGCAAACCCGCAGACTGCAGGGCAGCCCGCTGGCAGCATCCTTCAGGCGCGCCAGAACCGCAGGGTCAGGATCGCATAAACAGCCATCAGCTCCAGCCGCCCGATCAGCATCGCACCGCTCAATATCCACTTTGCCGGGTCGTTCAGGGAAGAGAAATTGCCCGCAGGTCCGATGATATCGCCCAGGCCGGGGCCGATATTGGCCATCGCCGTTGCAGCCCCGGAAACTGCCGTCACAAAATCCAACCCGGTCAGCGCCAGCATCCAGGCGACAATGCCCAGTGTCACCACAAAGAACATGAAAAAGGAGATCACCGAGCTGAGAACATCAGCATCCACCGGGCGGCCTTCATACCGCGTCAGGAACATCCCATGCGGCGACCGGATGCGCTGGATCTGCACCTTGATCGAGGCAAACAGCAGCTGGTACCGGAAAATTTTCACGGAACACGCCGTCGACCCCGCACAGCCGCCAATCAGCCCCGTGAAGAAGAAGATCATCACAAGGAAACTGCCCCACTGCATATAGTCCGCACTGGCATAGCCGGTGCCGGACATGATCGAGGTGATATTGAACAGCGCCGAACGCAGCGCCTCCTCGCCCCCATGCGGGCGGGCGTAGTACAGAACCCCTGTCGCCACTGCGACCAGCAACCCCAATGTCACCATGAACCCGCGGATCTGACTGTCGCGCAGCAAAGGGGTACCGTAGCCATTGATCAACTGCACATACCGCACAAATGGCAGCGCAGCCAAAATCATGAAAACAGAAGCGGCATATTCCACCGACCCGGAAAAGGCGCCAAAGGAGGCGTCGTAATTTGCAAAACCGCCGGTTGCGATGGTCGTCATCGCATGTACCAGCCCATCAAAGGGCCCCATGCCCATCATCATGTAAACCAGCATGCAGGCCATCGTCAGCGACACGTAGATCAGCGAAATCTGTTTGGCGATCGCCTGTGCACGGGGCAGAATTTTCCCAAAGGTATCAAAGCTCTCGGATTTGAAGATCTGCATCCCGCCAACCCGCAGCTCAGGCAGGAACACCATCGCAACCACGATGATGCCGATGCCGCCCAGCCATTGTAGGATGCCGCGCCACAGCAGCAGCCCACGCGGCAGATCATCAAGACCCGAGATCACGGTGGAACCGGTGGTGGTCAGCCCGGACATCGCTTCAAAGAATGCATCGACAAAGCGCAGCTCGGTTGCGCCCAGCATCAGCGGGATCGCCCCGAACAATGGCAGCGCCAGCCAGACCGTGGTGGTCAGCAGGAAGGTCTGACGGATGCTCAACCCCTCCTTAACACCGTTGGCGCAGCTCAGCGCCAGCAGACCGCCCACCAGAATGGTGAACACTGCGCTTTCCAGAAACACATGCCATTCCCCCCGGCCGTCATAAAGATCGACCAGCAGCGGGAACACCATCATGGCCCCCAGAATAACGACCAAAAGGCCGATGACATACCCAACCGGGCGCAGATCCAACATGCGGCGCAGCGTTGGCCCGCAGCGCCGCAAGTGTCAAGTCTGCGGTCTTATTCGTCGCTGTCGCCGGTGCCCGCAGCGTTGCGCGTCGGCATCTGCGGCGGCGTGGCGGGTTTGCGCGGCCGTTTTTGCGGTGTGTCTTTCATATTCTGCGCCTGATCCGCAGCGCTGCGACTGCCTGCTGAAACGCTAGAAGGTTCAGCAGGCGTAGCCTGAACAGCAGCAGCTTCGGTCCGGACTGCCGCTTTGGCAGCAGCGACAGGCTTTTCAGCCGAACCCGCTTTGGCTGCCGCATGTTTCACCGTTTCTGCCTGGCCTGCCGGTCCACCGGCCTGCGGCTTGGGCTTGGTAGCCGCCGCACTGGTTCCGGGCTTCAGCTGCTTGCGGTCAGGCGCCGTGCGGACAGCAGCCTGGCGGGCAGAGGTCTTGCGGGCAGCCGACTTGCGCTGCACCGGTTTTCTTGGCTGTGTGCCGACCTGCTTTTCCGCTACAGCATCCGCCGCAGCATCCGGCTTCTGAAGGTCTTGCGGAGCGGCCTCAGTTTCGCCCGCCGCTGCTGACATTCCCGCCTGCAACAGGCGCCGCTGAGCCTCCAGCATGGACCGGGCCAGCCGCATCTGCTGATAAGGCGCCTGCAGCGCGGCCTCAGCCGCCTGACGCCACAGCTTCACCTGCATACCGGCCGCAATTCCCGCCCATTCATGCATTCTTGCCGGCAGCCCGGCCATCTGATGTTTGCTCATCATCGGAATCTCCCTGAAATTTTGTGCTAGACGTGCTCCGGAACATGCTGCCCTGTTCGGACAACAACGACGGGAGCAGGCGCCGGAGAGCCTCCGGGCCGGATGCAGCGGAATTCGAGCCGTCCTTTTGCAGACACCAGCGCACAAGCTCCCTCCTCCGATGGAAGGTCTTTCCAAAGGAGTCCCAGAGCAGGCTAACATGGGTTTCTGCACAGCAGCATAAAACTTGCAGCAATGCAGAAATTGCCGCGGTTCAAACAGCCGCCCGCCTCATTTCCAGGCAAATTTTCAGGCAAATCCGGCGGGGTTTACCCCTGGTGGATCAGAGTCGAGAACAGCTTGGGATCCAGACTCATGGATTTGAACAGCGCACCTTGCGTCAGCACGCTGACCGCATCATGGCTGTGCAGGCTTTCCTGATGGCTTGCCACCACCCGGAAGTCACCGATCCGCGCATCGCCCTGCAGGGCTTGGCAGAACAGCCGCGCCGCGTCTTCGACAAAGATCGGATTGGCCGCGTTCAGCTCGGCAAAGGCCTGCTCATCCTCGCGTTTCACCATCACCTGGGTCTCGGTCGGCACCGCCTTGCGGCACAGTTCGATCAGGTCCTCGAACCACAGACAGTCGCTGCCCGGCACCGACTGCACCGAAATCCGTGCCACTGAGCGTTGCGAGTGCGGAGTTGCCAGCTGTCCACGCGCCTGGCGGGCATGCTCTGACAATTCCAACGAGCATGGGCAGGTCGAGGAATAGACATAATCCAGGTGCATGATCTTCTCACGCACACCGTCATGATCCACCAGTTCCAGCGCAAAGTCGTAATATTGATAGCCGCTCAGCCCCGAGCGCAGACTATTCACCCGCACCGGAAAGGAAAACCGCATCTGGATGCGCGCATCCGGGCTGTCCAGATCGCTCAGATAATCGTCC
Source organism: Leisingera sp. S232 (assembly GCF_049800895.1). Classification (NCBI taxonomy): domain Bacteria; kingdom Pseudomonadati; phylum Pseudomonadota; class Alphaproteobacteria; order Rhodobacterales; family Roseobacteraceae; genus Leisingera; species Leisingera sp. S232. The sequence continues at coordinate 44,302 of NZ_JBNAFX010000025.1, read as the reverse complement.
AGCGCGCTGGCCATCACCTCAAAGCTAAAGGTGCTTTCCGCGTGTTTGTAGAAGGTCCGCATGATCCGGGACATGTTGATGCCCTTCTTGCCCGCGTCCAGAGACACGGTGCCGGTCACGCTGGTTTCCAGCGTCAGATCACCGTCGTCGCGCGTATGAAACCGGATCGGCAGGCGGAAGTTCGAAATACCCACATGCTGGATCTGCTCCTTGGCGCCGCGGATCAGGCTGGTCGGCCCGTTCTGCAAATCCGGCAGCGTCGCACGATAGGTCTCATCCGACTGGAAGCCTTCAGGATATTGCCGCGACAGCTCGGGGTAATTGCCGACTTCACGGCCCGGCAGCAGCCGCGCCACCGCCGGATCCAGCTCGGCGACTTCGGTTTCCGTCACAGTTCCGGCCCAGGCCCGCAGCACCTTCAGCGCCGCAGCCGCATCCTCGCGGTCCGGCGCCTCGGCAGCGTCGCGGTTATGAATGTTCATCGGCACATCCCCCAGTGATACGGCCCATATAGAGACCGGCAGGCCACTCTCATATACTGTTACGCGGCAATTTTCAAAACGGATCCGCCATTTGCGGCAGTACCGGCGCCTTAACGGACCCCCAGCACCTCTGCAAGGGCTCGCAAGCGGCGGGATCGTGACTTGTAATGAGGGGTGACCAGTACGTAGGGGCGTGGCATTTCCAGCGCAGGGCCGTCCAGCCGGTGCAGCCTCCCTGCTCCGGTTTCGCTCTCCACCACCTGCTCCGGCAGCAATCCGATGCCCAGCCCCGCCTGCACCAGGGCGACCACCGATGGCACCGACTGCCCAATGGCCACCGCAACAGCATTTTGGCGCACAATCCCGTGCTGCTCGAAATAGTGCCGCCAGCCCGGCACCGACGTGATCGTCTCGCCCCAGCTCACTTCCACCAGCGGCGCTGTCCGGATCTCCATTTGGGGCTCCATGCCAACCGGCACCAGCCGGTCGGCAAACAGGTCCTGTGTCCGGTGTTCAGGGTGCTCACCGCCATAGGTCAGACGGGCGTCAATCCCCTCTGCTTCCAGGTCAATCCGGTCATCCTCAATCCTGAGCCGCACAGTCACATCAGGCCGTGCCTCTGCAAAGGCCTTCAGCCGCTGCGGCAGCCACAGAAGCGCCAGAGCAGGCGTGGCGGAAATCACCAGCGGCCGGCGAGAGCCGCCATCGGTCAGCGCCTCGGTGAAACTGGCGATCTCGGCCAGCGCTCCGGCCGCCTTCTGATAATACCCGCGCCCGGCATCGGTCAGCCGCACCCGGTTGGCCCGGCGGGTGAACAGCTTGAGGCCCAGCCAGTCCTCCAGGTTCTTCACCTGCATTGACACCGCAGCAGAACTGACACCCAGTTCCGCCCCCGCAGCCGAAAAGCTGCCGGTGCGGGCGGCGCATTCAAAGGCGCGCAGGGCGTTCAGTGGTGGCAGCTTCATAGTGGCACATTGTAAGAAATTCTTATGCTCGCCAAGATATTTTATAGTGGTCAGATCACGACCCAGCACGCAGGTTTCCGACAAACCTCAGGAAACACCAAGGAACACCCGATGCACGGCATTCTCGATCTCGACCGTTACCCGCTCGACCGCCCCGGCACGCCAGAATGGCAAGCCCTGGTGGACCGCTGCCGCGCTGAGCTGGCAGCGGACGGTATGTTCAGCCTTGCCGGGCTGATGAAACCGGACGTCGCCCAGAGTGCTGCCGATGCGCTGAAGGGAAAGTTCGAAACCGAAAGCTTTCACCACAAGCGCTGGCACAACATCTATTTCAAGGACGCAGTCGACGGCCTGGCGCCGGACCACCCGGCGCTACAAAAGGTCGAGACCTCGAATTTCACCCTTTGCGCTGACCAGTTCCCGGACTCGCCGGTGTTGCGGCTTTATGACTGGCCGCCTTTTGCCCAGTTCCTGGCCGCCACCATGGACAAGCCTGCGCTCTACACTATGGACGATCCGCTGGCGCGGCTGAACATCATGTCCTACGGTGCCGATCAGGCGCTGAACTGGCATTTCGACCGCTCCGAATTCACCACAACCATGCTGCTGCAGGCTCCGGACGAAGGCGGCGAGTTCATCTACAGCCCGGAACTGCGCACGGACGATGACCCAAATTACGAAGGGGTTGAGCGGCTGCTGGCGGGGACTGATCCGAACATGCGCTCAATCACCCTCGATCCCGGCACTCTCAATATTTTCCGCGGCAAGAACTCGCCCCACCGGGTCGGCACGGTAAAAGGATCAAAGACACGGGTGATCGCGGTTTTCACCTTCTATGAAAACCCCGGCGTGCGGTTCTCGGACGAGGAAAACATCGGCTTCTACGGCCGGGCCTCCTGACCCGGCATCTGTCCCAAAAAAGAGAGGGGGCTGTCTGCCCCCTCTTGAGCCTGCGGCTCAATTCACCCCCGAGGATACTTTCGGCCAGATGAATAAAGGATCTTCCGACTGAAGTGGTGCTACGCCTGCGAAATCTCCAGCGCAGCCTTCAAATCGGCGATCAGGTCGTCCGCATCTTCCAGCCCGACCGAAAAACGCACCAGACCGGGGGTAATACCCAGCTCTTCCTTCAATTCATCCGTCAGCCGCTGATGGGTGGTGGTCGCCGGATGGGTGGCGATGGATTTTGCATCGCCCAGATTGTTGGAGATTACCGGAATGGTCAACGCATTCAGACACTTGAACGCCGCCGCCTTGCCGCCCTTCAGATCCAGAGACAAGACGGTACCGCCCTTGCCGCCCAGTTGGCTCTGCACCAGCGCGCTCTGCGCATGGCCCGGCAGACCCGGGTAGATGGTGCGCTCCAGCGCCGGATGGCCATCCAGAGCCTCGGCAATCTTCAGCGCGCTTTCAGCCTGTGCGTTGACACGCAGATCAATCGTCTCCAGTCCCTTCAGCATCACCCAGGCATTGAACGGGCTGAGGCTGCCGCCGGTATGCTTCATATAGGGTTCCAGCGTGCCGCGGATGTAGTCCTTGGTGCCCAGCACCACACCGCCCAGCGCCCGGCCCTGGCCATCAATATGCTTGGTCGCGGAATAAATCACCACGTCGGCGCCCTGCGCGATGGCCTCCGAGAACACCGGGGTCGAGAACACATTGTCCACCACCACTGTTGCCCCAACAGCATGCGCGATCTCTGCGACGCCTGCGATATCGATCACCTCCAGCGTCGGGTTCGACATGCTCTCGAAAAACACCGCCTTGGTGTCCGGACGCACCGCCGCCTTCCAGGCCTCCAGATCGGTGCCGTCGATAAAGGTCACCTCGACTCCGAAACGGCCCAGAACATCGGCCAGGATATAGTTGCAGGAGCCGAACAGCGCCTTGGCTGACACAATGTGATCACCCGCCTTCACCAGCGAGGTCAGTGCGCCGTTCACGGCCGCCATGCCCGACGCGGTGGCAAAGGCATCCTCTGCCCCTTCCAGCGCCGCGATACGCTTTTCGAACATGTCTACAGTGGGGTTGCCATAGCGGGCATAGATGAACTCATCCGGGCCGGTCTCGATGAACCGCGCCTCTGCCTGCTCGGCGTTGTCGTAGACAAAGCCCTGGGTCAGGAAAATGGCTTCGCTCACCTCATTGTACTGGCTGCGCCGGATGCCGCCGTGGACCAATTTGGTGCGCTTGTTCCAATTCTCGCTCATAGTCTGTCTCCTAGCGCCCTCAGCGCACAAAAAAACCCCAATCGGCCAAGCGAAAGGGGGTCCTTCACGTCCTGACCTCTTTAGCGGTGTGTTTAACGTGGCCCGCAATCCGGTAACAAATCGCCACGATGTGATGCCCGGGCTTTACGCAGTTTGCGGGATTCGGTCAAGCATCAGCAGAAGCGTTCGTTTCAAATAACACCGAAGTCAGCCCCCCATGCCCTTGCCTGCCCACAGGCGCCTGTGGTCCTGTAGCCACGCAATCTGACGGAGAGTTCACATGCAGGATATGATCCAGCTCTATTACTGGCCTACGCCCAATGGCTGGAAAACCTCCATTGCGCTGGAGGAAATGGGCCTGCCATACGAGGTAACGCTGATCGATATCTCCAAGGGTGATCAGTTCGCGCCAGATTTTCTGGAAATTTCACCCAATAACAGAATGCCTGCGATCACCGACCCGGATGGGCCCGATGGCGCACCGGTATCGCTGTTCGAGAGCGGCGCCATCCTGCAATATCTGGCCCGCAAGACAGGCCAGTTTTATGGCACGGATGAGCGCAGTCGGCTCAAGGCAGATCAATGGCTGATGTGGCAGATGGGCGGCGTCGGTCCGATGGCCGGCCAGGCGCATCATTTCCTGAAATATGCGCCCGAGGACTTGCCTTACGCCAAAGACCGCTACCGGGCGGAGGTCGCCCGCCTCTACGGTGTGCTGGACCGTCAGCTGGCTGAGAATGAATATGCAGCCGGACCGGAGTATACGATTGCCGACATGGCGATCTGGCCCTGGGCCTCGCTCTGGGAGGGTCAGCAGCAAACACTTGAGGACAAGCCGCATCTGTGCCGCTGGCTGGAGCTGATGTGGGCCCGCCCCGGCGTCGTGGCCGGGCGGGCGCTGCATGCGGATCTGCGGGCGGACCGCTCGGATACCAAAGCGCAGCAGGTGATTTTCGGAAAATGACCCGATACGGCGCCTAACGCGCCGTGCCTTCGGCGAGGGTATTTGAGACCAGAAAGAAGCGGGACCGCAGCACACCGCAGGGGGGCTGCCATGCCCAAGGCTTTTTCTCTCATCTATGATGAGAGGCAAAGGCGCGGGAGCACGCCCTTGCCACCCGGGTTACTCCGCCGGGCCGGTTTCTTCCTCAACGCTGTATTTTTGCAGCAGCTGGCCTTGAAACATGAAGAAGGCGAACATCGCCACAGGCAAGCCGAAAGTCTTGAAGTAAACCCAGGTCTCAGTGCTTTGGCTGCGCCAGATCAGCTCATTCGCAACGGCAAGGCCAAAAAAGAAGCCGCACAGGCGCCGGGTCAGAACCATCCAGCCCTCCTGCTGCAGCGGCATCAGTTCCTCCATCACAACTTTCAGCCAGCTTTGACCGCGCAGGAGGCCGATACCCAGCAGGCCGCCAAACAGCAGATACAGTATCGTCGGCTTCATCTTGATGAAACGGTCGTCATTGAACCAGACCGACATGCCGCCGAACAGCACCACCAGGACAAGCGTGGCAAACTGCATCCGCGACAGATGGCCGGTCAGCTTCCACAGCGCCAAAGTGGACGCCGCGATCAGCGGAATGAAGGCCGCAGTGATGACGATAAAGCCCTTGTACTCGCTGCCACCGATCAGGAACACTTCATCTTTCAGCTTCAGATAGCCGATGAAGAACAGGACAACCGGGCCCAGCTCCAGCACCATTTTCAGGGTCGGGTTGATTTTCTTTCCGGCCATGGGGCCTCCTGTCTGCTCTGCTTGCGGCGGTCTCAGCCGCCCATTTCCACTATCACGGCGCCCAGCGCGATCAAAGCCATCAAGGCAATCCGCCGCGGACCCACGGTTTCCTTAAGCACCAGCCAGCCGATGAGAGCCGCAAACACGGTCGAGGTCTCGCGCAGCACCGCCGCCTCGCCCACCTTGTCCAGCCTGGTGGCCAGCATGATCCCCCCGAAAGAGGCAAAGGCCAACAGACCGCCAAAGACCCCCTTGGCCATCAGCGCCCCCCGCGCCTGCGGCTCCGTCATGCGGCGCCAGCGCGCAAAAGCAATAGCGGGAAACACCAGCCCGTCGATCATGAAAAACCACGCAAGGAAGGTGAAGGGATCCGCCGTCGCGCGGATGCCATAGGCGTCATACGTGGTGTAGCCTGCTACAAACAACCCGGTCACCACCGCCAGCCCCAGCGCTATTCCCAGCGTCTCGCGGTTCGTAGTTAAGTAGCGGTAGTTATATCCCGCAAGGCCAAAGATGCCGGCCAGCAGCACCGCCACCCCCAGCCATTGCACTAGCGTGAACACCTCGCCGAACAGGAAAAAGGAGCCAATGACGGTGAACAGCGGCCCGGTTCCGCGCACCACCGGGTAGACTACCGTATAGCTGCCCTTGGTATAGGCCATCGCCTGAAACAGCTTGTAGAAAACGTGGATCACCCAGGCGCTGGCAAAGATCAGCCACATATGCGGCTCTGGCCAGGGCACCACAAACAGCGCAAAAGGCGCCGCCATCACACAGTAGGAAAAATCGATCGCCCCGCGCGACAGCCAGGGATCATGTCTGCCCTTTTGCAGCGCACCGAAAACCGCATGCAGAAAGGCGGCCCAGATGGCCAGAAACAGCGCCGCCTGATGTCCCGTCTCAGTGCCTTCCAGGGAGATCAGCCAATCGCTCACTTCAAATACCTTTGCGCCGGGTGAGGGCACCGGGGGCCAGCCCCCGGACCCCCGGGATATTTTCAGTCAGAAGAATGACGGATCAGGATTTCTCCAGTCCCGTCAGCGCCGCGGCAAATTCCTCGGGATCAAACGGCGCCAGGTCGTCGATCTGCTCACCCACACCGATGGCGTGGATCGGCAGGCCGAACTTGTCCGCCAGCGCCACAAGAACGCCGCCCTTGGCAGTGCCGTCCAGCTTGGTCATCACCAGGCCCGACACATCCGCCAGCTGCTGGAAGGTGCCGACCTGGCTCAGCGCGTTCTGGCCGGTGGTGGCATCCAGCACCAGAAGCGTGTTGTGCGGCGCGGTCTCGTCCTTCTTGCGGATGACGCGGACGATCTTGGCCAGCTCCTCCATCAGGTCTGCCCGGTTCTGCAGCCGCCCGGCGGTATCGATCATCAGGAGGTCAGCACCGTCTTCCTGGGCCTTGGTCATGGCATCAAACGCCAGTGACGCCGGGTCGGAGCCTTCTGGCGCAGTCAGCACCGGCACGCCGGCGCGATCGCCCCAAACCTGCAGCTGTTCGACAGCCGCAGCGCGGAAGGTGTCACCCGCGGCAATCACCACCTTCTTGCCAGCGCCTTTGAACTGGCTTGCCAGCTTGCCGATGGTCGTGGTCTTGCCCGAGCCATTCACCCCCACCACCAGCACCACCTGCGGGCGCTTGGCATAAATCGGCAGGGGTTTGGCCACCGGTTCCATGATCCGCGCAACTTCCTGCGCCAGCAGTTCTTTGATCTCGCGGCTAGAGACCTTCCTGCCCATCCGCCCTTCGGCCAGGTTCGCAGTTACACGCAGCGCTGTGTCCACCCCCATGTCGGCGGTAATCAGCAGCTCTTCCAGCTGTTCCAACATGTCGTCATCCAGCGCCCGGCGCGGCTCAGCCGCAGCAGAGCGGCCCATCAGCCGTCCCAAGAGGCCCGGGGATTTCTTCTCAGACACTGGCGCAGGCTGAGGTGCTGGCGCGGACCTAGGAGCCGCTGTGGAATGCGGCTCGGGTTCGGGCGCGGGCTCCGCAATAGGTTCGGGCTGCGGAACCGGCGCAGGCTCAGTCTGTTGCGGCGTTAGGGCCTGGGCCTCCGCCGTCTCCGCCGCAGCGCTCTCCGCCCCGTCCTCGACAATCGCATCAAGCCCCTGCTCGAGCTTGGACGAGGATTTGAACAGCCGCTCCTTGAGCTTTGAAAAAAACGCCATCTTGGTCTCCACAGGGAATGGGCACAGGGGTTTCAACCCACCTAATGCGGAAATGCCGGAAGTGCAAAGCGCAAGCGGCGCTGAACATCAGGAAAAAATAGCCACAAAGCCTGCCTGCGCGCCCCAGTAGAGCGGCCAGACAGCATAAGGTGTGATCCGGCGCAGCGGATGGGATTGTCCCAGCACAAAGGTTTCCGCCGCCAGCACCATGTCCGACAACATGAAGGCACAGGCCGCGGCAAAGACCCAAGTGCCAAACGGCAACGTCAGCGCCGCCGCCCCCATGCCAAGGATGATCGGGATATAGGCAAGGACTGGCCCCTGCAATTCCCCGGCCCGCGGCGCCAGGACGCGGGCCATGATCAGCCCCAGCACCATGAGCAAGACCAGAACACCCGCTCCCGGCATCTGGATGAGCAGGCCTACGTTGCTTTCTGCCCGCGTCAGGAACAGCCCCGCATAGACCAGATGGCCCGCGGCAAAGGCTGCAACCCCGGCCCTGAAGGAGGCATCCCCTTCCCGCGACAGGAAAAAGTCCCCCAGCGCGCACAGCCCCAGCGCCGCCACCAGAAGCAGCGGTGCATCGCCCAGCAGCGCCGCCAGCGCCAGGGCCGCAACAGATGCCGTCTTGGTGATGCTGCGGACAGATCCAGGCTGCTGCGCGGTTTGAAACAGATAGACCAGCGCGCAAACCGCTGCTGCCGCCCAAAGCCCTGTTTCCATCACCATGTTCCGCTTGCCGCACCGTTTTACCGCCATTCTGAACCTGGCCGCAGAGCTGCGTCAAAGATGACCCAGCGGGAACCGCCGCAAAAAATTTGGCGCCAGCTGCGGCCTCTGCCACAATGACCACATGCGCTTTGTGATGATTCTCCTGTTGGCCGCCCTGCCCGCCCCGCTGCTGGCGGGAGAACCGCTTAGCGCCAGCGAGTTCGACCGCTACACCCAGGGCCGCACGCTGTTCTATGGCTTTGGCGGTGCCATGTACGGGGTGGAACGCTATCTGCCGGGCCGCCGGGTGATCTGGTCTTTCCTGGATGGCAAATGCCAGGAAGGCAGCTGGTACGACAAAGCGGGCCAGATCTGCTTTGTCTATGAGAACCGCAACGACCCGCAGTGCTGGACCTTTGAACTGGGCGCCCGTGGGCTGACCGCCCGTTTTGGGGACGACCCGACCGCCACCGAGCTGTATGAAGCCGAAGACATCGGTGAAGATATGCTGTGCCACGGCCCGGACGTCGGAGTCTGAGGCAGGCCGCAGCGCAATCGGCAGTTAAGAAATGGGTATTTAAGACCAGAAAGAAGCTAGAACAGCGAGCCCTGCCCGGCACCGCCTTCGGCCGGTGGCGTCGCGCCAGCTTTCTTTGGCGCCGGGGCGACCCCGCCCTCCAGATCAAGCCTGCCGTCGGCAAATTCGATCTGCAGCGCGCCTGCCTTGGCGGCGGCGGATTTGGTGGTCAGGATTTCCTCACCCGAGCGCACCACGGCGTAGCCGCGCTCCAGCGTCGCCTTGTAACTCAGGATGTCCAGCTGCCGCCCGGCAGCATCCAAGCTCTGACGCTGCCGGTCGATACGCTGCTTTTGCGCGGCATCCAGCCGTTGCGACAGCCGGGCCAGAGCTTCCCGCTGCGCCGTCATTTCCCGCTGGATCGGCCGCAATGTCAGGCGTGCGGACAGGTTACACAGCCGGTCGCGGCGCCCCTGCACCAGTTGCCGCAATGCCGCAGGACGCAAGGAGGCTGCGGTTTCGCTGAGATGCACCCGGCGCCGCTGCACGCCGGATATCAGCGCCCCCGGCAACCGGTCCGAAATCCGGTCCAGCCGCTGGCGCGGGGTTTCCAGCAATGTATCTGGCTTGGGCAAAGCACGCGCCAGATCATTCAGACGCTGGCGCCGCATTTGCACCGCCTGTCCCGCCGCCCTGGTCAGCCGCGCGCCCTGGGTCTCGGCCCAGGCCATCAGCTCCAGCCGCACCGGCACCGCCAGTTCAGCCGCTGCAGTCGGGGTCGGCGCCCGCCGGTCAGAGACAAAATCGATCAGCGTGGTATCGGTTTCATGCCCCACCGCTGAGATCAGCGGAATGGCTGAAGCTGCCGCCGCACGCGCGACGATCTCCTCGTTGAAACCCCACAAATCCTCGATCGCGCCACCACCGCGGGCAACGATGATCAGATCCGGGCGTGGCAGCGCACCACCCGGTGTCAGCTGGTTGAAACCCTCGATGGCTCGGGCGACCTCTGGCGCGCAATTCTGCCCCTGTACCGCAACCGGCCAGACCAGCACCTTGCGCGGGAACCGGTCGCGCAGCCTGTGCAGGATATCGCGGATCACCGCGCCCGATGGCGATGTGACCACCCCGATGATCTGCGGCAGATAGGGTAGAGCCTTCTTGCGCTCAGATGCAAACAGGCCCTCTGCTTCCAGCTGCTTCTTGCGTTTTTCCAGCAGCGCCATCAGCGCACCCTGGCCTGCAACCGCAACCTCATCGACGTTCATGTTGTATTTGGACTGGGCCCCGAACGCGGTCAGCCGACCGGTGACCACTACTTCCAGCCCTTCCTCCGGCACCACGGACAGGCTGGCGACCTGCCCCTTCCATGTGGTGCAGGCCAGAACCGATCGGTCGTCTTTGATATCATAATAAAGATGCCCAGAGCGCGCCTTGAACACCCGGCCTACCTCACCCTTCACGCGGATGCGGCCGAATGTGCCCTCCAGCGTGCGTTTCACCTCGCCGGATATCTCGGAAACCGTGAATTCCGGGGCGTTCTGTCCGGGTCGGTCAGAGGGGGCTGGGTCGTCAAACAGGTCGGACATCGGGGGCTGCTCTCCTGCGGCCTTAGGCCGGTCTTGTTTTGAAGTCGCGCGCAGCATAGAACGCGCGGCAAGCAAGGCAAGCCCCGGGTCGCGGCCCGCGGGCCACAGGGCTCAGGCAGATCGGAGAATACGCCAATGAACATTCTTATCCTCGGCAGCGGCGGGCGTGAACATGCACTGGCCTGGGCCGTGATGCAGAACCCCAAATGCGACAAGCTGATCGTGGCGCCGGGCAACGCTGGCATCGCCCGGATCGCCGATTGCGCCTCTTTTGACATTGAGGATGGCGGCGCAGTGGCCGCCTTCGCCGCGGAAAACGCCATCGATTTCGTGATCATCGGCCCCGAGGCGCCGCTGGCTGCCGGTGTTGCCGACCGCCTGCGCGAGGCGGGTCTCTTGGTCTTTGGCCCGTCGGAAGCCGCAGCCAAACTGGAAGCCTCCAAAAGCTTCACCAAGGAAATCTGCGACGCTGCCCAGGCCCCAACCGCAGCTTACGGCCATTTCACTGATGCAGAGGCCGCCAAGGCCCATATCCGCAAGCACGGCGCCCCCACCGTGGTCAAGGCCGACGGGCTGGCCGCCGGCAAGGGCGTGATCATCGCCATGACCGAAGACGAGGCCTTTGCGGCCATCGACGACATGTTCGGCGGCGCCTTTGGCGGCGCCGGTGCCGAGGTGGTGATCGAGGAATTCATGGAAGGCGAGGAAGCCTCGCTGTTTGTGCTGGTTGACGGCGAAGATGTTCTGGCGATCGGCTCTGCCCAGGATCACAAGCGTGTCGGCGAAGGCGACACCGGCCTCAACACCGGCGGCATGGGCGCCTATTCCCCCGCCCCGGTGCTGTCGGCAGAGGTCGAGGCAAAAGCAATGGAAGAGATCGTGAAGCCCACCATGCGGGTGATGACCGAACGCGGCATGCCGTATCAGGGCGTGCTCTATGCCGGTTTGATGATCAAGAACGGCCAGCCGCGGCTGGTGGAATACAACGTCCGCTTTGGCGATCCGGAATGCCAGGTGCTGATGATGCGCCTCGGCGCCCAGGCGCTGGATCTGATGCACGCCGCCGCCGAAGGCCGCTTGGGAAGCGCACAGGTGAACTGGGCAGAGGATCACGCCATCACCGTGGTGATGGCGGCGAAGGGTTACCCGGGTTCTTATGAAAAAGGCTCTGTCATCAACGGGCTGGACGCGCTGCCCGAGGACAGCAGCAACATGGTGTTCCATGCAGGCACCAGGGCAGAGGACGGCAAGGTGCTGGCAGTTGGCGGCCGGGTTCTGAACGTGACTGCCCGCGGCGACACCCTGCAGGAGGCCCGCGACCGCGCTTATGCGATGGTGGACGGGGTCGACTGGCCACAGGGGTTCTTGCGCCGCGATATCGGCTGGCGCGCGCTGACATAACCCGCCCCGAGCCCCAACAGGCTTGTCGGGCACTCCCGCCTACTTCCGGTCAATCAAAGATTGCCCGCCGCAGTTGGGCGTAGCCGGGCGCTGATGCGCCCGGCTGTCCGCGAGCCAGCAAGCGCGGCAGGACAAAGGCCCATGGCACCGCACCCTGCAACGGCTTGCCGCTGCCGCAGAGGCGGAGTTTCCTGCCGCTGAAGGAGGCCAGGCCATGACCCGCGCATCTGCGCTTCTCCTGGCACGCCAGGGCCTGACACACGGTCAGCGGCAAACCAGAGGACAGTGGCCATGACAGAGCCTCGCCGTCCCGGCCCCGATGATCCTTGTCTTGCCGAGGTGCTTGCACTGATCCGCCGCAGCTTCGGCTATATGGATGAGCGCATCGACCCGCCTTCCTCCATGCACCGCCTGACGCTGTCAGCCCTGCAGTAGCAGTGCCGTAGCGGGGATATCCTTGTCATAGGCACGCCGCCCAGGGCTTCTGTGTTCCTGACGCCCCGGCCAGACTGCCTTTATCTGGGCAAACTGACGGTGGACGACGCACAGCGCGGCAGAGGTCTGGCCCGATTGCTGGTCAAGCATGCCAGCGCCCGCGCAAGAGCGCTTGGCCTGCCAGTGCTGCTCGAGACCCGGATCGAACTGATTGAGAACCACGCGGCCTTTGCCCGGCTGGGGTTCTGCAAAACAGAAGAAACCGCGGGCTGACGTGGACGGATGAACCACAGCAGATCCGCCGCTGAACCTTTGCTGCGCTGATACGGATGGCAGCCAACCCTGCCCCATCCGACCAGCCGCAGCGGACAGTTTACACAAGGAGATCCAAAGCTTCCCGGCAGGCAAGTTCAGCTCTTCTTGCAAGATGCTGCGACAGCGGTTGCCGTCCAATGGCACTGCGGCGGCAGACAAGGTTCTCTGCCTATCGCGGCTATGTGGTGACCCGGAGTGTTTTTGGGGCAGGACCCACGAAACATCTAATTGGGCATGAAGGCCCGAAAACCTTCGACTTCCATGCAGGTAAGCAGCTACCCGGATCGAAAAAGTACAGCTGAGCGCCGCAGTCACCGGCCCAGGCATCAAACGAACGCCTGCGCAGTTCTGTGCCGTTTTCAACGACAAGAATGTCAGGCTATTCCCTTCTCGTGCGCCCCGGTTCAGTAATTCCACAACCCGTTCACCCGGCAGCGAGAAGTCCACCTCGATGGCCGGGGCACGTGCCGGTGCAATCATCTTTGAGGTTCACCGTTCGGAACTTACACCCATTCGCCAGCGCGTCACTGGTGCAATCGAAAGACCACTGTTGGTTAGCTGTGATCGGGCACCAGCCACTCTCACGGCCTTGCCTGGGGATCTTCTTTCGGTTTGCGTCGCTTGATACCCATATTTGATCCTCCGTTTCTTAACTATAATGGCGGGCCACTTCACTGGGAGAGGATCAAGCCGCCGACGTTCCCGTATTGGATCCACATGGAGGACTACGGGATGAGATTGTTTGTCGGATTGGACGTGTCATTGGCCAAGACCGCGATCTGCGTGATCAGCGAGCACGGCAAGATCATGAAAGAGGCTGAGGCTGAGAGCGAACCTGAGGTTCTGACGCACTGGCTGGGCGATCTGGACGGCAGCATAGTCGCGATTGTCCTGGGGGCTGGGCCATTGTCGCAATGGCTGCACCGAGACCTCACCGAAGCCGACCTTGATGCTGTGCTCATGGAAACGCGTCAGGTGAAAGGCGCGCTAAAAGCCATGCCGATCAAGACGGACCGCTGGGACGCTGAGGGGATTGCGCGCCTGCTTCACGTTGTTTGGTTCCGTCCGGTCCACTGCAAATCAATTTCGGCACAGGAGTTCCGCGCCGTTCTCGGCGCCCAGAAAGCCATTCAACAAAACATGATCGCCTTAGAAATGTCGTTGCGAGGACTGTTGCAGAACTTTGGCCTCAAGGTCGGCGCAATCTCTCGCGGCAGGTTCGAAAACCGTATTCGGGAACCGGCGGATGGAAACCTCATGCTGGAAACAGCGACAGGGCCGAAGCTGCGCGCCAGAGCATCCCTGCGTCAGGAACTTGCCACTCTCGAAAACAAGTTTGCCAGCTCGCTCAAAATGATCCTGTTTGCCACCGCCTGATGACGATGCCAGGGATTGGGGCTGTTGTGGCACTCACCTTCTGCTCCGCCGTCGATGATCCGGTGCGCTTTTCCTCTTCGAAAAGAGTTGGACCTTGGGCGGGCCTCACACCTTCGCGCAACCAATCCGGCGAACGCGATGTATCGGGCGGCACCACCAAGGCAGGGGATGCCAACCTGAGGCAGGCACTGTGCCAGGCCGCAACGGTGATGATGAACCGAGGCAGATCGACATGGCTGAGAAAATGGGGAGCCCAGCTCGCACAACGCCGTGGACGCAAGTGCGCGATGGTTGCCTTGGCTCGCCCCTCCCGCGTTCGCCACATGGAAGATCAGCAGGTTCAGTCGGCAAAGCCGCCTGAACCTGCATATTAGCTTTGATTTTTCGGCAAAGGTGTCAGATAAAACGTAACAAAACACATGAGCTGAAGGCGCGACTTGGATCACAAATCAGAAAGAAAGATCCGTTTAATTTGGCATTCGGCATTCCTCCGTCCAGACCGTAGTGTCATCAGATGTAAAACTTCAGACTTGATCTGACGGACAACTCGGCTTTCTGTGCTGAGAATGGGGTGCTGACTGTCCGAAGTCTCGGAAGCCCTGATCGTCTTGTCCCTGGCAATATATACTGTTTCGCGGAAGGCCTGCATAGGCGTCTTGCCTGTAGCAGTCTCTTCCCGAGTGCGGGCGCTGCTCGTTGTATTTGGCCAACCAGGCATCCAGGTCCACCTGCAAATCCTCCACCGACCGGTGAAGCTTCTTGCGGAAGGTGATCCCATAGAACTCGTCCTTGATGGCCCGATGGAAGCGCTCGCAGATCCCGTTGGTCTTGGGAGCTGTTCGCCTTGATTCTCGTGTGATCCACCTCCTCGACAGCCAGGGAGAGCTGGTAGGCATGGTTTTCAACTTTGCCGCAATTTTCGGTGCCACGGCCCGTCAGGATACGCAGCAGGCTGATGCCGGGTTCGGCAAAGAAGGAGTTACCCCTGTCATTCGGCAGGTCGGCGGCAGTGATCGCAGTTTTCTCGGTGTTGAGCTTGCAGGCCGCCACCCGCGCATAGATATCGATGAAGGTCTGCTAGTAGATGCGTCCTACGGCTTTCATCATGCCCACGTAACAGGTGTCCTAGCTGCCGAGATAGCCCGGAGAGAGGCTCTCGATTTCACCATGCGCCTCCTTCTTCTGTTGGGCCTTCTCCAGCACGGCCATCTGCGGCTCGGTGAGCAGGATGCCGTCCTGGGTGGCACGGGCCTCCAAGGCCTTCAGCCGCTTCTTCATGGTTTCCAGATCGTTCCGTAGCCAGATCGAGCGGGCGCCGGAAGAAGACACCATGATGCCCTGCTGCTGAAACTCCCACGAGGCGCGTTTCTGTCCCAGCCCAGAGTTTTCGACCGCCAGTTCGATTACCCGCACGCTCTACATGCTCCGGCACCCGGTTCTTCAGGGTCGGCTTCCAGCAGCCGAGGTCCATCAGCGCCTGCTCGCCGCCCTGTTCATAGAGTTCCTTGAAGCGGTATAGCTGAACCGGCTGTACCCCATCACCCTGCAGGCCTACGAGACGCTGCCGAGCTGCTTGGCAAGTTCCAGCAGCCCCAGCTTCCGTTTGATGATCTTATCCTGAATACTCGTCATTGATCGACACTCAGATACTGCCGAGATCCGTCATCAGCAGGAACCGCCTGCGGAATTCGTCAAGCTTATCCGGCTCCAGAAGATCCGCCGGATGTGACACGCCGAAGGCTCTTTCCGTTCGGTCCTGCAGCTCTACCAGCTGGCGCTCAATATCCAGCTGGGCAAAAGTGGACGGCAGCGCCAATGCGGTTTCAAACACGGTTCGCAACGGTTGGGAGCCGATGATGTTGTACCAATGCGCATCCTCACTGCCCCCCTCATCCGCCACCGACTGCAGCTCGCGTTCCAGCGCCAGCGCCAGCCGCATGTTGGGATCCGAGTTTCCGATTTCGATTTCGAACTGGCGGGTGGTGTAGAGATCAGCCAGCTCCTCGGCAAACCCGTCCGGATACACCTTTGCCTCTTCCCCCTTGTTGAAGGAGAAAGCGTAAGCCATTGCCTTCATGTTGTTGTCGTGGTGCAGATTCGCATAAGAGATCTCTGACGAGAGGTCGGAATCCAGCGTCTTGGTCATCACATTGAAGTCGCCGCTCCGGTGCCCCAGCCCGAACAGGTCCAGCGAAGCCTCAAACAGGCTGAGGTCCAAAACCACATCCCGTGCCTGGGTCATACTGTCCAGCTTGTCGGTGATCTCATCAGAAAACACCTGCATCTTGCTGACATGCTCCGGCCAGGTGCTGGTCTGGAAGGCCTCGGCGAAATCGTAGTAGGCAATGTTCTCTGGCTGATTCACAAAGGAGTTCGGATCGCTCAGGTCGGATTCCAGCACCTGCCGCAGGAAGGTTTCGCCGCGGTCGCTGACATTGAACTGGTCCAATGCATCCGCCAGAAGATCCGGGTTCAGCAGCAGCTCATCCGGATCGGTCATCGCATTGATATCCGGATAGCCGAAGCCAAACGCCTTTGAAACATTCAGATACCGCGTATCCTCCAGCTGGTTCACAAAGGAGTCAGGATCCGTAGTGTCCGAATTCAGCACCCGCCGCAGGAAATCCGTGCTGGTCCGCTCCAGATCAAAGGTCTCGATCACCGCCTGCAGCAGCTCCTCGTCCTCCAGCAGGTCATCGGCGCTGGCCAGACCCTCTGTGTGCTGGTTGAATTCCGTGACCAGCGCCTGGATGCTGTTGTTGTATTCCTGCGGTTTGTTGAATTCGAACTGACGGGCGAAATCTGCAATGCGGGTGTCGGTGAGCTTGTTGGCAAAAGACTCCGGATCACTCAGATCAGACTCCAGCACCTTCTGCAGGAAGAACTGGTTGTTTTCCATTCCCTTGAGGCCAACGTTGTCCAGCGCCTTGGTCAGAAGCGTTGAATTGGACAACAGATCGTCCGGCGTGGATATACCCGCAAATTCACTGCCTGCCCCGGCGCCGGGCAGCTGCGGCCCGTCCGGGCTGTTGAAGCCAAAGGTTTTTGCCAGCGCCAGGTAGCGGCTGTCGTTGAGGCGGTTCACAAAGGATTGGGAATCGCTCGTGTCGGACTCCAGCACCTTCTGGAGATAGGCGCGGTTATTGATGTCCTCATCCAGGCCAAAGGCGCCCAGTGTCACTTGCAGTAGGCTGTAATCATCCAGCAACTCTTCTGGACTCTGGATGCTTGTGATGCGCTCTTTGAAATTCTGCACCTGGCGGTCCAGAATAGGTGATTTTTCATAGACTTCCTGCTGCTGGGCCTGAGTCCGCTGCAGGAAGGACCAGCCGGAAATACCGGTGCCGAACACATAGGGTGTAAAACTCACGCGCGTGTCTCCTGTGACAACTTGCCCCGCCCGGCGCCGCCGGACCTTTCCCATTTGCCGCAGGCTATCTGAAGGGAGTGAAGATTTCGGAAACGCCCGTCAGCAGATGTCTTGGACCTGCCCGAAAAGAGGGCTGGCAGCTGCCCTCGCGCAGCGCTCCCGCCTGCTTCATCCCCCTCGGAGATGGGGCGCGCAGTTGGGCCGGGCGCCGCGCAAGGCGCGGCGCGGGCAGAAAAAGGCACCCGCTGCCTTCACCGGCAGGCCAGAGCGTCCGCCAGCCTGGTTTCAGGATCAAAAGGGCCGATGTCCCGGGCAGTGACTTTGCCATCCCGCAGCCGCGCGGCCATGATCCGGCGCCAATCGCCGCTGGCCATCAGCAATTCCGGCCCCGCACCGCAATCGCGGATGCCGGAGGTGATGAAATCCTCGCCGATCCGATGATTGGTCAGACCGGGCTTGCTGGCGACCTCATGCAGCGCGCCATCCCGGAACCGCCATATCCGCAGAGTTTTTGCCAGATGCGGCCGGTCGACATAGGCGATTTCCACATGCCCGTCACCATCCAGATCCGCAGCGCCGACAGGGGCCAGCCAGCGGTTGCGGGTGCCGACATGCGGGGTTTCCGCGATCTTTTCACCCAGCGCGTTGTAAATGGCCAACTGGGCGCCCGCTGCCGCATCGGTCTCGACCACCAGAACCTCAGGTTTGCCATCGCCGTCCACATCTGCCAGCCGCGGCGCAATGTCTTCAAAGACGTGATCCAGCGGCAGACGGATCAGGATTTCAGACTTTTGGTAGACGGCTTGGGCGAACACACCTCCGGGCCCGGTGTTTTCCACCTTCAGCACCAGCGCCCCGTATTCCACATCATCTCCCAGCACCGCATGGCCGTAGCGGGTGGTGGGCTCGCTGTAGCGCGCCGAGACAATCCGGTCTTCCGCCGCCAGCACAGACGGGCTGGCCATGGCCAACCCCAAACACAACATCCGCCAAACGCGGCGGGTGAAACGGAGCCGGCTGCGCAACGGAAGACGCCGCGCTACCGCCCCCGCAGCCATCAGATCTGCTTTTCAGGCATATGCACCACAAGACCGTCCAGCGCATCGCTCACCTTGATCTGGCAGGTCAGGCGCGAGCGGGCCGGATCGGGCTCATAGGCGAAATCCAGCATGTCTTCTTCCATATCGTCCTTGGCGGGCAGCTTCTCGACCCAATCCGGCGCAATGTAAACGTGGCAGGTCGAGCAGGCGCAGGCACCGCCGCAATCGGCTTCGATGCCGGGAATGTTGTTGTCGCGCGCGCCTTCCATCACGGTCAGCCCATTGGCGACATCCACGACATGGCTTGTGCCGTTGTGCTCGATGTAGGTGATCTTTGCCATTGTCAGCTCTCTTCCCTTTTCCGGTACTCGGGCGACTGTGTAGCCAAGCGCCTGCGCAGGCGCTACCCCCAATTGCGACCCCCTGCGCCGCTGCTGGACTTTCCCGCCAAATGTTCTACATTTGTTCGGGTCAAAAAATTCTCAACCGCAAGGCCGTTTTCCTCATGCCAGCCCCCCTCCAGGCCGCTGCGGCCATCGCCGCCCCACCCGGTCCGACCGATCCGCACAGCAGCCCGTGCCCCTGGCCGCGCCCGCCCCATTGCCTGCCCGCCGCCCGCCTGCAGGAGCCGCCGCAGAATGCCCGCATCACCGTCGCCGGGCTGGTGATCCTGCGCCAGCGCCCCGGCACTGCCAAAGGCGTGATCTTCGTCACGCTCGAGGATGAGACCGGCATCGTCAACGTCATCGTCTGGCGCAAGATCTACGAGAGCTTCCGCCGCGCGGTGATTTCCGGGCGGATGCTGCGGGTCACCGGGCGGCTGCAGCGGGCCCATTCGGTCACCCACGTGATCGCAGAAACGGTGGAGGACATCTCGCCGATGCTCGACCTCTTGCTGGCGGACCCGGCCCGCTAGCCTCCCGCCTCATTCATCCGACCCAAGCGACAATCCAGCCTTTGCGGACGGATAAGAACTCGGCTAGTCTGCCGCGAAAGCAGCGGTGTGCGGTTCCAGCAAGGAGCCAGGCAAGGGCACCGGCAAGAGGCAAACCGGCATGACGCCACCCAGATCCCTCCTTCGCGGGCGCCAGGCCCCGACCCTGCTGCTGGCTCTGCTCGCAACGCTGGCGGCATGCGTGCAGCCGCAGCCCGGCGGCCCTGGTTCCGAAACCGGTCGCTACGCCCCGCCCGGCGCCGCCCCCGGCACCTGCTGGAGCAAACACACCGCGCCCGCCGTCATCGAAACCGTCACCAGACAGGTGCTGGCCGAACCGGAACAGCAGGATGCCAACGGCCGGGTGATCCGCCCGGCAACCTTCCGCACCGAAACCAGACAGGAAATCGTGCGGCCGCGGCAGGAACAATGGATCGAAATCCCCTGCCCCGCCATGATGACCCCGGACTTCATCCGCACCATTCAGCGGGCGCTGACCGCGCGCGGGCTCTACCGCGGTCCCGTGCATGGCCGCATGGACGCGGCCACCCGCAGGGCCGTACAGCGCTACCAGGCGCCGCTGGGGCCGGACAGCGGCACTCTGACACTCACCTCGGCCCGCAGGCTGGGGCTGGTTGCTGTACCCGGCTGAACCACCCGGTTCCGCTGCCCGGTTCCCAGCTGCCCAACCCTCTGCTAAGCTCCGCACACCGGGCTATCGCAACAAGTGAGACAGACATCATGCTGACCACCCGCCTGCCGGACACCGGCTTTCTATCCGGTGCCTCCGGCCCGCTGCGCCGGATGCTGGAAAGCCAGGCCGCTGAGGTGAACCTGCGCCAGGGCGAAGTGCTGTTTGAACAGGGCGATGCCGGTGATGCGCTCTATGCCATTGCCGAAGGCGCACTGGAGTTTTCGGTGCTGTCCGCCTCGGGCCGCAAACTGTCACTCGACATGATGCGCCCCGGCGCGGTGTTTGGAGAAATCACCCTGTTTGATCCCGGTGAGCGCACTGCCACCGCCATTGCCGCCGAACCCAGCCGGGTGCTGCGCCTGCGCAGTGGGGATGTGCTGGCGCAAATCCGCCAATACCCCGACCTGGCCGCCGACCTCCTGCGGCTGGCCGGCCAGCGGATGCGCTGGATGAACACCCAATTGAACGAGCAGGTGTTCCTGCCGATGCC
Organism: Leisingera sp. S232; assembly: GCF_049800895.1. Lineage (NCBI taxonomy): Bacteria > Pseudomonadati > Pseudomonadota > Alphaproteobacteria > Rhodobacterales > Roseobacteraceae > Leisingera > Leisingera sp. S232. The sequence goes on along the minus strand of NZ_JBNAFX010000025.1, from coordinate 23,865 downwards.
GGTGCGGCTGGCGCGCAAGCTGTTGTATCTGGCCCCCGAAGGCCGCGACGGGCGGGTCGCCCTGTCGCAAGCTGAGCTGGCAGAATTTGTCGGCGCCACCCGCGAGGCGGTTTCAAAAACCCTAGCAGCCTGGAAGCGCAACGGTCTGGTCAGCATCAGCCGCGGCGGCGTCCAGATCCTCGACCGCACGGAACTGGCGGTCCTGGCCGAGCCGGACTCGATCTGACCACGCCCGCAGGCACGATACCTGCGAGTTTCTGCAACCAAATCCGCTCTCTGTAATCCGGATCACAGACCCCGGCGCCTCGCTGCGCCAAAATTCCCCATAGACAGCCATTATCCGTTCCATCCCAATGGCTGCCTGTCCAACAAGAGCCATGTGCCCGCCAGCGCATGGCTCTTCCCTATCGCGGGCCTAGCCCGCCGGACAGCGCATCATGCCTTCCAGAACAACCTGCTCCAGCTGGCCTCGAGAGCTTTTACGCCGTTTCAATCTGTTCAGTTTCCGGGTGTCTTCAGTCCCGGTCCACCATGATTCCAGCAGGAATGCTTTGACCTTTTTATCCGTGCGGCTTTCGACAATGCCGTACAGGCACTCACATTTCGGAACGGTGGACATCACGCCCTCTACGGTCTCATGGTGAACAATCTGGGCGCAGTATTCTGCCTTGTTGTCCGGCATATCCTCTGCCAAGGCAGGCGACACCAGCACACAGGCGGCAAAGCCTGCAAAAACATTCATTCGAATCATAAATTAAATCCTTGTATCAATCCCTTAGATCGATACTCCTGCGTCGGCCAAGCTGCAACGCCCCCCCAGGCACCGCGCCATTCTGCCAAAACCTCTCTGCCCGGCAGCAGCCAAAGTTTTCTGAAAACTTCTGCCAGGAGGCTTCAAAAGTCATGCACCACCCGTTGAACGGACATGGCCGGGCATCTGCCCGGCCACTGCCACTTTATCCAGCTCTGCCTCCCGGCCGTTACTGCGTCAGGTTCAGCGCCACAAAGCGTGGCTCGCCGCCGCGGCGCACCAGGAGAAGCAGCGACTTGCGCCCGGCCTCTTTGGCCTCGCTGACGCGTGCCTCCAGATCACTGATCGCTGCAACCTTCTGCTGGCCCGCCTCGGTGATCACATCCCCGGCCCGCAGACCTTTCTCCCAGGCTTCCGAGGTCTCGTCCACCGACAGAACTGCCAGCCCCTGGACGTCTTCTGCCACGTTCAGCTCAGCGCGCATCTGGTCAGTCAGCACGCCAACCGACAGCCCAAGCAGTTCCTTCTCGGTGCTGCCCGGTGCCTCGCCGCTGCCGCCGTCGCCCGAAGGTCCGCGCTCGGCGTCCTCGCGGCGCCCCAGGGTGATCCGCAGCGTCTCAGTCTTGCCTTCCCGGTAGACCACCACGCGCACGGTCTTGCCGACCTCAGCGTTGCCAACCTGACGCACCAGCCCGCGCGTGTCCTTCACATCGGTGCCGTCAAAGCTGACAATCACGTCCCCTGCCAGCACGCCGCCGTCCTTGGCCGGGCCGTCCGGAACATCCGTGACCAGTGCGCCGTTGGCCTTGTCCAGCCCCATCGCTTCGGCCAGATCCGCATCCACATCCTGGATTTTCACCCCCAGCCAGCCGCGGCGGGTCTCGCCGAATTCCTTCAGCTGCTCAACCACCTTGACGACCACGTTGGACGCCATCGAAAACCCGATGCCGATCGAGCCGCCGTTGGGCGACAGGATTGCAGTGTTCACGCCGACAACATCGCCATCCATGTTGAACAGCGGCCCGCCCGAGTTACCCCGGTTGATCGCCGCATCGGTCTGGATGTAATCATCATAAGACCCCGACAACTCTCGGTTGCGGGCCGACACAATGCCCGCAGAGACAGAGAACCCCTGCCCCAGCGGGTTGCCCATGGCCACCACCCAGTCGCCAACGCGGGCGGTGTCGCTATTGCCAAATTTGACGAATTTCAACGGCATCGGCGCCTCGACCTTCAAAAGCGCGATATCGGTATTGGGATCAGTGCCGATCACCTTCGCAGGCACCAGATTCTTGGGCTGGCCTTCGCCGGGGAAAAACTCAATCTCGATTTCATCCGCCCCGTCGATCACATGGTTATTGGTGACGATAAAACCATCCTCGGAAATCACAAAACCGGACCCCAGCGCCGAAGAGCGGCGCGGCCGGTTGCCATTGCCGTTTCCATTGCGGTCCTGGAACTCGCGGAAGAAATCCTCAAACGGCGACCCTTCCGGCACAATACCCTGCGGCCCTGAGCGCCCCTCGACGACGGTGCTGGTGGTGATGTTGACGACCGCCGGGCTGACCTTATCGGCCAAGGGGGCCAGGCTTTCGGGCCGGGCCATTGCGCTGACGGCCTGCATCAGCAACACTGCCGCGGCCAGCACAACAAACCAGGCCAGCCGGATCCACCCACCGCTGCCGTCTGCCCGGCCGGAAATTGCAATTGCCTGTGGCTGCACGGATCTACTCCTTGTGTTATTCAATTCTTCTCCCCTGTCCGGCCGGCGCAAACGCCACAACTGCCGGGCAAAGTCTTCTCCACCCAATGTAGGAACTCTTCCCCAACCCGCAACAAATGTTGCACGGAATAAACCCGCTGTGTGTCACACCGCTGTGATCGGTTGCGCGAGAGAGGCCCTGCTGATGCCATCCTAGCAGGGAAATATTACGGTTTCGCTGAAAAATTACGGGGAAAGCGCCGCTCTAAATCCCCAGTCGGAACGCCAGCCATACCAAAACCAGTCCCAGCGCCAGCGCCGCCAGCCCGGCATTGCGGCGCTGCTCTTCGCTCAATCTGCGCAGCATCTCCAAGAGCTGCTCCACAAGCGAAGGGGCCAGTGCGTACACCAGCCCCTCTGCAATCAATACCAGCCCGAGGGCCAGGAGGATGACCCCCATTACTGCCCTGCCGACTGGCCGTCCGAGGACTTCAGATAGTTGAAGAACTCATTGTCAGGCGACAGCACCATGGTGGAATTCCCCGCCAGCAGCGAATTCGCATAGGCATTGAGCGAACGGTAGAATTCAAAGAACTCAGGATCCGCGCCATAGGCTGCAGCAAAGATACTGTTGCGCTCGGCATCTGCCTCACCGCGGATGATCTCTGCCTCGCGCTGTGCTTCGGAAACCAGCTCCACCACCGTCCGGTCGGCCTGCGCCCGGATCCGCTGTGCCGCCTCGTTACCTCGGGCGCGCTCGTCAGTGGCTTCGCGCACACGCTCGGCCCGCATCCGTTCAAACGTGGCGTCCAGGTTTTCCGCCGGCAGGTCGGTGCGCTTCAGACGCACGTCGATGATGGCAATGCCCAGCGCACGGGCATCGGCAATCGCACCGTTGCGGATGCGCAGCATCAGTGCCGCCCGGTCGGACGACAGGATGTCGTTGGAGCTGACTGAGCCCAGCACCTCACGGGTCTGCGCCCGCAGGATCGAATCCAGACGGTTTTCCGCAGTGGCGATACCGCCAGCACCAACCGCCTGACGGAACCGGTTCACGTCCACGATCCGATAGCGCGCAAAGGCGTCGACCACCAGACGCCGGTCATCCGACGGGGTGATTTCCAGCGGATCAATGTCACGGCTCAGGATACGGTCGTCATAGCGCACCACTTCCTGAATTACCGGGATCTTGAACGCCAGGCCCGGATCTTCCTTGACCGAAACCACCCGGCCGAACTGCAGCACCAGCGCCTTTTCACGCTCATCCACGATGAACACCGACGACAGGGCGGCAATGGCGGCAATCACCAGAACCGGCAGCAAAAGAGTTGTCTTGCGCATCAGTTGCTTCCTCCGCGACGCAGTTCATTCAGCGGCAGGTAAGGCACAACGCCCTGGCCTTCGCCAGACTGCTCGTCAAGAATGATCTTGTCGACCCGGCCCAGCACCTCTTCCATGGTTTCCAGGTACAGACGCTTGCGGGTCACTTCGGGCGCCTTCTGGTATTCGGTCAGAACCGCGCTAAAGCGGCTGGCTTCACCCTGGGCTTCGTTCACAACCTGTGCGCGGTAGCCTTCGGCTTTTTCCAGCAGCTCTGCAGCCTGGCCGCGAGCCTCCGCCAACGCATTGTTGGCATAGGCGTCCGCTTCGTTCTGACGACGGTCACGTTCCTGCTCAGCAGCCTGCACATCGCGGAAGGCCGCAATCACGGATGCCGGCGGGTCGGCCTTGTCAAAGTTCACCCGGATAATGTTGATGCCGCTGTCGTAATCATCCAGCGTAAACTGGATCAGCTCCTGCAGCCGCGACGCAATCGACCCACGATCGCGGTTCAGGATCGGCGCCAGCTCGGACTGGGCGATAATCTCGCGCATCGCCGATTCCGACACTGCCCGGATGGTGGTGCGGGCGTCGCGCAGGTTGAACAGGAACTTCGCCGGATCGCTGATGTTCCAGACCACCTGGAAATCGATATCGACGATGTTCTCGTCTCCGGTCAGCATCAGCCCGGCATCCGAACTGCGACCACCGCCCACACCGATATCTTCGGTCTGTTCACGAGTCACCGGCAGGATTTCCTTGGTCACCAGCGGCCAGGGCGCAAAGTTCAGGCCCGGCTGCCCGGTCGACGAATATTCCCCCAGGAACAGTTCAACCGACTGCTCTTCCGGCTTCACCGTGTAAAAGCTGGCAAAGCCCCAGAGCACTGCGCCGGCGATCACCGCCAGACCCAACGTGCCCTTGGTAAACATCGGGGCTCCGCCGCCCGAGCCACCGCGCCCGCCCCGGCCGCCGCCGGAACCGCCGCGCCCGCCCATCAGGACGCGCAACTGCTCCTGGCCTTTCTTGACCAGCTCATCAATTTCAGGAATCTGGGGATCTTCCGGCTTACGGCCGCCGCCGTTATTGCCGCCGTTATTGCCCCGGTTGCCTCCGCCGCCAGAGGAGCCACCGCCCCCCCAAGGGCCACCGCTATTGCCCGCCATATGTCTCCTATCCATCTGCTGCCGCCCGTGATGAGCAGCATAAGTTCTCATTCGTGCCGGTCTGTCCGCTCAGGTCGCGCGCACCGGGGTTTTCAGTGTTACCAACTCTTCCGACATTGTCGGGTGCACCGCAACAGTGCGGTCGAAATCTTCCTTGGTTGCGCCCATCTTTACCGCAATTCCGGCCAGCTGGATCATTTCTCCTGCGCCAGGTGCGACGATATGGCAGCCCAGCACGCGGCGGTTAGCCTTGGAGACCACCAGTTTCATCAGCACTTTCTGGGCGCGGCCTGCAAAGGCCTGCTGCATCGGCTTGAAAGAGGTGGAATACACTTCAATCGCTTCCTGCGCGGCGGCCTCTTCCTCGCTCAGGCCCACGGTGCCCATTTCCGGCTGGGTAAAGATCGCGGTCGGGATCAGGTCATGATCCGGGCTGGTCGGGTTGCCTTTGAACACGGTCTCAACAAAGGCCATGCCCTCGCGGATTGCCACCGGCGTCAGGTTCACCCGGTCGGTGACATCGCCAACGGCAAAGACCGACGGCACAGCAGTCTGGCTGTAGGCATCCACCACAATGGCGCCATTGCCACCGCGCGCAACGCCGATGTCCTCAAGCCCCAGATTGTCCGCATTCGGCGCCCGCCCGGTGGCATACATCACCTTGTCGAACAGATGTTCCTTGCCATGGGTGTCAAACACCCGGATCTTGCCGCCCTCTGCGCGCATTTCCGTGACATTGGTGTTCAGCTGCAGGTCCACCCCGGCCTCTGCCATGCCTTCGGCCACCACATTGCGGGCTTCCTCGTCAAATCCGCGCAGGATCTGCGCACCACGGTAGAACTGGGTCGTCTTCACGCCCAGCCCGTTCATGATCCCCGCAAATTCGCTGGCGATATAGCCGCCGCCAACAATCAGGATCGACTCCGGCAGCGCGTCCAGATGGAAAATCTCGTTTGAGGTGATCGCCAGTTCCGCTCCCGGGAACTCCGGCACCGTGGGCCAGCCGCCGGTCGCGATCAGGATATGTTTGGCGGTCTTGCGAGTGCCGTCTGCCAGCTCAACCGTATGCGCATCCGCCAGTTTGGCGCGCTGATCAAAGCTTTCAACACCGTTGTTTTTCAGGATGTTCCGGTAGATGCCCTCCAGCCGGTCCAGCTCTGCATGCAGCTTGCCCTTAAAGGCATCCCAGCTGAAACTACCTGCCTGAATGTCCCAGCCATAGGCCTGCGCGTCCTCGACCATGCCGGCATATTCCGAGGCAAAAACCATCAGCTTCTTCGGCACGCAACCCCGGATCACGCAAGTCCCGCCGTAACGGTCCTCTTCCGCCAGCGCCACCTTGACGCCTTCCTGTGCCGCAACCCGTGCTGCGCGCACCCCGCCCGAACCGCCGCCGATGACAAACAGATCGTAATCAAAGCTCATGTATTTCCGCCCTTTGCAATTCTTGTGGAGGTATATCCCATAACGGGCCGCCAAACGCCATATGCCCAAGTGGGCGTTATTATGCAGCTTTCAACCTTTTGCAGCGGATTTGCGCAGGGTTGTGAAGCAAAAGATCCCACTGCAGGGCCAGGATATGAGGGAAGCGGCTGTCCACGGCCGGAACCAAAATGCCCGGCTTGACGACCGTGCGCTGCATTCACAACCGAACGCAGTTCAATCCATCAGATCGGTGAACAGGTTTTCCGTCTCGACAAAATCCAGCTTGTCCGTCTCAACCGTGCCTTCGTTGATATCGCGCACTTCGACGCGCCCGTCGCCATAGCCGATCACCACCGTATCGCAGATATCGATGAACAGCCCGTTTTCGATCACCCCGGGGATCTGGTTCAAGACCAGCGCCAGCTGGCGGGCATTGCCGATCCGGTTCAGATGCAGGTCCAGAATATAATTGCCCTCGTCGGTGACAAACGGCGCGTCGCCGTTCATCCGCAGGGTCGAATTGCGCCCCATCACATCCATCGACACCAGCGTCTCTTCCAGCAGCGCCTGGCTGCTCTGCCAGCCGAACGGCAGCACCTCTACCGGCAGCGGAAAGGCCCCCAGTGTTTCAACCGATTTGCTGGCATCGGCGATCACCACCATCTGATCCGAGGCGGTGGCCACGATCTTCTCCTGCAGATGCGCACCGCCGCCGCCCTTGATCAGGTTCAGATCCGGGTCGAACTCATCCGCGCCGTCAATGGTCATATCCAGCCATTTGGCCTCATCCAGCGAGACCACATGAATCCCCACATCCCGCGCCAGCGCCGCCGTGCGGCTGGAGGTCGGCACTGCGGTGATCCGCAGCCCCTCGCGGCTCACCATCTCGCCCAGGCAGCGCACCAGCCAGGCTGCGGTCGAGCCGGTCCCCAGACCAACCCGCATGCCGTCCTCAACCAGTTCAGCCGCCCGTTTGGCAGCAACGAATTTCGCCTTGTCGATAGGGGAAAGCTCTCCGCTCATCAGGGTGCTCCATGAATGGCTGTCCTGCCAGTTATAGGCGGTAAACTGCCCATGCGCGAGGGGCATTTGCCGCCTCTGGCCACCCGTCTGCTGGAAATTTTCAGCCGCCAGGCGTATGGTTGAAGTTCCGAGGGACGTGCCATGCTGCAATTCGACGAGGACACCGCCCGCGTTCTGGAGGACGCCTATCAAGGCGCTGACATCTCCCGGCGCAGAAGGGCAAGCTTTGACGCTCTGTCGCCCCTGCCCGGCGACCACATTCTGGATCTGGGCTGCGGCAACGGGCTGCTGACACTGGAACTGGCCCGCGCTGTCGGCGCCACGGGCCATGTGGCCGGGTATGACGCCAGCCCCGAGATGCTGGCCGCCGCCCGCAGCCGATTGGAAGATCGCGACAACGTCACCCTGACCGAAGGCGAAGCCTCGAATCTGCCCTATGAGGCGGAAAGTTTCAGCAAGGCTGTTGCGCTTCAGGTGCTGGAGTATATCACCAGCCGCCGCCCCGTGCTGCACGGGCTGCACCGGGTACTCCAACCTGACGGCCGTCTGGTGATCGGAGATGTGCATTGGGACACGCTGGCCTGGCACAGCGACAACACCGCCCGCATGCAGCGGTTTCTGGGGGTCTGGGACAACCACATGGCCGAGCGCGCCGTTCCGGCCCGGCTGCCAGAGGAGCTGCGCAGCTGCGGCTTTACGCTGGAGACCCTTTGCCCGCTGACCATCTGCGACACAGCGCTGCGGCCTGACGGGCTGGCGGCGATGATGATCCGGCTGATTGAAGCCTATGCCCGGCAGTCCGGCGTCGTGGATGAAGACGACGCCGCCGCCTGGGCGCAGGAGCAGCAGGAACTGGCCCAGGAAGGCCGTTTCTTCTTTGCTCTGACGCATTTCATCGTTACTGCTCGGCGGCAATAACACCAAGACCCGAACACAGCCCTCGGCTGCACGTTCTCTACCCGGAAGAAATCATGTATCACAAAGGCGGGTTTCCAATAGGAAACGCCGGAAATGGACACCCCGGAAACGGCATTGCGACATATTCTTGCGCCATGACACAGGACTACCGCCTTCATTACGCGCCAGACAATGCTTCACTGGTCATCCGGCTGGCGCTGGAGGAACTTGGCCAGCCCTATGAATGCGTGCTGGTCGACCGGCGGGCAGAGACGCAGAACAGCGCCGGATACCGGGCGCTGAACCCAAACGGGCTGATCCCGGTTCTGGAAACCCCGGACGGACCCGTGTTCGAGACCGCGGCCATCCTGTTGTGGCTGGCTGACCGGCACGGTGCAATGGCCCCAGCAACGGACAGCCCTGACCGTGCGGCCTTCCTGAAATGGCTGTTCTTTGCCTCCAACACCCTGCACGCCGACCTGCGGATGCTGTTTTACCCGGACAAATACATCGGCGACGCCAAGGCCGATCAGGATCAGCTGCAAACCGTGCTGCGCCAGCGCCTGCATCAGCATCTGGCCAATCTCGATCAGGCCGCCGCCCAGCGCCCCGGCTGGCTCGGCGCGCCGCAGCCCTCGGTTCTGGACTGTTACCTTGCCTGTCAGATACGCTGGATGGCGCTCTATCCTGCGCAAGCTGACAAATCCTGGTTCACCCTGACCCGTTACCCCAGCCTGCTGCGGATCTGCGCCGGGCTGGAAAACCGCCCCGCTGTTGCCAAAGCGCAAGAGGCCGAGGGCCTCGGCGCCACCCCTTTCACATCCCCGGCCTTCGCCAATCCCCCAGAAGGATCAGCCACCTAATGTTCCTCTCCGTTTTCGACATGTTCAAAGTGGGCATCGGCCCGTCGTCCTCCCATACCATGGGTCCGATGGTCGCCGCTGCGCGCTTCCTCGATTTGATGCGCGCCTCGCCCTTTGAGTTCCACGGGCTGCGCGCCTCGCTTCACGGCTCGCTCGCCTTTACCGGCGTCGGTCACGCCACCGACCGTGCCACCATCCTCGGCCTTGGCGGCTTTGTCGCCCATGACTATGACGACACAAAAGCCGAGGCGTTTCTGGCCGAGCTGGCCAAGACCCATACCATGCACCCCGAAGGTCTGGGCGCGCTGCATTTCGATCCCAAGGCGGATATGATCTTTGACTATGATCACGCGCTGCCCGGCCATTCCAACGGCATGATCCTGATGGCCACCGACGCCCAGGGCGACGTGATCCTGCGCCAGGTCTATTATTCGATCGGCGGTGGCTTTGTCGTGACGGAGGAAGAACAGGCCCAGGGCAAGGCCACCGACGAAGGTGACCCCGTCCCCTTCCCGTTCAAATCCGCGGCAGAGATGCTGGAGATGGCCAAATCCAGCGGCAAGTCGATTGCCGAAATGAAGCGTGACAACGAGATTTCCCGTGGCTGCTCCGAAAGCCTCGCAAAAGGCACCGCCCGGATCTGGCAGGTGATGAACGACTGCATCAACCGTGGCCTGGAGCGCGACGGCATCCTGCCCGGCGGCCTCAAGGTGCGCCGCCGCGCGAAGGGCATCTATGACGCGCTGATGGCCGAACGCGGCATGAACCTGACCGCACCGCACACCATCAACGACTGGATGAGCGTCTATGCGATGGCAGTGAACGAGGAAAACGCGGCCGGCGGCCAGGTGGTGACCGCGCCCACCAACGGTGCCGCAGGCACTCTGCCTGCTGTGATCCGTTATTACCTCGACCACGTGCCCGGCGCCTCGCAAAACCATGTCGAAGACTTCCTGCTGACCGCCGCCGCCATCGCCGGGCTGGTGAAATACAACGCATCCATTTCGGGGGCCGAGGCCGGCTGTCAGGCCGAGGTCGGCTCAGCCGCCGCGATGTCCGCCGCAGGCCTCTGCGCCGTCATGGGCGGCACGCCCGAACAGGTCGAAAACGCCGCCGAGATCGCGCTGGAGCATCACCTGGGCATGACCTGCGACCCGGTCAAAGGTCTGGTGCAGGTGCCCTGCATCGAGCGCAACGGCCTTGCGGCAATCAAGGCGGTCTCTGCCGCATCGCTGGCGCTGCGCGGCGACGGCCAGCATTTTGTGCCGCTGGACGCCTGCATCGAGACCATGCGCCAGACCGGCGCCGACATGCACGACAAATACAAGGAAACCTCGCTTGGCGGTCTTGCGGTGAACGTACCGAACTGCTGAGCTTTCACAGCAGCGCACCGCAGGCGGATCTCCCCCTGCGGTGCTCTTTTTCTCCCTATCATCAACGCCAAGTCACCAGACCGTCCATCTGCCCGCTTTTGACACTGACAGATGCCCGCTTCTCTGCTTAGCTGATCCCAGCCAGCCAGGAGGAGCACCATGCAGGGACATTGTTTATGCGGCGCGGTCCAGTTCGAGGCCGATCCCCCGGCGCTGGCCTGCGTCACCTGTCACTGCGACAGCTGCAGGCGGCAGTGCGCGGCTCCGATGACCGCCTATTTCGGGGTCCGGGACGGCCAATGGCGCTGGACCGGCGAAACCCCCAAACGCTTCCACTCTTCCCCCGGTGTCGAACGCAATTTCTGCGGCAAATGCGGCTCGCCGGTGGCCTTCCGCTCCACGGCGATGTCGGATGTGCTGCATCTCTATGTGGCGCTGCTTGACGATCCTGAACAACTGCAGCCGACGCTGCATGTGGCGTATGAGGAAAAGCTGAACTGGCTCAGACTGAATGACGGTCTGCCATTCTGCATCGGCCCCGACTACACCAAGGCGCAGCCCCTGCCCGGCGGCTGACCCGCCGCAGTGCCTTAGCTGGCGCAACTTTGCACATCCTCCCCTTGCCCCGCCCGCCCGCGGCGCCTAGCCTGCGTGGATGACACAGGACCGCCCGCTTCTTGGCATCGCCCTGATGCTGGGCTTTTGCATGGTGATTCCGCTGGGAGACGCCATTGCCAAACTTTTGACCAACCGGGTGCCGGTCGCCCAGATCGTCTTCATCCGCTTTGCCGCACAGGCCGCGATCCTGCTGCCGCTAGCGCTGGCTCTGCGCCTGCCGCTCGACCTGTCGCGCCAGGTGGCGCCGCTTTTGCTCCTGCGCACCTTGCTGCAGATGGGCGGCATCGCCGCCATGTTCACGGCCTTCCGCTACCTGCCGCTGGCCGATGCGGTGGCCATTGCCTTTGTCATGCCCTTCCTGATGTTGCTGTTGGGCAAATACGTCCTGAACGAAGACGTCGGCCTGCGTCGCCTCGGCGCCTGCGCGGTGGGTTTCACCGGCACTCTCTTGGTCATTCAGCCCAGCTTTACCGCCGTTGGCTGGAACGCGCTCTGGCCTCTGTTGGTGGCGGTGATCTTTGCCCTGTTCATGCTGATCACCCGCAAAATCGCCAAGGAGACCGACCCCCTTTCCCTGCAGGCAGTGTCCGGCGCCATGGGCACCGTGCTACTGGCCCCGGTTTTTCTGCTCGGCGACACCGTCGGCCTGCCCGCCCTGTCCGCTGCTCTGCCGCCTCAGGATACATGGAGCCTGTTGGCCACCGCCGGCGCTCTGGGCACCTTGGCGCATCTGATGATGACCTGGAGCCTGCGGTTTGCCCCGACCTCAACCCTGGCCTCGATGCAATATCTGGAAATCCCGGTAGCCGTGTTCTTCGGCTGGCTCATCTTTGCGGAATTCCCAAACACCCTCGCCGCCTTTGGCATCCTGCTGACCATCGGCGCCGGTCTCTATGCGGTGATGCGCGAGCGCAATGCCGCTGAAACCGAAGAGCGCATCAACCCGGCCTGAACTCTATCGGTCCAGCCGAACCGCCGCCAACACATCCGCCAGCAGCCGCCGTGGCACGATCGCCAGCAGCCCCGGCCCCTCCGGCTCCAGCCGCACCGGCCCGGTGGCCCGGTTCGAGGTGCCGATCCGCCCCACCGGCGACATCCGCAACCCCGCGATAGGCCACTCCAGCCCCTCCGAGCGCCCCGTCACCTCCTGCATCGGAAACAGCGACACCACTTCACCCGCACGGGTCGGCAGCTCTACCGCATGGGTCAGATGAAAGATCACCTCTGTCTCCCCCAGCAGTACACAGGGGGTCTCATGCCCCTGCACCAGCGTATTGAACGCCGCCAGCTGATGGTCCACCCGCGCGCCCAGAAACCCCACCGCCAGCACTGCCGGTGCCGCAATCCGCCGCAGCGCCTTGTCAAAATCCGTGCTGTCCTGCTCTGCCACCCGGTGCAAAGCCTCGGGCGGCAGCTGTGCCCGCACCTCCTGCGTCAATGAGTCAAAGTCACCGATCACCGCCTGCGGCATATGCCCCTCTGCCAGCGCCGCCGCAGCGCCACCGTCCGCCGCCGCCAGAACCGGCGCCAGCGCCAGCGCCTCGGTCAGCGCGCCCGCTGCCACCTCACCGCCGCCGATCAGGGTGATTGGTTCCATTGCGTCAACAATCGCTGCGCTCATGAGCGGCTTTCCTGCCTGTTTTGGAAACAAGCCATATTGTGAACACAAAATAATACGATCAATTGCACGGATTCGAGCAAAATTGGTCCTTCCTGCCTCTATAGTGGTTGACAGCAGATGTGACGAAGACGAGCGAGCTGATGGTACATAACAACAAAGTCTTGACCGTATCCTATGGAACCTTTTCCTGCACTTTGGAAGGGTTTGAGGATTCCTTCGACACGATGAAGGCGATTGCCGAGTATTTCCGAGACCTGGCTGCCGACGACCGCTACTTCGGCGCCGAACCGCCGCAGCCGGACGCCGACATGCTGGCCCGGATCGCCCAACGCGAGATTGCCCGCCAGGTAGAAGCCCGCACCAGCGAAGGTGGCATCCACCTGCGCGCCGCCACCCCGGCGCTTGCTGCTGCCGCCGCCGAAACTGCCGCTCCGGCACCGGCTGTGGCACCAGTTGCCGAACAGCCCGCAGCTGCCGCAATCCCCGAAGAGAAAACAGCTCCCGCAGTGGAACAGGTTGCTGAAGCCGCAGCCGAGCAAGCCGCTCCGGCAGCCGGAATTCCGGACTCTGAAGTTGAGTTCTTTGACCCCGCAACTGAAACCGAAGCCGCCGCCGAGACAGCAGCGGAAGAGGAAGCAGTAGCCGAAGCCGAAGCCGAAGCCGAAGCCGAAGCCGAAGCCGAAGCCGAAGCCGAAGCCGAAGCCGAAGCCGAAGCCGAAGCCGAAGCCGAAGCCGAAGCCGAAGCCGAAGAAACCATCACCGCTGTGCTGACAAGCGCAAGCGAAGAACAACCGGCGCCCGCAGTTGAACTGCTGGAAACCACCGAGGCCGGCACCGAAGCAGAAGATCTGCAAGCCGAAGCGGACGCGGAAGTCGCCGACACTGCCCACTCTGAAACTCCTGCCGCGGACAGTATTGCCGCCAAACTGCAGCGCATCCGCGCCGTTGTGGCAAAAACCCCCGAAGAAGACTTCAGCGAAGACGAGCATGCCGACGACGTGCTGGACAGCGCCGCCGAAGACATCAGCAGCGCCCTGCTGGAAGACGACGATGCGCCGGATTTTGACGACGAATCCGACGATGAAATCGCCCGTGCCCTTGACCGTTTGGACCTGACCTCTGCCTCAGCCGACGTCACCCCTGAAGACGAAACTGCCCAGGCAGATCCAGAAGACGGTATATTCTCCAGCCTCGGCAGCCAAGCAGAGCCTGCAGAGGACACGGCTGAAGAGGACACGACTGAGGCCGACAGCAACCTGCTGGCTGCTGACGCAGAAGAGCCCCCCGCAGCACCGGCCCGTGTCCGCATCACCAAGATCAAACGCGCCGCCTTCGAAAAGGCGGTCGCCTCCGGTCGCCTGCAGGCGACAGACAGCGATGAAGCCCCCGCAGAAGCAGAGCCAGCGCCGGAACAGGCCGCTCTGTCGGACGAGGACGAAGCCGAGCTGCTGCGGGAACTGGCCGAAGTGGAAGCGGAACTCCTGGCAGCCTCCGAACAGCCTGAGGTCGACGAAACAACCGACATTTCCGAAGTAACCGACATTTCCGACGCAACCGACATCCCCCCGGCACAGGCCGAAGCCGAAGCCGCCGCCGGATCCAGCCTGGCCGACAGTGACGTGTCCCGTCTGATGGCGGCCGCGGATGAAAAGCTCGAGGACCCGGAAACTGCCTCCTCGCGTGAGGCCTACAGCCAGCTGCGCGGCGCCGTTGCTGCCGCCAAGGCGGACGGACAGGCCGACGGCAGCGACAATGACGAGGCACAGCCCTACCGCGATGATCTGGCCAGCGTGGTGCGCCCGCGCCGCCCCGAAGCCCGCCAGAGCGCCTCTGCGCGCCCGGCCAGCCCGGCAGCCCGCCCGGCACCGCTGAAACTGGTTGCCGAACAGCGCATCGACGAAGGCCCAGCCGCCGCCGCAGCCCCCCAGCCGGTGCGCCCGCGCAGAGTGTCGGCCACGGTGCTCGAAGATGACAGCGGCAGCGCAGGCGGCGGCTTTGCCGCCTATGCCGAGGACCGCGGCGCCGCCGAATTGCATGAACTGCTGGAAGCCGCCGCCGCTTACATGCGCTTTGTCGAAGGCCTCGACCATTTCTCGCGCCCACAGCTGATGAACAAGGTGCGCAGCGCCGGCAGCAGCGACTTCAACCGTGAAGACGGGCTGCGCTCCTTCGGCCAGCTGCTGCGCGACGGCAAGATCGAACGCTCCGGCAACGGCCAGTTCACCGCCTCCGGCGACATCGGCTTCAAGCCCCGGCGCGCTGTCGGCTGAACAGAAAAAGACCAACAAAAAAGGGCGGACCTGCGGGGCCGCCCTTTTCCATTCTGCCGACCGCAGCCAGCTTCTTTCTGGTCTCAAATACCCCGGGGTGAATTGACCGTCAGGTCAAGAGGGGCAGCGCCCCTCCGGCTCATTCTTTTCCAGCGTCCGGATCTTCCTTGCCAACGCCGCGGAACACGAATTTGAACGGCAGCACCCAGGCAATGCCCAAGGCCACATAGACAATCAGCTCCAGCCACAAGGGCGGCCGGTCCAGCCAGTTCATCACCGTGACAGCCGCCACAATGTAAAGCGGCATCCCGACCAGCAGGATCACCAAGGCCCAGCGCCGCCGGGCCTTGTAGCTCAAGCCTTGCGTCCCTGCCATCAGTCGGCGAACGGGTCGGTCACCAGAATGGTGTCGTCCCGCTCCGGGCTGGTGGACAGAAGCGCGACAGGGCATTCAATCAGCTCTTCCACGCGTTTCACATATTTGATCGCATTGGCGGGCAGGTCGTTCCAGCTGCGCGCGCCTTCCGTCGACTCGCTCCAGCCCGGCATGTCCTCATAGATCGGGGTGCAGCGTGCCTGGCTGTCTGCAGCAGTTGGCAGATAGTCCAGCCGGGTGCCGTCCAGATCATAGCCGGTGCAGATCTTCAGTGTCTCGAAGCCGTCCAGAACGTCCAGCTTGGTCAGACAGATGCCCTTGATGCCGGAGGTCGCACAGGTCTGGCGCACCAGTGCCGCGTCAAACCAGCCACAGCGGCGCTGGCGGCCAGTGGTGGTGCCAAACTCATGGCCGCGGGTGCCCAGACGCTCACCATCCGCATCCGGCTTGCCCGCTGCATCCAGCAGCTCGGTCGGGAACGGGCCTTCACCGACGCGGGTGGTATAGGCTTTCACGATGCCCAGCACATAATCGATCGAGCCCGGGCCGATGCCGACCCCGGTGGCCGCCTGGCCTGCAATCACATTGGACGAGGTGACAAACGGATAGGTGCCGAAATCGATGTCCAGCAGAGCTCCTTGCGCACCTTCAAACAGGATCCGCTTGCCCGCCTTGCGCTTCTCGTTCAGCACCTTCCAGACCGGCGCCGCATAGGGCAGGATCTTGGGTGCAATCTCTTTCAGCTGTTCGATCAGCGCATCGCGGTCGATTGCGTCAACGCCCAGCCCCTTGCGCAGCGGGTCATGATGCTGCAACGCCCGGTCAACCCGGGCAATCAATGTGGCCTCATCCGCCAGATCGGCCACCCGGACCGCACGGCGCCCCACTTTATCCTCATAGGCCGGGCCAATGCCGCGGCCGGTGGTGCCGATCTTGGTCCCCTTAGAGGCCGCTTCCTCGCGCGCCCGGTCCAATTCGCCATGCAGCGGCAGGATCAGCGGTGTGTTTTCCGCGATCATCAGCGTCTCGGGAGTGATCTCGACGCCCTGTTCGCGGACGGTCTCGATCTCCCGCAGCAGGTGCCAGGGGTCCAGCACCACACCATTGCCGATGACACTCAGCTTGCCGCCGCGCACCACGCCCGAAGGCAGCGCATGCAGCTTGTAGACTTTGCCGTCAATGACCAGCGTATGGCCGGCGTTGTGGCCGCCCTGAAAGCGGGCGATCACATCCGCACGCTCGCTGAGCCAATCCACGATCTTGCCTTTACCCTCGTCGCCCCACTGGGCGCCGACTACGACGACATTGGCCATATCCGGTCCTTTACAGTCTTTGGTTCAAACCCACGCTCATATAGCGATGCTGCGCAGGCAGGGGAACCGCAAATTCGCCGCAGATGATGGCTTAGCCAAGGTTTTCGCCCTGTCGTATAGGGCCGCGCCTGCCTGGGAGGGCGCGAATGCGCCTGCCGGGGGGCAACCAGGCGCAGCCCGGCGGTGCTGCGCACCTTGATTCCGGGCGGGGATTCCGGGTGAGGTGTTGCGCACCCGCCGTACGCCCCCTTCACGCAATCCTCATGCCGCTTTGTGATACTCCACAAATGATCGCGATCTACCGCCATGGCTCCGCGCATGGGCCATGATACGAGGCGCAGGCATCTATGGGCTGCCTGCGCGACACCCCGGAACCGGCCCTGATAAAAAGGGGGTCGTCCAGGATATCCTGTCCGAGCAGGCCCCCCGTGGGGTTCTGTCCACCTCCACCCGGCGGCGCCGCCCCCTTAATTGGGACACAGCGCATAAATGGCACGAAGCGACCGAAACACCATGTAACACAAGGAAATAAAATAAGAAAACCGCCCCGGCCCAAACGGCCCCGGCGGCCAAAGCTGCCCGCGCTAGCCCTGCAGTCGCACCGGCGCGCCATGCGGCGTGGACAGATACGCCTCCTCCCAGCGGCTGCGCATTATTTCAGCTTCGGCGCGGCTGGCCGCGCCATCCTCTGCCAGAAACCCTTCCAGTGTCTCCAGCCAGGCGCGGAAATAATCCTCGCCTCCGTCCAGCTCACGGCTGAGCCCATGGCGTTTCAAAGTGGCCGAGAACCGCTCCACCCACTCTCCCCAGCTGAACCGCCCGGCCTCGTTCAGATGGACTGTCAGGGCAAAGACCTGCGCATGCCAGGGTTCGGCAAAGGCCGGTTCCGGTGCGGAGACTTCGGCACAGTCACTCATAGCGGCTCCAGATAGCTTTGCCACAGGTCCAGAATCACCTCGTCATCGGGGTGCTCGGGATGCGCCCACAGGGTGCTGGCATGGAACCGCACCGCATAGAGCGGCTCCGGCGCCTCGCCCAGCCCATGGGCGCTGCTGTCGGGCAGCACATGGGTGCCATGCAGCCGCAGGATATAGCCCTGCGCCCCCGCAGCATACTGCGGCAGCCGGGTGTGTCCGCCGTCTGCCAGCGCGTTGTCCGCAGGCAGCCGTGTCCGTACCGCCTGCCCCGGATGGAACCGCACCGCCGGTCCGCCATCGCGGTCTGCCGGGCCGCCCCTGGCCAGCGCTTGTGCAACATTCTGCGCCTTCAAGGCGCGCTCTGCCAGCGCATGCAGTCCCGCAGCGCCCTGACCTGCCAGGTCTTCGCGCGTCAGCACGCCTTTCTCCACCAACAGATCCGCCAGCGCCGAGATCCATTTCTCGTAATAGGAAAACCGGGTGTAATCCCGGGGCGACAGCCGTTCGCGGGCATGGCGCGAGGTGTCGATGTTCCATTGCCCCAGCGCACCACAGGCCAGCGTCACCGCCAGCGCCCTTGCGTGCCAGTCCTCGGCAAAAACCGCTGCGTCCGCGGCCTCGGGCAGCACCGGCCCGTCGCCGAATCGCCCGCCCATGTCATGTACCCGGGTCATGCCGGCACCTGGGCAAGACCAGTGCCGATCATGCTGTCGCGGGTGACCAGCGCCGCCAGCTCATCCTCACCAAGACCTTCCGTTCCCTCCGGCCGCATCGGCAGCACCAGATAGCGGACCTCAGCCGTCGAATCCCAGACCCGCACGGATGTGCCCCCCGGCAGCGTTACGCCGAAATCCGCCAGCACCTTGCGCGGCTCGCGCACCGCGCGGGCGCGGTAGGCGTCGGATTTGTACCAGCCGGGCGGGATGCCCAGCAAAGGCCACGGGTAGCAGCTGCACAGGGTGCAGACGACCATATTGTGCTGCGCCGGGGTGTTCTCGACCACCACCATATGCTCGCCCTGGCGGCCGTAATATCCCAGCTCTGCCAGTACCGGATCAGCATCAGCCAGCAGCGCCGCCTTGAAGACCGGATCGCTCCAGGCCTTTGCCACCACCCTTGCACCGTTCTGCGGGCCGATCCTGTTCTGGTAGGTGTCGATGATCTCCTCCAGCGCTGCCGGGTCGATCAGGCCTTTCTGAACAAGAATCGTCTCCAGCGCTTTCACACGCAGAGCGGGTTCGGGCGGCAGAAGGGTGTGCGGGTGGTCGGGATGATCATGGGGCATAGGCCCATGCTGCGCCGGTACGACCGGCCCTGTCCAGTCACGTTTCCTGATGCAAACAATCACGTTGCGTGACCTGCCGGTGCTGTTCTCGGCTGCAGGCCAACTCCGCCCTTGCCCCCCCGGGCAATCTTGCCTATTTACCGCCCGGTACTTAGCCAATCGCCGCAGGGACCCATGGAAAACGTTGTTCTGATCATCCATCTTCTTTTGGCTCTCGGCCTGATCGCTGTTGTGCTCTTGCAGCGCTCCGAAGGCGGCGGCCTGGGCATGAGCGGTGGCGGCGGCGGTGCGGTTTCCGGCCGCGCGGCAGCCACAGCGCTTGGCAAGCTGACCTGGCTGCTGGCGATTGCCTTTATCTGCACCTCGATCACCCTGACCATCATGGCCGCGCAGAAATCCGCAGGCGCCTCTGTGGCAGACCGGATCGGCGTGCCGCAGGCACAAGACGGTGGCGAGACTCCGGCGGTTCCGGCTCTTGGCAGCGATCTTCTGCCGCCCGCCGAAGGCGACAACGCTCCGCTGGTTCCCAGCGCAGACTGATCCACTACACCTTGAGAGGGTTTTAGGAGCCGCAACAGCATCTTGCGGTTCCCTTGCGCTGTATGCGCGAATCCTATATATATGAAGTCCCGTGATGCAGCGGTTTTTGGACTGATTCCAATCATCGCCGGGCAGCTGAAATCTGACTTCTCACGGGGGCAGCCGAACACAAATGGCGCGTTTTATCTTCATCACCGGCGGTGTTGTTTCATCTCTGGGCAAAGGCCTGGCTTCGGCCGCACTTGGCGCCCTTCTGCAGGCGCGCGGCTATTCCGTGCGACTGCGCAAGCTGGACCCCTATCTGAACGTCGATCCGGGCACCATGAGCCCGTTTGAACACGGCGAGGTCTTTGTCACCGACGACGGCGCCGAGACCGATCTGGACCTTGGCCACTACGAACGTTTCACCGGGGTTCCGGCACGCAAGACCGACTCGATCTCCTCGGGCCGGATCTACACCAATGTGCTGGAAAAGGAGCGCCGCGGTGATTACCTCGGCAAGACCATTCAGGTCATTCCGCATGTCACCAACGAAATCAAGGACTTCATCTCCATCGGCGAGGATGAGGTTGATTTCATGCTCTGCGAAATCGGTGGCACCGTCGGTGACATCGAAGGCCTGCCCTTCTTCGAGGCAATCCGCCAGTTCGCCCAGGACAAGCCGCGCGGCGAATGCATCTTCATGCATCTGACGCTGCTGCCCTACATCAAGGCGTCGGGCGAGCTGAAAACCAAACCGACCCAGCACTCCGTGAAGGAGCTGCGCTCGATCGGCCTGGCCCCGGACATCCTGGTCTGTCGTTCCGAAGGGCCGATCCCAAAGAAAGAGCGCGAAAAGCTGGCGCTGTTCTGCAACGTGCGCCCCGACAGCGTGATTGCTGCGCAGGACCTGAAGTCCATCTATGAGGCGCCGCTGGCCTACCACCGCGAGGGCATGGACCAGGCGGTTCTGGATGCCTTTGGCATCTCCCCTGCGCCCAAGCCGAACCTGGCCCGCTGGGAAGATGTGGCCGACCGCATCTACAACCCCGAAGGCGAAGTGCGGGTGGCCATCGTCGGCAAATACACCCAGCTGGAAGACGCCTATAAATCCATCGCCGAGGCGCTGACCCACGGTGGCATGTCGAACCGTGTGAAGGTCAAGATCGAATGGGTCGATGCCGAGCTGTTCGACAAAGAAGACGCCGCCCCCTATCTGCAGGGCTACCATGCAATTCTGGTGCCCGGCGGCTTTGGCGAGCGTGGCACCGAGGGCAAGATCAAGGCGGCGCAATATGCGCGGGAGAACAAGGTGCCATACCTTGGCATCTGCCTTGGCATGCAGATGGCGGTCATCGAAGCGGCGCGCAATGTGGCGGGCATCACGGAAGCCGGCTCGGAAGAGTTTGACCACGAGGCCGGCAAGAAACGGTTCGAGCCAGTGGTCTACCACCTGAAGGAATGGGTGCAGGGCAACCACAAGGTCAGCCGGAAATCCGACGATGACAAAGGCGGCACCATGCGCCTTGGCGCCTATGACGCGGCGCTGCAGGAAGGCTCGAAAGTGGCAGAAGTCTATGGCGGCACCCATATCGAGGAACGCCACCGCCACCGCTATGAGGTAGACATCAAATACCGCGAGAAACTGGAAGCCTGCGGGCTGAACTTCTCTGGCATGTCACCGGACGGCCGCCTGCCAGAAATCGTCGAATGGACCGACCACCCGTGGTTCATTGGCGTGCAGTATCACCCGGAACTGAAATCCAAACCTTTCGCACCGCATCCGTTGTTCGACGATTTCGTCCGTGCAGCCAAGGACGCCTCGCGACTGGTGTAACCAGGCAGGCAGGGAACTCCCGCCCGTTCCGGATCAATCAAAGATTGATCCATCCCGGTTGGGCCCGGCGCCGCTGCGCGGCGCTGGGAGAAAACTGAAAAAGGCGGGCCAACGGCCTGCCTTTTGCATTTTGATTGATTGAAACCCTTCCGGATCAGAACCCGTGCATCCGATTGGCCCATTGATAGGCCACCACCAGCCCCTTCATCCGCGGCAACATGTAGAGCGACGCGCCGACCGTGATCACCGACATGATGATCGCCAGCGTCCAGGGGTCCGGGCGCAGCTGGGTGTAGACGATGTGCAGCGCAAAGCCGAGGATATGGCCCACCACCAAAATGGTCAGATATGCCGGCCCGTCATCGGCACGCTGATGATGCAGCTCCTGACCGCATTCCGTGCAGCTGTCATTCACCTTCAGATAGCTGTGCAGCAATTTGCCCTCGCCGCAATTGGGGCAGCGCAGCCGCAGGCCCTTCCACAACGCAGGTTTCAGCTCCCGCTGGTCCTCTGGCATCACGTCTGCCCCGCTCATCACACATCTCCTCGTTTGTCGCCTGATACAGTGATTCCCAAATTGACTGCAATCAATTTGAAATCATTAATGTTGCATTTATTGCCGCACCCTGCCATTGAACCAATCAATATTAACACAATACGCCGGGCTGTCGGCGGGAGATACAGCACATGAAACAGTGGGTCCCGGCCCCCCGGAACAGCGGCAAGCCCCGCTATCTGGAAATTGCCGAAGCAATCAGGGAAGACATCGACGCAGGCGTGCTGGCGCCCGGCGACCGGCTGCCGCCGCAGCGGCGGGTGGCCCAGGAGCTGGGGGTCGACTTCTCCACCGTGTCACGCGGTTACGCCGCAGCCGTACGGCGCGGCTATATCGAGAGCTTTGTCGGCCGCGGCACTTTTGTGAAAGCGCTGGACGCCCTTCCCGAACGCCCCGATCCGCGCCGGGCGCTGGAAGAAGACCCGATGATGAACATGCCGCCCGAACCGGACGATCCGGTGCTGCTGGCGCGGATGCAGAAGGGGCTGGAGCATGTCTCGGCAAACCTGCTGCCGCTGCTGCGCTACCAATCCGTCACCGGCAACCCGCAGGACCGAGCGACCGCTGCAGAATGGATGCAGACCAATGGGTTACATTGTGCTCCCGAGCAGCTGGTGATCACCCCTGGCTCCCACGCGGCCCTGTATGCGATCCTGACAGTTCTATGCGAACCGGGTTCAACAATCCTATGCGAAGATGTGACCTATCCCGGCCTGCGCTCCATTGCAGCGCGGCAGGGGGTACGGCTGATCGGTTTGACAAGCGACAAGGATGGTGTCCTGCCGGAAGCGCTGGAGGAAGCCATCACCACCCATTGGCCCGCCGCGCTCTATCTCAATCCGACACTGCAGAACCCGACCACAAGAACCATTCCGTCCAAACGGCGGCAAGAGATTGCTGCGGTGCTGCAGGCACATGATCTGACATTGATCGAAGACGATGCCTATTGCTTTGTCGACAATGGCGCGCCTTCGTCCATCACCAGCCTGATCCCCGATCTGGGCTGGCATATCGCGGGGCTATCCAAGTGTTTTGGCGCCGGGCTGCGGCTGGCCTATACCACTGTGCCCAAACGTTCCCTGCTGGGGCAGTTCAGCCAGGCGCTGCGGTCGATGCATGTGATGGTGTCGCCCTTGAACCTGGCGCTGCTCAGCCGCTGGATCGAGGATAGCACCGCAGCGGAACTCCAAAGGTCGGTCCGCAAGGCCGCGGCAGAACGGCAGGCTCTGGCGGCAGAGGTGCTGCAGGAATGTGCCACCACCAGTGATCCGCTGGCGTTCAACCTGTGGCTCACCCTGCCCCGCGGCACTAGCCGGGCCGAGGTGATGGGCCGGATGGCCGGGCGCCAGATCGGTATCATGCCCAGCGATGCCTTCACCGTCACCGGCCTGCCCCAGGAAGCGGTGCGGGTGTGCCTGGGTGGCCCGATCAGGCTGGAAGAGCTGCACGAGGATCTGATTGCGCTGAATGATGCGGTGACCCGCAAAGACTGGTTGGGGTGAGGCCGGGCCGGTAACGTAGAACGTCAGTCAAAACTGCCTCAATGCGAGCCCTTTCCTGGGGAAAATGACCTACACTCGCCAGGCATTTCCACCCCATGTGTCAAACCTTTCTGACCCAAACTCAACCTTCACCGCGAGCCAGGCAAAGGCTGACAGGCGGGACAAACCAGCCGTTCGCCGCACACGCAGTCTGGACGGCCCAGAGTGTCCGCATTGCAGCTATTGCGGACTTTGCGAAGTCTGTCTGATCATGCGCCTAAAGCGGTTTGGAGAACGTCAGCTTCCTGCGGCAAAACATACCCCCTAGGTCGAAGTTCACTTAAGACAACAGGTATAGGTTGCGCAGGGGGATCTGCCTGCCGTACATGCCTTTGCGTGAAACCTGACGAATGGATCCCTTATGAGGCGTTGTTGCGCAACTCGTTTTGAGGACGAGCTTCCCCTTTCCGCGGCGGATTCATCCATCACACACGATCTCGGCGGTGCCGAGGGCCGAGAATCGGTTCATGAGAGCGATGCGGATGTGGATTT
>NZ_JBNAFX010000024.1:46619-72068 GCF_049800895.1 Leisingera sp. S232 | reverse complement strand
GCCCGTCAGGCGGCTTTGCCGCTGAGAGGGGAGGCGATGCGGCGGGAGTATCTGTTTCAGCTGTTGCGGTTCTGCGGTGCCGTTCAGGCCGTGAGGCCTTCTGGCTCGGGGAGGTTGTTGGCGCGGCAGCAGGCGGTGACGGTGTTGGCCAGGAGACACGCAATGGTCATCGGGCCGACGCCGCCGGGAACCGGGGTGATGGCGCCGGCGCGCTCCGCGGCAGAGGCAAAATCAACGTCGCCGACCAGCTTGTTCTTGCCGTCCCGCTCAATGCGGTTGATGCCCACGTCGATGACGGTGGCGCCTTCCTTGATCCAGTCGCCCGGCACCATTTCCGGACGCCCCACGGCTGCCACCACGATGTCGGCGCGGCGCACCACATCGGGCAGGTCCTTGGTGCGGCTGTGCGCGATGGTCACGGTGCAGCTGTCGCCCAGCAGCAATTGCGCCATCGGCTTGCCAACGATGTTGGAGCGGCCGATCACAACCGCATCCATGCCCGACAGGCTGCCATGGTGGTCGCGCAGCATCATCAGGCAGCCCAGCGGCGTGCAGGGCACCATCGATTTCTGACCGGTGCCCAGAAGGCCCACATTGGAGATGTGGAAACCGTCCACGTCTTTTTCCGGCGCGATCGAGTTGATGATCAGATCTTCGTCCAGATGCCCCGGCAGCGGCAGCTGCACCAGGATGCCATGGATCGCCGGGTCGTTGTTCAGCTGCTCGACCACGGCCAGCAGATCCGCCTCGGAGGTCTCTGCGTCCAGCTTGTGCTCCACCGAGTTCATGCCGACCTCGACGGTCTGCTTGCCCTTGGAGCGCACATAGACCTGGGAGGCGGGGTCTTCGCCGACCAGAACCACCGCCAGGCCGGGGGTGATGCCGTTTTCCTCTTTCAGCCGCGTCACATGTTCGGCCACCTGGCCGCGCACCTTGGCCGCAAAGGCCTTGCCGTCAATCAGAGTTGCTGCCATTTGATCTCTTCCTTTTGCCGCAGGCCTCCGGCCCGTCTATTCACTTCAGTTGGTCGCGATGCCCGAGCCGCAGGTGGCCCTGCTCAGCATCACACACCTAAGTTGGTCGCGATGCCCGAGCCGCAGGTGGCCCTGCTCAGCATCACTCCTCCCGGATCACCCGCGCCTCGCGGGCAATCGACCAATCCACCAGCTGCCGCCACAGGGCTTCGATCAGATCGGGGTCCAGCCCCTCTCCTGCTGCCACGGCGCGGGCGTTCATGACCACTTCCTCGACCCGCTCCGGGATCCGCGCCGGCCAGCCGCTGAGCTGCTTCAGCGCAATCGCCCGGTCGATATACCCCGCCCGGACGGCCAGACGTTGCACCAGCTCACAATCGAGCCTGTCAATTTCCGCGCGCAGCGCCTCCATCGAGAAGCAATCTTCTGGCGGTGTCAGTTTGGTCATATGTCAGAGCCTCGGCTTTCATTGCTTTGGGCCAAATGAGGCTCTGACCATTCTCAGTGGTCGCGCACTTCCTTCCAAAACCCGGTTCCCGTCTTCGTCCCCTCGGACCAGTGGCGGTGCCTCAGACTTCGGATTGCGCTTGAAACTCTTGCGGCCCGGGGTCTCCCCGGGCCGCAAAAAGCGCATTTTGCGTCTTAGAACAAGCCTTCGATCTGGCCGTCGTCATTGAGGCAGATGGTTTCCGCTGCCGGTTTGCGCGGCAGGCCCGGCATGGTCATGATCTCGCCGCAGACCGCAACGATGAAGCCCGCGCCCGCAGACAGGCGGACTTCCCGCACCGGCACCGAATGGCCGGTGGGCGCGCCGCGCAAGCTGGGATCGGTCGAGAAGGAGTATTGGGTTTTCGCCATGCAGACCGGCAGGTTGCCGTAGCCTGCGTCTTCCCATTCCTTCAGCTGGTTGCGGATCTTGTTGTCCGCCAGCACCTCGTCAGCGCGGTAGATGCGCTTGGCGATGGTTTCGATCTTCTCAAACAGCGGCATCTCATCCGGGTAGATCGGCGCAAAGTTGGCAGTGCCGCCTTCGACGATCTCAACCACTTTCTCGGCCAGCGGCGCAGAGCCCTCGGAGCCCAGCTCCCAGTGGCGCGACAGAACCGCCTCGACACCATGCTCGGCGCAGTAGTCCTTGACCGCCTGCACTTCGGCATCGGTGTCGGTCACGAAGTGGTTGATGCCCACAACAACCGGCACGCCAAAGGATTTGACGTTCTCGATGTGGCGGCCGAGGTTGGCACAGCCGTTGGAGACCGCCTCGACGTTTTCCGCACCCAGGTCGGCCTTGGCCACGCCGCCGTTCATCTTCATCGCGCGCACGGTGGCAACCAGCACAACCGCGGACGGTGCGATGCCTGCCTTGCGGCATTTGATGTTCATGAACTTCTCGGCGCCGAGGTCGGCACCAAAGCCTGCTTCGGTCACGACGTAGTCGGCAACCTTCAGCGCGGTCTTGGTGGCAATGACCGAGTTACAGCCATGTGCGATATTGGCGAAGGGGCCGCCGTGCACGAAGGCCGGGTTGTTTTCCAGGGTCTGCACCAGGTTCGGCTGCATCGCGTCTTTCAGCAGAACGGTCATCGCGCCCTCTGCCTTGATGTCGCGGCAATAGACCGGGGTCTTGTCGCGGCGGTAGGCCACGATGATGTCGCCCAGGCGCTTTTCCAGATCCTTGAGGTCGTTCGCCAGGCACAGGATCGCCATCACTTCGGACGCCACGGTGATGTCAAAGCCTGCTTCGCGCGGGAAACCGTTGGACACACCGCCCAAAGACGCGGTGATGGTGCGGAGCGCCCGGTCGTTCATGTCGACCACCCGGCGCCATGCAACCCGGCGCACGTCGATGTCGCATTCGTTGCCCCAGTAGATGTGGTTGTCGATCATGGCCGACAGCAGCGAGTGGGCCGAGGTGATGGCGTGGAAATCGCCGGTGAAGTGGAGGTTCATCTCCTCCATCGGCACGACCTGTGCATAGCCGCCGCCTGCAGCGCCGCCCTTCATGCCGAAGTTCGGGCCCAAGGACGCTTCGCGGATACAGATCATCGCGTTCTTGCCGATCCGGTTCAGACCGTCGCCCAGACCCACGGTGGTGGTGGTCTTGCCTTCACCTGCCGGCGTCGGGTTGATCGCAGTCACCAGGATCAGCTTGCCGTCTGCCTTGTCCTGAACAGAGTTGATGAAAGACTGGCTGACTTTCGCCTTGTCGTGCCCATAGGGCAGCAGATCGCTGTCCGAAATACCGATCTTCGCACCAATCTCCTGGATCGGCTTCTTCTGCGCTTCACGCGCAATCTCGATGTCACTCTTGTAGCTCATGGCCATCTCCCTTTTGCCGTCTCTGCGGGCTGAAACCCCGTGGTGTGCGCTCTGGTGAGGCACGATATTTTCCTATTAATGAAATTTTCTTCCTGTGCGTCAATGCATTCCTGGCTGGTTTTGCCCGAAAAACAGGCTGCTTTCAGCGCATCAGGCGCCGATCGGAAACAGGCGGAATTTCACCCCGGGTGAAGACGGCGCATATGCGGCAAGGCCTGCCGCAAACAAAAAGGGCCCGGGCATTGCCCGGGCCGTGCAGGGTCCGCACCAAAGGCCGGACAGGGGAATCACTGGCGGATCAGATATCCAGCGTGTTGTCTTTTTCCCAGCGGGAGAAGTGGTTCACAAAGGAGTTCCACTCCTGCTGCTTCATTTTGATGTAAGCACCGGAGAATTCGTCGCCCATCATGCTCTTCAGCTCTTCGTCCTGATCATAGAAGCGCAGGGCATCCAGCATGTTCAGCGGCAGTTTGGGCGCATCAGTGACAGAATGCCCTTCGGCATACATGTCAATGTCACGGCGTGGACCCGGATCTGCTTTGGAGCGGATGCCGGAAAGGCCGGCCGCGATGATCACCGCCTGCAGCAGATAAGGGTTCACAGCCCCGTCAGGCAGGCGCAGCTCGAACCGGCCCGGGCCGGGCACCCGTACCATATGGGTGCGGTTGTTGCCGGTCCAGGTCACGGTGTTTGGCGCCCAGGTGGCGCCCGACATGGTGCGCGGCGCATTGATGCGCTTGTAGGAGTTCACCGTCGGGTTGGTGATCGCCGCCAGCGCCGAGGCATGTTTCATGATGCCACCCAGGAACCAGCCGCCCTGCTCGGACAGGCCCAGCTCTGCAATCTGGCCTTCACCTTTGTCAGCCGCAAAGACGTTGTTGCGGGCGTCGGCGCCCGGCGCATCCCAGACCGAGATATGGGCGTGACAACCGTTACCCGTCAGGCCTTCGATCGGCTTTGGCATGAAGGTCGCGCGGTAGCCGTGCTTTTCCGCCACCGATTTGGTCATGAACTTGAAGAAGCTGTGTTTGTCTGCGGTCGACAGCGCGTCGTCGAACTCCCAGTTCATCTCAAACTGGCCGTTGGCGTCCTCGTGGTCGTTCTGATACGGGCCCCAGCCCAGTTCCAACATATAGTCGCAGATCTCGCGTACCACGTCATAGCGGCGCATCACCGCCTGCTGGTCATAGCAGGGCTTCTCGGCGGTATCGAATGGATCGGAGATTTCCTCTCCATCCGGGGTCAGCAGGAAAAACTCGGCCTCGATGCCGGTCTTCACATGCAGGCCCTCATTCGCCGCCTCTTTGATCAGGCGGCGCAGTACGTTGCGCGGCGCCTGGGCCACATCCTCTCCTTCCATGACGCAGTCAGCCGCCACCCAGGCGACCTCCGGCTTCCACGGCAACTGGATCACCGACGAGGGGTCCGGCACCGCCAGCATGTCGGGGTGCGCCGGGGTGAGGTCAAGCCAGGTGGCAAAACCTGCAAAGCCAGCCCCGTCTTCCTGCATATCCGCAATCGCCTGCGCCGGCACCAGTTTGGCGCGCTGGCCACCGAACAAATCGGTGAAGGAGATCATGAAGTATTTAACGCCTTTTTCTTTCGCGAAAGCGGCCAGATCTACCGTCATGGTCCTACTTCCTTTCCCTGTTGAACGTATTTCGGAAATGAGGCGCGGACCGCTGTCGGCCGCGCCCCGCTTAACTTCAGAACCCTGCCTTGCCCGGGTACCAGTCGGTGCCGGCCAGTGGCACGCGCGCCATGGCAGCGGCCTCCATGGTCAGGGCGCACAGATCCTCGGGTTCGAGATTGTGCAGGTGGTTGTGGCCGCAGGCGCGGGCAATGGTCTGGGCTTCCAGCGTCATCACCTTGAGGTAGTTGCGCAGGCGGCGGCCCGCATCGACCGGGTCCAGGCGCTGCATCAGCTCCGGGTCCTGGGTGGTGATGCCGGCCGGATCCTGGCCTTCGTGCCAATCATCATAGGCGCCGGTGGTGGTGCCCAGCTTCTGGTACTCGCTTTCCCATTTCGGGTCATTGTCGCCAAGCGCGATCAGCGCCGCAGTACCGATGGCAACTGCGTCAGCGCCCAGCGCCAGCGCCTTGGCCACATCTGCACCGGTGCGAATACCGCCAGAGATGACCAGCTGCACTTCGCGGTGCACGCCCAGATCCTGCAGCGCCTGCACCGCAGGCCGGATACAGGCAAGCGTTGGCAGGCCCACATGTTCGATGAACACATCCTGCGTTGCGGCTGTGCCGCCCTGCATGCCGTCCAGAACCACAACATCCGCACCCGCTTTCACTGCCAGCGCCGTGTCGTAATAGGGGCGTGTGCCGCCGACCTTCACATAGATCGGAACCTGCCAGTCGGTGATTTCCCGCAGCTCCAGGATCTTGATTTCCAGATCATCCGGGCCGGTCCAGTCCGGATGGCGGCAGGCCGAACGCTGGTCGATGCCTTTGGGCAGGCAGCGCATCTCTGCAACCCGGTCCGAGATCTTCTGGCCCAGCAGCATACCGCCGCCGCCGGGCTTTGCCCCCTGACCGACCACGATCTCAATCGCATCCGCCTTGCGCAGGTCATCCGGGTTCATGCCGTAACGGGACGGCAGATACTGATAGACCAGCTTGGAGGAATGGCCCCGCTCCTCTGGCGTCATGCCGCCGTCGCCGGTGGTGGTCGAGGTGCCGGCTGCGGATGCGCCGCGGCCCAGGGCCTCTTTGGCAGGACCGGACAGCGCCCCAAAGCTCATGCCGGCGATGGTGACCGGAATGTCCAGTTCTATCGGCTTCTTGGCGAACCGGGTGCCCAGGGTCACCTTGGTTTCGCATTTCTCACGGTAGCCCTCCAGCGGGTAGCGGGACACCGAGGCGCCAAGGAACAGGAGGTCATCGAAATGCGGGACCCGGCGCTTGGCGCCGCCGCCGCGGATGTCATAGATCCCGGTGGCTGCCGCGCGGCGGATTTCCGCGTTGATCGGGTTTGTGAAGGTTGCCGACTGGATCGGCTCGGTACGGGGGATGTTCTTGTTATCCATGCCTTTTGATCCTGTCCTTAGTACGCTTGCGCATTGTCGACGTCGAAATTGTAGAGCTGGCGAGCAGAGCCGTAACGCTTGAACTCTTCCGGCTTGGCGTCGGCACCAGCGCGGGTCAGAAGATCCTTCAGGATCTCAATGTGTTCGGGACGCATTTCCTTCTCGACACAGTCGGCCCCCAGGCTTTTGACACTGCCGCGCACAAAGAAGCGCGCTTCATAGCAGCTGTCGCCCAGCGCATCGCC
Source organism: Leisingera sp. S232 (assembly GCF_049800895.1). Lineage (NCBI taxonomy): Bacteria > Pseudomonadati > Pseudomonadota > Alphaproteobacteria > Rhodobacterales > Roseobacteraceae > Leisingera > Leisingera sp. S232. The sequence continues at coordinate 65,492 of NZ_JBNAFX010000024.1, read as the reverse complement.
CGCATCCCCCAGCACCACCAGATTGCCGGCCTGCCCCATAAAGGCGCACATATGGCCGATGTTGCCATGCACCACGATATCGATGCCTTTCATCGAGATGCCGCAGCGCGAGGAGGCATTGCCCTTGATGACCAGCAGGCCGCCCTGGCCGGTGGCCCCGGCATACTGGCTGGCGTCGCCTTCGACGACCACGGTGCCGGACATCATGTTTTCCGCAACACCCGGACCAACTGAACCCTTGACCGTCACGGTCGCCTGCTGGTTCATGCCGGCGCAGTAATAGCCGGTCGAGCCCTTGATGGTCACATCCACCGGGGAGTTCAGGCCAACCGCAATTGCATGGCTGCCCTTTGGGTTGACGATTTCCCAGGACGTCTTGTTGGTGCTGCCGTTCAGTTCCTGCAGGGCGGAGTTCAGACCGCGCAGGCCATTTGCTTCAAGATCATATGTCTGCATCTTAGTGGTTCCAGAAGTAAACGGTTGCGGGTTCGGGCTCCCAGACCTTGGCGTCTTCGATGCCCGGCAGATTCACCAACGCGCGGTATTCGGAACCGAAAGCCACATACTGCTCGGTTTCCGCCATCACGGCCGGCTTACAGGCGATCGGGTCGCGGACCACGCCAAAGCCATCCTTGGTGCCCACAACAAAGTTGAAGAACCCATCCAGGTCCTCCAGCGTGCCTTCCAGAGCTTCCCCCAGAGTGGCGCCGTTCTGCATCTTCCAGGTCAGATAGGCCGCACCGACTTCGGTGTCGTTCTGGCTTTCAATCCGCACCCCGTCACGGCGCAGCTTGCGACGCAGCGAGTTGTGGTTGGACAGCGAGCCGTTGTGCACCAGGCACTGGTCCGATCCGGTCGAGAACGGGTGTGCGCCCTCTGTGGTCACGGCGGATTCTGTGGCCATGCGGGTGTGGCCGATACCGTGGGTGCCGCTCATGCCGCGCACGTCGAAACGATCAGCAACCTTCTCAGGCAGGCCCACTTCCTTGTAGATCTCGATGGTGTCGCCTGCGCTCATGACACGCATGCCGGGGCGCAGCTCGGCCAGCGCGCTGCGCGCCTCTTCAGCCTTACCCGCGGGCACATCAAGCACCGCGTGGGTATCGATCACCCGGATCGAAACACGGGTGCCCAGCGACTCGGTCAGCGCGCCATCCAGCCCGTCAAAGGCCGTGTCCGGCGCATCCGACTGAACAGTCAGCTTGCTGCGGCCATCTGCTTCGGATCCGTAAATTGCAATGCCAGCACTGTCGGGACCGCGGTCCGTCATGGTGATGAGCATATCGGTGAGCATTTCGCCCAGTTTTGGCTCTAACGATTTGTCTTTCAGAAAAAGACCGACAATCCCGCACATGGGTGTGCCTCCTGCTTTTCAACTCGAATCAAGGCTAGCAGTTTGCGATCCGCCATTCAACTATTGTGAAACAAATTTTCCTGTGAAGGAAGGGTTGGGGCGCGCCACACTAACGCGCCCCATAGTGGCTTCAGGTCAGTACTTCTCGAGCAAGGAGTTTATTTTCTCCTTATCTCCCATATTCTTAGCCTCTTCCAAGTGCTTCCCCTCCCGGACAAACTGGATCCGGTGCCAGCCAATCCAGAAGATCACTCCCAGAACAACCATGATCCCTTCAGATCCCTGGAAGGGGTAAACTGCCCCAACCTCTGCCAGGTCCACTGCCCAGCTGTCGTAACCGATGGTAGACATTTCAAATCTCCTTATTCAGCTGGAACGCCACCGCCATTCAGCGCAGCCTTGTCAGCGGCGATGATTTCGGCTTTGGCATCCTCGTAGGCATGGTGTTCAGCGTAATCGAGACCCTGCAGTTCGACCTCTTCAGGAATACGCAGCACACCTGCCGCGGCCTGCATTTTCGAGATCACAAAGGCAGGCAGAAAGCCCAGCACGAAGAACATGATCACCGCACCGATGGCCTGACCAACCGGGTTGACGGTTGCATAGCCTTCATAGGGCGAGCTTGGTGCGCCCCACAGCAGGAAGCCCGCGATGATCAGCCCCACGACGCCAGCGTAGCCATGCACGGCAACCGCACCAACCGCATCGTCGATCTTGAACTTGCGTTCGACCCAGTAGTGCAGCTTGTAAACGATCACGACACCGACCGCGCCAACCAGCATCGCCTGGATCGGGTGATACAGATCATTGCCGGCAGAGGCGGTGATGATACCCGCAAGGCCGCCGGAGAAAGTCCAGAACGCATCGCCCTTGGACACCACATAGGCTGCCATCAGACCGCCGGAAAGCGACATCAGGAAGTTGAAGGTGATCGCGGACAGCGACGTCGGAGCAAGGTAGATATTGGTCGCGGTCCAGGTTTCGCCAGTCAGCAGACCGCCGATGCCCTCAGGCGAAATCACCGGGATGTTGCAGGCTGCGTAGAAACCCCAGAAACCGGAGTAGATCAGGAAGATGCCGATGGTCAGCATCCAGGGGTTATGCGGCGGGATATCGCGCGGGGTGCCGTCGGCCGCAAACTTGCCGATCCTTGGGCCCAGAACCATAATCACGCCCAGCGCATAACCGCCGGCAATCGCGTGGATCACCCCAGACGCATAGGCGTCATGATACCCCAGATATTTGACCATCCAGCCTTCGGCATGCCAGCCCCAGGCGGCATCAATGATCCAGAACACCGAACCGATCAATACCGCGTGCACCCACAAGGCGGACGAGCGGATCCGTTCGATCACTGCGCCAGACACAATCGAGGCTGCAGTCCACGAGAACAGCAGGAACGCCGCCCAGAACACGCCGGTGATCCGGTCTGACAGGTTGGTACCCATGTTCTGCGACCACGGCAGATTCGCCGCGCCTGCGTCATGGTTCAGGCCTCCGAAGAACGGGAAGCTGGGGAACGCCCAGTAAATCCACCATCCGAAGAAGAAGAATGTCACCGTGACCAGTGGAATGATCATGATGTTTTTCATCAGTGTATGCATGTGGTTGCGGTGGCGGCTGGCGCCGACCTCATACATGCAGAACCCCACGTGAATGAGGAACATGAAGACAACGGTCACCCAGTAGTAGAACTCGGTGAACACCGTTGTTAACGCGTTCAGATTTCCGTCCAATGTTTTGCCCTCCTGTTGGCAGTTTTCCTCGGGCTTTTTGCCTCTTGGGAATATTATTTTCCTTTATTATTGTGTCTCAGCAGGGAGGCCTGTCAATAATCATGTGAAATATTGTTACCTTTAGGGAAAGCGCCCCAGGCGTGGCCGTCTCTTTCTGGAGCGGTTTTCTGCTGCTAACCCTCCGGTCTCGCACGGATTTACCGGTGCTTTGCAGCCATTGAACCAATGTCTGGACCATTCTCTCTGGCGGCCGGCAAATCTGTGCAGCAAGGGCAAGTTTGCGACGGAATCATTCAAATCTCCGCCATAGGAGCACCTGATTCCCTTGCCGCGAACAGCTTCCGGCCATCTGCGCCCCTAATGCGCCGCTTTCATAAGGCCAATTCACGGCTTTTCATGCCGCAAACACATTAGAAATCGACCTTTCAGGCAAAATCTTTTTCCTGATAGGAATAATCGTTGACACGATACCCCCGCTCTTGGCTAACTGGACCAGACCAATGGAACCAAAGCAACGAATTTGGTTCGCCACTATCAGGGAGACACATAAGATGGCCATTATCTGGCGGACTTCAGCGCTGGCGCAGCGGCATAAGGAAATCGGCGGCGAGCTGGAAGATTGGAATGGCATGGGAACCGCCTGGTTCTATGATCACTCGCCCGAGCGCGCCAAGGCCGACTATGAGGCGGTCCGCACCAAAGCCGGTCTCATGGATGTGTCCGGTCTCAAGAAAGTTCATGTCGTGGGTGAACATGCCGCCCAGGTCATCGACCGGGTCACCACCCGCAATGTTGAAAAGATCATGCCGGGCCGCTCCACCTATGCCTCGATCCTGAATGATCAGGGCAAATTTGTTGACGACTGCATCATCTATCGACTGTCTGTGAACAGCTGGATGGTTGTCCACGGCACCGGCACTGGCATGGAACAGCTGAGCACCGTCGCAGCCAGCAAGAACTGTGCGGTCATCTTCGACGACAATCTGCACGACATGTCCCTGCAAGGCCCGGTTGCCGTTGATTTTCTGGCGGAACATGTGCCCGGCATCCGTGATCTGGCCTACTTCGGCATCATCCAGACCAAACTGTTCGGCTGCCCGGTTATGATTTCCCGCACCGGTTACACCGGCGAGCGCGGTTATGAGATCTTCTGCCAGTCAAAAGATGCTGTTCATCTGTGGGACAGCATCCTGGAAGGCGGCAAGGACATGGGCATTGTTCCGGTTCAGTTCTCCACCCTCGACCTCTTGCGCACCGAAAGCTATCTGCTGTTCTATCCGGGTGACAATTCCGAGACCTATCCATTCGATAACGAGACCTGCGGTGACACCCTGTGGGAGCTGGGCCTGGAATTCACCGTCTCCCCGGGCAAGACCGGCTTTATCGGTGCCGAAAACCACTATGCCGCTAAAGGCAAGGAACGTTTCAAGATCTATGGTGTCCTGCTGGAAGGCACCACTCCGGCAGATGAAGGCGCGGACCTTCTGCAAAACGGCGAAAAGGTCGGCGTTGTCACCTACGGCATGTATTCCGACGTGAACAAGCACAACGTGGGCATCGCGCGGATGCCGGCGGCCTGCGCCAAACCCGGCACCAAGCTGACCGTCCGCAACGGCGACGGCACCGAGATTGCCGCGACCGCCGAAGAAATGCCTTTCTACGACAAGGACAAATCGATCCGCACCGCAAAGGGCTGATCCGGATCCCGGGCGTCTCCACCCAGGAGGCGCCCGTCTTCGTTCACCCGGACTGCAGGAAAAGCGACCCACATGTCTAAAACAGAATTCCCCCCTTCGATCATAAGCCGCCCGGTTTACGGTGAGCTTGAGGCCCGCTCCGGCAGCGGTCACCTGATGATTGCAGATGCAACCGGCGCCGAGGCGATCCTTGATCTGGCCAAATCTGCGGACAAGGACTTCTGGGCCAAGGCCCATATCATCTACATCCCCAAGAATACCGGCACCAAATACAGCAGCCAGCTGGAAGACCTGGGTGCCGGCCAGTTTTATGCAGGCCCCTCATATGAAGCCGCGCAAAGCCGCATCCGCCGCGCCCTTCAGGATTGCCACATGGGCACCCAGGTCTACCTGACCGGCACCGAAAGCCTGATGGGCCAGGCCATGGCCGAGGCCACCACCGCCGGCATCCCACATACCGCGATCCAGACCGAACACCGCGGCTCTACCGCGCGGCGCATGCAATGCGTGCACTGCAAGGGCATCACCGAAGATGTCACCACCGACCCGTTTGAATGCAGCCATTGCGGCCTCAGCCTGTTCGTGCGCGATCACTATTCGCGCCGCATCGCTGCCTTTCAGGGCGTGCGGGTGGATGCCGAAGATCCCGGCAATATCCCCGACAAAGTGGAGCTGTTCAAATGAGTGCTGGCACCGCAAAACTGAATGTCACCGTGGCCGAGGTCAAACCCGTCAACGACCTTGTCACCCGTTTCAAATTCGTCCGCACCGGCGGCGGCGACCTGCCGACCTTCTCGGGCGGCGCCCACACTGTTGTCGAGATGCAGGACGGCGGCATCACCCGGCTGAACGCCTATTCGCTGATGTCCAACCCGGCCGACCGCGGCGCCTATACCATCTCTGTGCGCCGCGACGACGAGGGTCGGGGCGGCTCCAAATTCATGCACTCCCAGGTCAAAGAGGGCATGGAGATGGTGATCTCCAACCCGGTGAACCTGTTCTCGCTGGACCTGCGGGCCAAGAAACACCTGATGCTGGCCGGCGGGATCGGCATCACGCCGTTCATGGCGCAGATGCACCAGCTTTCGATGATGGGCGGCCAGTTCGAGCTGCACTATTCGGTGCGCAACGCCTCTCTCGGCAGCTACGCTGAGGAACTGGACGCAAAGTATCCCGGCAAGGTGACCATCTATCACGATGATCAGGGCGAGGCGATCGACCTTGGCACTTTGCTGGCCACCCAGCCGCTTGGCACCCATGTCTATGTCTGCGGCCCCAAAGGCATGATCGACTGGGTGCATGGCACTGCTGAAAGCATGGGCTGGCCGCGCGAAGCCGTGCATTCCGAGGAATTCCTGGCGCCCGCCTCAGGCAAGCCGTTCGAAGTGAAATGCGCCGTCTCAAACAAGGTCGTTCAAGTCGGCGAGCATCAGTCGCTGCTGGAGGCCCTGGAAGCAGCCGGCATTGACGCCCCCTACCTCTGCCGCGGCGGCGCCTGCGGCCAGTGCGAGACCAATGTCATCGGCTATGACGGCAAGTTCCTGCATTTTGACCACTGGCTGACCGACGAGCAGAAGGCCGGCGGCAAGCACATCATGCCCTGTGTGTCGCGTTTTGAAGGCAAAACCCTGGTCCTGGACCGCTGAGGGAGACAGATATGACAATCCAATTCAACGACGAAACCTTCTATGGCGACTTCACGTTCAAGAACTCGGACTGGGCGATCAAACGCTTCCCCTTCCCGTTCCACGAGGACAGCTACATGTACTCGGTGAACATGGAGCCGCATAAGTCCTACCGGCCCGGCTCTGTGTTTGAACGCACCTTTGATGTGGACGAACATTATGTCTCCGAAATGAAGGACCGCGCCCGGGTGCTGGCGGATGACCCGCTGCGCTGCCAGTCGCTGCCACATATGACACTGGCGGGCTGGGACCTGGTCGAGCTGATCATGGAGGCCAAGGCGGCCGAATATCCGGACCTGTTCGAACTGCACAAGGATGGCAACCGCTGGCGCTGGATCAACAAGCCGCTGGGGATTGATGACACTTTCACCTTCCTTGACGAAAGCACCCTGCCCTACGGGCCGATGGAATACATCACCCGCCAGACCCAGGGCGACTTTGCGGTGCTGGACCAGCGCGACGACAACCTGTGGATGGATGCCGGCATGGTCACCACCCAGGCGGACTGGTCGCTGGACTTTGACATCGGCATGAACTTCTTTGAATGGCACGCGCCAGTGCCCAAAGCGCATGAGATGGGCATTTTCGTGCGCGCCCTGAAATTCCTCTTGAATATCCAGCAGGGCCAGCCGGCCCGACGCCTGAACTGGACCATGACCGTCAACCCGCTGCTCGATACATCCCCCGAAAACTACCACAAATGGGGCACCATGAAGCAGGGTCTGACAAAGGACAACATCGGCGAGAAACAGCACCTGCGGGTGGAGCTGCAGACCTTCTTCCGGCTGCCCCGCTCCAACGCGCTGGTGTTCCCGATCCGCTGCTACCTGATCAGCTTCAACGATCTGGTGACGGTGCCGAAATGGGGCCGCCGCCTGCACCGTGTGATCCGCGACCTGCCGGAGGAGCTGGCCACCTACAAAGGCTTCATCGACAACCGCCCGCTGATGGTGGAGTGGCTGTCGCAATATGACGACGGCAGCCCGACATCGGACGGCATCTGGCCCGACGAATAATCCCGAAGGGATCGGCGGGCCGCCCCCTGCCAAACAACACGCCACACTGGCTGCCGCGTTTCACACGCGGCAGTTTTCCGTTTCCCGAAGGAACGGCTCCCGCCCCTGCATCAGCCCACGGGCTGCGCCCGCCCTCTGTGCAGCGTTGGGCCAGGCAGCGCGCTTTGCGCGCTGCAGACCATCCGGAACCGAAGCTGCAGGATGCCACCGCGCCGCGCGCCGCGCGGCGCTGCGCCCAACTGTGAAAGGACATCTTGGATGTTCCTGAAACAGGCGGGAGCCGCCTGCCTAGACGCTTCAGCTCGATTGCGGGTAGGAAATTATGGACAAATAGCGGGCCGGCAGCTCAGTCAGGCCTTCCGGCCCATGTGGCGCATCGGCATCAAAGAACAGCGTGTCACCAGGCCGCAAGGAAAACACCTGGTCCCCATGGCGGTAATCAACTTCCCCTTCCAGCATATACAGCATCTCAATCCCGTCATGCTGGAACGTCGGGAAAACATCCGACTGTTCCGTCAATGTTATCATGTACGGCTCCACCAAAACCCCAGATGCATTGGCGCCGAGATGGCCCAAAAGCTGGTACTGATGCCCAGCCCGTGTGCCGGCCCGCTCTGTCTCGACACCTTCGCCAGACTTGGTGTGCACTGCTTCGCGGCTTTCCTCGAAGCGGCGAAAAAACGAGGTGATCGGCACGCTCAGCGCATTGGCAAGCAGCTGCAGTGTCGTCAAAGAGGGCGACGTGTTGCCATTTTCGATTTTCGACAACATCCCGATCGACAAGCCTGTCAGATTGGCCAGATCCGCGACCGTGATCCCTTGCTGCCGCCGGAACGAACGCACCTCCCGCCCGATTGCAACTTCCAGAACTTTTTCCGAGCCGTCACGGACCCGATGGGGATCTTGGGAAAGGTTATTTGCCACTGCGTCACTGTCATCTTTGAGTTTAGCCACTGTGTTATCTTCCTTATGGATGGCCCCTGACAAGCACGCAGCTGCCGTTGCGCAAAACTTTTTCGAATACAAGAAACGGTGCGAATATTATTTTACTGCGGTTACTCATTCTCCCCAAGCCCTTACCATCAGAGGACAGAAAATAGTTGCTGCTGAGCCGCGTTGGCCTGCCCATGGCCGAATTGGACAGCTTCCTTGCCGCCCCCAGGTCCCACCGCCGGAGACAGGCCGAAACAGCGGCTGGGCCACAATGCGCCAATCCAGCGCGCCCGCCAGCAGGGCTGCCAGACAACACCCAGAAAAAATAACAAAAACAATGAGGTACAAACCTTCAGCGCGGCACGGAAAACACCGAGCGACAGAACCAGATCGCCCGCACTGCCTTGCTGACCATCGCAGGAACGGCTATGATATCAGCCAATCACTGTTGCAAAAAACGATCGCAAGACGGTCTTTCGTACCGGCAACAGCAGCCGCCAAAATGAACAGGAGCAGGGGTTCCCGCTCAGACGGCCCGGAAAACAAACCATGAGCGCAGCAGAAGAAACCACCTCGCAAATCCTGACCACCCATTCCGTGGGGGCCACTGTGCAGGTGGTGATTGACACGCTGTTTGCCCGGATCAAATCCGGCAGCTACCCGGTGGACACACGGTTGCCCTCCGAGCGCACATTGGCGTCCGAACTCGGGGTCGCCCGAAATACGGTGCGCGAAGCTCTGGATGTGCTGGCAAGCCAGAAGGTCATTCACCGGCGCGCCGGCTCTGGCAGCTTTGTTAAGTTCCGCTCTGACCCAAAGCCGGAAAGCGCCTATGCATCCCTGGCAAAGGAGGTGTCGCCCCTCGACCATCTGGTGGTTCGCGGCATTCTGGAACCGGAACTGGTGCGACTGGCGGTGATCAATATGACTCCGCGCCAGATTGAGGAATTGGACCAGACCCTTTCCCGGGTCGAAGCCGTGCGCACCAATCCTGACGCCTTCATTGAAGCGGAGGAAGATCTCTACCGCAAAATTGCCGAAGGCTCCGGCAATCCGCTGCTGCGTTCCTGCTATGAACTGGCGATCGAGGCTGGCGGCCTCTCCTGCCGCACTGCTCTGCGCCGCCGCCATCTGACACCGCAGCGGATTCAGGACTGCCAGAAGCGCTATAATACGCTGTTCAACGCCATTGCCTCCCGCGATGTGGAATCGGCGGTGGAATTCATCAAGCTGCATCTGATCGATGAGCAAAAGCTGCTGCTGCAGGAGGCCTGACGCCCCAGATCGGCGCTCAGCCTTGAACCGCGCGAGAGCTGACCTGCCCCCCTGGCCCGCCACTTTCCAGCCGTTGATGCCAAAGCTGCCCCAGCGCCGCCAGCTCTGACTTCAGCAGGCCGGAATGCGCTGCCAGCCAGTCCGGGATCGACTTGAACGCGGCGATCCGTGCCTTGCTGTCCTGCACTGTCACCACTGGCCAGTCGCCGATCAAAGCATTGGAAATACCGAATATTTCCTCGCCCCACCATTCGGCATGACCAAATGCGTGGGTGACATGCCCCAGCTGCTTCATCGCCGCCAGAACAGATGGCGTTGCAACCGACCCTGCCTTTTCGACTGCGCTGTGCCAGATATCCAGCATCGCCACATATTCCCAGCTCACCGCCGACCAGGTTTCGGGAAACCGGCGGTTGTACTCTGCAAAGAACACATGCGGACGGTTGAAGAAAAACGCCTTTTCCCGCAGCATCGGGTCGTCGAAATCCGGAAACTGAAACACCACCCCTTCCATGAGCTCCGGCGACGTCCGTGCGACCAGCCGGTCATAGCCATCCATCGTGCAGCTGATGATCTGCCCCTGGAACCCCTTGGCATAGGCATATTCCGTCAGCGCATGCACCATCGGCGCATAGGATGAACACCAGCACAGAATATCAGCTCCGCTCTCCAGCATCGGGTCCACAACCGGCCCCGGATCCGTGGTCTCAGGAGCATACTGGACCTCCCGCAGGATCCGCGTGCCAGCCGCCTTGAAGGCCGCCCGGTACACGGATATTAGTCCGAACCCGCAGGAGAAGCAGATGACCAGGAAACCTATTGCCATCATCGGCGCCAGAAGATCGCCAACCGCCTGACCACCGCCGACCTCTACAAAGGGTGGTCCATGCCCGCAACCCCAAGAGGGTCTAAATGGCCATGCGGGATCAATGGGTCACCTCGTGCATGTTTGACGCCCGGGTCTGGTGGGGCCGGGATGTGTTCACCGGCAGGTTCGACATCCTGCCGCACATGGCAGCGCCCTTTGCTGCTGTGCGAATCTCACTTCGCAAGCTATTGTTCGCCCTATGCAGCGCGATAACACCATGACTCTCGGCTTTCTGATTTTTCCCGGCTTTCCAATGGCCTGCCTAACGTCGGCCATCGAGCCCCTGCGTGCGGCAAATGAAATTGCCGGGTCTGAAACCTTTCAGTGGAAGCTGGTGTCCGAAACCGGCAACAGCGTGACCGCTTCTGCCAATGTGGCCTTCCAGCCTGATTGTTCTCTGGACGAAGCCGACGGCGTCGACACCCTGTTCCTGCTGTCCAGCCCACAAGGCAAATTCGAAGACCCCAAAGGGTCAAACGGCAGGCTGCGCCACCTGGCTCGGCACGGCACCACCATGGGCGCGGTGTCCGGTGGTGTGTTTCCTCTGGCGCGCTCCGGCCTCCTGGACGGGCACAGCTGCTCTGTCCACTGGTGTTACAAGGCCGCCTTCACCGCCGAGTTCCCATCGCTGACAACAACCGACGACGTCATCGTGCTGGACCGCCGCCGCTATACCGCCAGCGGCGCCGCTGCGATGTTCGACCTGTCCCTAAAGCTGATCGAACAGGCTTTGGGTGATGCGGTGATGACCGAGGTCGCCTGCTGGTTCCAGCATCCGATGGTCCGCGCCGAGGGCGTGCGCCAGAAAATACCCGCCTTCAAGACCGACAGCACCGCCGACAGCCTGCCGCCACCGGTTGCCAAGGCCGTTGAGATGTTTGCCGAAAACCTGGAACATCCGGTGTCGATCCGCGAAGTCGCCAGCGAGATCGGCGTCTCGCCCCGGCAGCTGGAACGCAGTTTCAAAACCGCCACCGGCCAAAGCCCGGCGATCTATTACCGCACCCTGCGGATGAATGCAGCCCGCCAGCTGGTGATGTATTCGCGCGACTCGATCACCGCGATCGCCAATGCCGTGGGCTATGCCACCTCTTCCACCCTGTCGCAGCATTACCGCGACAGCTTTGGCGTCTCTCCACAGGAAGAACGCCGCAAAGTGAACCTGTTCCGGGTCCAGGACAACCTGCCGATCCCCTCGGCCTGAGCGGCCCGAACCAAACTCCAGACACAAAAAGGCCGGTGGTTTTCTAAAGAAACCACCGGCCTTTTTGGTCAGATAACTGCGTTCACCGCCGTGACCAGCGCGTGATGCAGGGACGCCGCCGACGAGCGCGGTCCAATAATGGAATAGCGCTGCCCAGGCTCGCGGCACAGCAGGAACACTCCCAAATGTTCCATCGAGGTGCGGGTGGCGTCGCCCGGTTTGCCGGCCCGAACATTGGCATTGCACAGCCGTTCCAGCACATCAAAGCACCGACTGCCCTCCAAGTCGAAGCGGCACCAGCCGTCGGTCTGCTCCACCACGGAACCAGCATCGCCAACCGCCTCTTTCAGCGCTGCGGCCAGAAGCTCGTGTTCGTCATGCGGGGCAGAGACCATCCACAAGTCCGGCCCCATCCACCAGGCGGCAAAATCGCCATGTTCATTCCACGCGGCGGCCTCGGGCAGACTGTCACCAAGGAAGGATTTGGCCGCGGACTGCAGCACATCCTCGTCTCCCTGCCGTGCCGCCAGTGACGCCAGCGCACAATCGCTGACTTCCCGGATCAGCAGACCGGTAAACGCATCCACCCGCGGCTCAAACCCGCCCAGCGGCGTAACGGCCTTCAGGCCATGATTGTCAAACTTACCCACGGAGACGCTCCCCTTCCGGATCCACAAAATGCGCGCTGACGACTTCAACCCGGGTCTCATGCCCTTCCAGCGGATTGACCGCGCGGATGACCTCACCCTTGCGGGCATCGCCGTTTTTCAGGAACCCGATCCCGATCGAGGATTCCAGCACCGGCGAATAGGCCGCAGAGGTGATATAACCCTGATCGGTGGCCGCGCTGACCTCGCCATCTGCATTCATCAGATGCGCCCCGGCATAGACGGTGGCGCTGCTGTCGACCGGCTTAAAGCCCACCAGCTTCAGCGCATCCTCCCGGTTCATGCCTTCGCGTTCGCTCAGGGTGTTGCCGATACAGTCTTTCTTTTTGCTGACCATCCGACCCATGCCAAGGTTCAGCGCAGATGTGGTGCCATTCAGCTCGTTGCCAGCCGCGTGGCCTTTTTCGATCCGCATGACGCCCAGCGCCTCGGTGCCATAGGGGACCGCGCCAAATTCCTCGCCCGCTTCCATCAGCTTGCGGATCATCGCATCGCCATAACGGGTTGGCACCGCGATCTCATAGGCCAGCTCCCCCGAGAAGGAGATCCGGAACAATCGCGCCCGGCAGCCGCCCGCCACGGTAACCTCGCCGCAGCCCATGAAGGGGAACGCCTCGTTCGAGATGTCGAATTCAGAGTCCACGACCTTTTGCAGCAGCTTGCGCGAATTCGGACCCGCCACCGCGAACTGCGCCCAGGCCTCGGTGGTCGAGATCAGCTGCACATCCATGTCAGGGAACAGGCACTGGCGCGCAAATTCCATGTTGCGGTAGACCAGAACTGCGTTGGCGGTGGTGGTGGTCACCACGAAATGATCCTCGGCAAAGCGCGCGGCGGTGCCATCATCATAGGCAATACCATCCTCGCGCAGCATCAGGCCATAGCGGACCTTGCCGACCGCCAGTTTGGCAAAGGCATTGGCATACAACTTGTTCAGAAACGCTGCGGCATCCTTGCCCTGCACGTCGATCTTGCCCAGCGTGGTCACGTCGCAGATGCCAACCGAGTTGCGGGTCTGCAGCACCTCACGGTCCACCGACTGGCGCCAATGGGTCTCGCCCGACTTGGGGAACCACTGCGCCCGCAGCCATTGGCCAACCTCGACAAATTCCGCGCCCTGCTCCTCAGCCCATTTGTGGCTGGGGGTCTTGCGGGTGGGGCGGAATTCCTCGCCCACGGACCGTCCAGCCATCACGCCGAACGATACCGGCGTATAGGGCGGGCGGAACATGGTGGTGCCGACCTCGGGGATCTGCTTGCCGGCCAGTTCGGCCATGACTGCCAGACCGCCCATATTGGAGGTCTTGCCCTGATCGGTTGCCATGCCCAGGGTGGTGTAGCGCTTCAGATGCTCGACCGAGCGGAAATTCTCCTGATGCGCCAGTTTCACATCCTTGACGGTGACGTCGTTCTGCTGGTCCAGCCAGGCGCGCCCCTTGCCTTCCTTTACATACCAGAAGGGGGTCACATTGACGGGGGCATCCTCGGCCTTGGGCAGATCACCGGCTTTTGCCTCTATGCCCAGCTCGGACAGCGCGGCAATGGCGCCTTCGGCCCCAGTGCGCAGTGCAGCTGCGGTCGAGAAATCACCATTGGCGGCACCGGCAACTGACAGGTTCTGCGGCAGATCCCCTGCCGGAACAAAGGCCGCAATGTCTTCGCGCCAGGCCGGACGGCCGCGCTGGTGGCAGGTTAGATGCACGTTGGGGTTCCAGCCGCCAGAGACCGCCAGCGCCCCGCAGGGCACGTCGCGGGTGGTGCCATTGGCCAGGCGCACCCGCGCCCATTCCAGCCCCAGCCGGCCCTTGGTATCGATCACCTGCGCACCGGCGAACAGCTCAGCCCCTTCGACCGCAGGCGCGTCGGCACGGGTGTCGACCACAGCCGTCACCTTCACTCCTTTGGCGATCAGATCCGCAGCGGTGCGGTGGCCGTCGTCATTGTTGGTGAAAACCGCAACCGTCTGATCCGGCGTCACCGCCCAGCGGTTGGCATAGGCGCGCACAGCGCCGGCCAGCATGACGCCCGGGCGGTCGTTGTTTTCAAAGGCGATGGGTCGTTCCGTTGCACCAGCCGCCAGCATCGCCCGCTTGGAATAGATCCGCCACAGGATCTGCCGTGGCTTGCCCGCTTCCGGTGCCAACACATGGTCAGCAGTGCGTTCAACCGCACCATAGATACCGTGGTCAAAGGCGCCGATGATGGTGGTGCGCGGCATCACCCGCACATTCGGCATCGACACCAGCTCCGCCTGCGCCTGTTCAACCCAGGCCGAACCAGCCAGATCACCAATGCCAAAGGTTTCGGCATTCAGGCGCCCGCCCAGCAGGAAGTCTTCGTCTGCGATGATCACCTGCGCGCCGGCGCGGCCAGCCGTCAGTGCCGCCATCAGGCCGGTGGGACCGGCCCCGATCACCAGCAGATCGCAATGCAGAAAGCCCTTGTCATAGGCGTCCGGGTCATCCTCGAAACTGATGCTGCCCAGACCTGCCGCCTTGCGGATGATGGGCTCGTACAGCTTCTCCCAGAAGGCCGCAGGCCACATGAAGGTCTTGTAGTAGAAGCCGGCCGTCAGGAAGTTGGAGAACCGGTCGTTGATTGCCATGAAGTCATGCTGCAGCGACGGCCAGCGGTTCTGTGAGTTCGCCTCCAACCCGTCATACAGTTCTGCCACGGTGGCGCGGGTGTTCGGCTCCTGCCGCCCGCCGCTGCGCAGCTCGACCAGCGCGTTCGGCTCTTCCGACCCCGAGGTCAGAGGCCCGCGTGGACGGTGGTATTTGAACGAGCGGCCCATGAGCCGCACACCGTTGGCCAAAAGAGCCGAGGCCAGCGTGTCGCCCTCATGCCCTTCATAGCGCTTGCCATCAAAGGAAAAGCCCAACTTTCGGGCACCGTTGATCAGCCCGCCGTCCAGACGGTTGACCTGCATTCCCTTGCGGGCACCATTGCTGCCATCGGCGCGAAACGCCATGGCACCGGCATTGATCACTGCGTCAGTCATTTGCTGCGCCCCCTTGCCCGGGCCGCATCGCGGGCCAGTTCGACATTCAGGATTTCATGGGTCACGGTGTTGCGGGTCACCACCAGCCAGGAGCGGTCGCCCTGCTCGTGAAACCACAGTTCGCGGTGTGCGCCCGCCGGATTGTCGCGCAGGTACAGATAGTCGTGAAACTGATCCGCCGCATCTTCGGCCTGCCAGTCAGGCCGGTCGATCAGGGCCGCATCGCCAAGATACGTGAATTCCTGGCTGTCCCGCGGCCCGAGGATCGGATGGTTGATAATCATCGCCTTTTTCCTTCCTCAGTGCAGGTTCGGCTGGGCGCCCTGGCCCTTTTCGTCAATCATGCGGCCCTTGCGGAACCGGTCGAGCCGGTATTCTGTGGCCACTTTATGCGGCGTATCGGTTGCCAGCAGATGCGCATAGCACCAGCCCGACGCCGGGGTCGCCTTGAACCCACCGTAGCACCAGCCGCCGTTGAAATAGAGACCGTCAACATGGGTCTTATCGATGTAGGGCGAGCCGTCCATCGACATATCCATGATGCCGCCCCAGCTGCGCAGCATCCGCACCCGGCCTAAGCTGGGGATCAGCGCCATGCCGCCTTCCATCACGTCCTCGACAACCGGCAGGTTGCCGCGCTGCGCATAGGAATTGTACATGTCCAGATCACCGCCAAAGACCAGGCCGCCCTTGTCCGACTGGCTGCAGTAGAAATGGCCCGCGCCAAAGGTGATGACCCCGTCCAGCACCGGCTTCAGCCCCTCGGAGACAAAGGCCTGCAGCACATGGCTTTCGATCGGCAGACGCATGCCCGCCTTCTCCATCACCCGGCTGGAAGAGCCGGCAACGCAGCTTGCGACCTTGTTAGCACCGATGAAGCCCTTGGTGGTCTCGACGCCCAGACACTTGCCGTTCTCAATCTTGAAACCGGTGACTTCGCAGTTCTGGATGATATCGACGCCGCGCAGATCGGCGCCGCGGGCATAGCCCCAGGCCACCGCATCATGGCGCACAGTGCCGCCGCGGCGATGCAAAAGGCCGCCTTTGATCGGGAAACGCGCGTTGTTGAAGTTCAGGAACGGATACATCGCCCGCACGCCATTGGTGTCCAGCAGCTCTGCATCCGAGCCGTTCAGGATCATCGCATTGCCCCGGCGCCGCGCCGCATCGCGCTGCGCATCGGTGTGCACCAGGTTCAGAATGCCGCGCTGGCTGACCATGGCGTTGTAGTTGAAGTCCTGCTCCAGCCCTTCCCATAGCTTCAGCGACAGCTCGTAAAACGGCTCGTTGCCGTCCAGCAAATAGTTGGAGCGGATGATGGTGGTGTTGCGGCCGACATTGCCGCCGCCGATCCAGCCCTTCTCGATCACCGCGACATTGGTGATACCATGGTTCTTGGCCAGGTAATAAGCCGTCGCCAGCCCGTGGCCGCCGCCGCCGATGATCACCACATCGTAGCTTTTCTTGGGTTCCGGATCACGCCAGGTGGGGCGCCATCCCTTATGGCCCGTCAGGGCCTCCTTGATTACTTTCAGGCCGGAGTACCGCATGATGTCCTCATCAACTGTCCCCGGCAGACTGAATGAGAAATGCGGCAATTCACAGGGGGATATCGGACGCCAGCCGCGCCGTTTGCGTCACATTCCCCCATCCACCTTTGCACATGCAGCATGCGCCATTGCCTTCCGGCGGCCCGCCATTTCGCTCAACGCATTACTTTTCAAACAAAATTTTCCACTTTCTCGCAAAGTGGCCGCCAACGTCACTATTGCCTGGTTTACGTCAACCACCCCAGAATTCGCGCCAAATGCGGCAACTGCGACTCACTCTGACAGGTCTGCCTGATTCAGTTCGTTCAGCAGATCCAAAAGCGCTTCGTATCGCTCCTCCCCCATCCTGGCCCGGGTGCGGTTCAGCAACGCGAGGCTGGCCTCAATATTATCAGCAATGATTTTCTCTCCCGCCGGCGCAATCCGCACGACCTGTCGGCGGCGATCTTCGGCGTCACGCTCCCGGCTGATCAACTGCTTTTCCTCCAGCTTCTGCAGAATCCGCGTCAGGCTGGGCAACAACAGGCAGGCCTTTTCGGAAATCTGGGTCGGATCGATCGACCCGCTTTCCTGCACCACCCGCAGCACCCGCCACTGCTGCTCGGTCAGCCCCGCACCGCTCAGCAAAGCGCGGATTGGTCCCATCACACGCTCACGTGCCCGCAAAAGGGCAATCGGCAGCGAACGGTCGGTGGAAGGCATTATCCTGGACATACGTGATTATCACTCCGCTTCCGGCTAAACGCAATTGCCGCCCCGGTTTCTTCTGCTTACCCCGCAACAGCGCAATTGCCTCACATGTTGATCAAGATGGAAGAGCTGCCGCATTTCACACTGGACTACTCAACCAAAACGGAGACCCGCGCCGACCTCGGCGCAATGTACCACCACCTGCGGCAGGCAGCGACAAAGACCCGCCTGTTTGCGCCCCAAATCCGGCACCAACCGCAGCCATATGCAAAGGGCGAAACCGTGATGCGCGACGCAGCAGACGTGATGTTGGGGTCCAATGTCATCACCAAATTCGCAAAGAGCCTAAGGTGATGCGACTGGTCCAGCCCCAGCACATGTCCCTGTTTCCCCGCGTCCCGCGCTCCTTCAGCAGCGCCCAACGCCCACTGATCCGACCACCGGCGAACCGCACGCTGGATTACGATGGCCAAGTTGCGGCAATGATCGGCAAGGCAGGCCGCCGCACCCAGCCAGAGGATGCCAATGATCTCTTGCGGCTTAGACTTTGCAAACGACGGCACGAGCCGAGACTGTCTGCGTCACGACAGATTCAACGTGACGCAGGGCAAGATCCGGGACAGTTCCGGTTTCATCAGCTTCTGGCTGGTGCCCGTTCTGATCCCGCCCAGCTCAATGCCCCCCCTTTCCTCACCCGCGTGATCGCAGCAATCCGCCAGGGTAACTCCCTCAGCCGGAAGATGTTCCCGATCCGCGACAGGAACGCCCACGGCTCCACTGTCACCACCTTACAGCCCGGCGACGTGACCATCACCGGCACCATCAACGACAACACCGCCAATGCCAGTGTGGTGCTGGGCACGAAACGGCAAGCGGCAAACGCCATCTCCCGCATCAAGGCTGCGGGTCTCGCACCCTGCATTCTTGGCACCACCAACGAGGCTAGGCACGCCTAGGCCGGCTTGGGAGCCCAGTTCCGAGCAGCTGGCACCGACATCATCACACTGGCCCAAGATTCCCGTGGCCTTGTCGCCAAGTGGAAGGCTGATCAACTGCCTGCCAAAAATCGCAAGGGAAGCTCTCCCGCGCCTGGCCGCTGCACTGGCAAAGCCAGAGCAACGACAGCAGCCTTGGGGGGGGGGGGGGGGGGGCCGCGGGGGGCCGCCCCCCCCCCCCGCCGGGGGGTAAAAAAAACA
>NZ_JBNAFX010000024.1:0-46609 GCF_049800895.1 Leisingera sp. S232 | reverse complement strand
CACCGCTACCCAATGGCGGCCTGGGTGGGGGGTGCCGCCGCTCGGCGGGGGGCCCCACGCCCAACGGGAGGAAGGTATTTTCAATACCTGACGACGGGCGGGAGTTCCCCCAGATGCGGCGCGGATCAAAACGTCAGCGCAGCACCATACCGTCAGGCCAGTTCAGCGTTGTTTCCAACTGAATGGTCCGGCTTTCGCCCGCACCCAGTTCCATATCCCAGGCCAGAATGCCACGCTGCTTCTCGACATTCTCCTGCGAAGGCCGCGGTTTGGCGCGCCAAGCGATCTCCAGATCATCCTGCTGCGAATACGGTACCCGGTCCAAGAGCCGCAGCGGCCAATTCCGTCCGGTCAGGTTCTCGACCTCAATCTCCACCTTCTGCATCTGAGCATTGCTGCGCGAGATCAGCCCCTGTTCCCCCTCACTCTGCCCCAGCACATCGCGGCGCAGCCGCAGCCCTTTGATCGGGCCAAACCCTGCGTCCATCTCCGCCCCCGGCGCCAGCCCGGTAAAACGCTCCAGCGCAACCAGCTTGCCGTCTACAAACCGCGGCACCTCATCCGAGGCCAGAAGCGGCTCGCCAAATGTATTTGTGAAGGTGGCCACCCGGTAGGCGGTTTCATCCCGCGACGGCACCGCCACTGCCTGCAGCTTTGCCTCGGCTGTCAAGCTGTCCATCTCCAGCCGCAGCAGATCAGCGCCGGAGGCAACGGACACCGGCAGGCCGAACTGGTAAGTCGCCGCTGCACCGCCCAGATCAGCCCCCCATCCGCTTTGAGCCTCCTGGGCACTCATCGGCGCCGCCGCAACCGGCTCCGCCAGCGCAGACATTTCCGCCACGTCCCGTCCCATGGATTTCAGCGCCCGCGGCAGCGCGGGTTCTTCAAGCCGTCGCAGCCAGGGATACAGTACAGACGGGCTGCCCTGCCCTCCGGGAACCGCAGTCGACAGGGTCAGCGCCACGTCCTGCCAATTCTCGCCGGTGTCCTGCGCCAGCATCACCGCGCGTTTCAGGATCACCTGTTCCTCAGTCCCGGTGCTGAGATGCATTTCATAGGAGGGCTGCCAGCCGATATTGCCCGCGCCCGCAGTGTAGTAACTCACTTTGACGGCGCCCTCCCCCGCCTGCTCCGCCTCGATGTCCACTGCGATGTACAGGCGGTCGTCATCTTCCAGCGTGAGTGCCGCCAGCGCTGCCTGCGCCTTTGAAAGCTCCTCTGCCAGCCCCTCCAGTTGCAGCTCGATCCGGCGCGCTTCGGCCTCTGCCGCTACAGCGGCCTGGCTGGCACCGGCGGCCTCTTCCGAAATCATCCGGGCGATTGCACTCAAGGCGCTGGCATCTGCTTTGGCCAGGCCTTCGTTCGAACCCAGTTGCTGCAGGAACGTGATCGAGGCCTCCGCCGCCCGAACGCCGGATCGTGCGCGCGCAGCCTCGTCCCGCACGGCCGCGATCCGTGCCTCGACCTCGCGCAGGCGGGCTTCTGCGGCCTCGACTTCCGGGTCATCGGCGTTGCGTGGCGGCGCGTCATCTTCGCGCAACAAAGTAGCGACGCGCCGGGCACCGGAGATGTCCACCTGCAAAGTCTCCAGCAGGGCCGTTTTTGGAACATTCTGCAGGATCAGCCGGTGGCGCCCTTCCGGCAGGGTCACAGCCGCGGTCCGGGTCACATCCGCAAGCCCCGGATACAACGTTACCTTGGACACTGTGCTGCTGACCGGAATTGTGTCCGCAACAGCCGCCGCTGCAGCACAGGAGGTTAAGGCAAAAGCCATCAAGGAAATTCGCATTGGCATCTCACAATCAAAAATCTCGGCGGCTCCCCGCCTGATGCCATGCTACCGCTGCCTGACAGCTCCGGCCAGCCCGGCCGACGCCGTGTTCAGGCCTGCGGCAAAAGCCTGCCCAAACGCTGCTCCAGCACCGCCACCGGAAAACCCAGATACCGGCAGGAGCAGATTTCCACATGGCTGTGGATGTCACACAGAAACAGGCGCAGCCCCTGGCGGCGCAGGTAGAACCCATGCTGTTTCAGCCCCCTGCGCAGCTCCAGCCAGCTTTGGGTCGTCTCGAAGATTCCAGACAGAAGCATCCTCAGCTGCGCCGCCATTTCCGAGTCCAGCCGCTTGTGAATACGCGCGCTGGCCCATGCCGTTTGCGACGGAGCGGCGTTCCGGTTCACGAAACCTGCAATAAAATCCTTATGTGCCAGCATGGCCTAACCTCCTTTACACGACTGTTCAGGATCAGCGTAGGTCTGGCCGCGCCCGTCCGGCAGAGGCGCAAAAGAAAAGGGGCCGCCTCTTTCGAAGCGGCCCCCTATCCGAAAAGATACAAGGCTTAGCCTTTTTTCAGGACTTCGCGGCCCAGCAGCTCAGCAATCTGCACCGCGTTCAATGCAGCACCCTTGCGCAGGTTGTCGCTGACGCACCACAGGTTGATGCCGTTTTCGACAGTTGAATCCTGGCGGATGCGGCTGATGAAAGTGGCGAAATCGCCCGCGCATTCGATCGGCGAGACATAGCCACCAGGCTCGCGCTTATCGATCACCATGATGCCCGGCGCCTCGCGCAGGATGTTGCGGGCCTCGTCCTCGTCCAGGAACTCCTCGAACTCGATGTTCACCGCTTCGGAATGGCCAACGAATACTGGTACGCGCACGCAGGTCGCGGTGACCTTGATCGACGGATCGACGATCTTTTTGGTTTCCACAACCATCTTCCACTCTTCCTTGGTCGACCCGTCTTCCATGAAGACATCGATCTGCGGAATGACGTTGAAGGCAATCTGCTTCTGGAACTTGTTCGGCGGCACGTCCGTGGTCGGGTTATAGATCGCTTTGGTCTGATCCCACAGCTCGTCCATGCCATCCTTGCCGGCGCCCGACACCGACTGATAGGTCGACACGACAACGCGCTTGATCTTGGCACGGTCATGCAGCGGCTTCAGCGCCACCACCATCTGCGCGGTCGAGCAGTTGGGGTTGGCGATGATGTTCTTGTTCTTGTAGCCGTGGATCGCCTCCGGGTTGCACTCTGGCACGATCAGCGGGATCTCAGGGTCATAGCGGTACAGTGAGGAGTTATCGATCACCACACAGCCCGCAGCCGCAGCCTTGGGGGCGTACACTTTGGTCGCCTCGGACCCCACGGCAAACAGCGCCATGTCCCAGCCGGTGAAATCGAAAGTGTCCAGATCCTTGGTCGTGAGAGTCTTATCGCCAAAGCTGACTTCGGTGCCGAGAGAGCGGCGGCTTGCCAGCGCAGCAATCTCATCCACAGGGAACTGGCGCTCGGCCAGGATGTTCAGCATTTCGCGGCCCACGTTGCCAGTGGCGCCAACGACGACGATGCGGTAACCCATTTGTCTGTTTCTCCAGTGTATCCCGGCCCCATGGCCGGCGGCGGTGTGATACTGCCTTAGGAGACAAGTTTAAAGTCCCGGATCAGTCCAGGCTGTCGCGGCTGAGCAGATAAATTGCGCATCCCAGCACCAAAAAGGCCAAAAAGAAGCCGAAAATTCCCGTATAGGGCCCCGGATCAGACGGCAGACGGTCCGCAGCGGCCATTTCCGCGTGAATGCGTCCGGTGGCGAATTGCATGATTCCCACGCCGCCAATGCCAAAAAGGTTGAGCAGCGTCACCCCCCGCCCCGCCAGATGCGGCGGCACAAAGGCGCGGCCATGTGCCATGATCACCGGGAAGGATGCGCCAAAGAACCCGATCAGCGCCATCATTGCCACCGGCAGCCAGACCGGCGCCCCCGCAGCCAGGATCAGCCCGCCCAGCGCAGCACAGGCCAGCACGTTGCCGCCCAGGATCAGCCATTTGCGGGTGCCCAGCACCCGGTCCAGCGGCCCATAGGCAAATGTGCCCGCAATCATCGCAGCCCCCATCACCAACGTCGCCACCCCGATCTCCGGGGTGCTGAGACCGTAGACGTCGTTCAGATACGGACCGATCCACAGCCCCCGCAGCGCCCCCGAAGGCGCATAGGCCACCAGCATCAGCGGAAAAATCGCCCACATCACCGGCATCTTCAGCAGGTCCAGCACCGATCCCTTATGTTCGCCCTCTGGTTTGCCGGGATCGCTGACGGTCAGGAAAATCCCTGCTGCCACCAGTGCGGAAACTGCGGCCAACCCGGCCAGCGTCCCGCGCCAGCCAAACAGGTCCACAGCCAGCGCGGTGGGATAGGACGCAACCAGATTGCCAACCGATCCCACCCCCAGCATCACCGCCGCAAGCGTTGCAAAGCGTGCAGGCGGGTATTGTCGGGCAAAGATGTAGTAAGAGGCCATCAGCACCGGCGCGCAGCCGATACCGATCAGGAACATGGCGATGCTCACATGCGCCGGAGCAGTTGCCGCAGCAAAAACCGCTGCACCTCCGCTGCCTCCCAGCAGCAAGAGCAGCGACGCAGTCTTGCGCGGGCCGATATGATCCAGAGCCCAGCCCACCGGCAACTGCATGGCAGCAAACGACAGGAACCACATGCCCGAAGCAAAAGCGAGGTCATCCGGCGCCGCACCAATATCCTGACCCAGCACGGCTGACAGCACCGCAAGAAAGGCGCGGAAAAACTGGCTCAGCACATAGGCCAGGCACAAGAGTATCAATCCTGCCTGCATTCTCTGCCCCCAATTCCGTCCCGGTTGTCCTGTTCTGCCGCACAGCTTGCATGTTTGGCCCCGGCGTACAATTTGTTTAGGAAGAAACGAAAGGTCACAGGACCGGATTGCAGGGAGTGCTTATGCCGATGGACTCATTCTACGCCACCCTTCCCAAGATCCGCGATTTCGGCGATCTTTCAGACCCCTCTGCCTTTGCGCCGCTGCCAGCGGACTGGCACCTGTGCTGCACCGATATCGTGAACTCCACCGGGCTGGTGCGGGAAGGCCGCTACAAGACCGTAAACATGATCGGCGCCGCAGTGATCGCCGCCATGCGCAACGCGCTGGCAAGCGAGGCGTTTCCCTATGTGTTTGGCGGCGACGGCGCCTCTTTTGCCGTGCCGCCCCACCACCGGGCCACCGCTCAGAGCGTTCTGGGTGCTTTGCGCAGCTGGACCGAAGCCGAATACGGCATTTCCCTGCGCGCTGCGATGCTGCCCGCCTCTGCCATCCGGGCCAAGGGCCTGGACGTGAAGGTCGCCCGCTACGCTGTGTCGGATCACGCCGATTTCGCCATGTTCAGCGGCGGCGGCCTGGCCTGGGCCGAAGCACAGATGAAGGCGGGCCTTTTTGCGGTAGACCCCGCACCACAGGCGGATCCGCCCGATCTGGCGGGCCTTTCCTGCCGCTGGAGCAATACGCCCGCCCGCCACGGCATCATCCTTTCATTGGTTGCCCAGCCCGCCCCCGGTGCCAGCCCGCAGGCGTTTGCCCGGTTCGCCGCAGAGGTGCTCAGCCTTGCTGCGGAGCTGGAGGACAACGGCCACCCGGTCCCCGAATCCGGTCCCAAGCTGCAATTCCCGCCGGCCGGGCTGTCGATCGAAGCCCAGGCCTCTCACGGTAGGGTACCGCTGTTTCTGCGTAAAATTGCCCTGTTCTTTCACAGCAGCCTGGCCGGTCTGATCTTCCTCGCCCGGCGTCCCGTAGGCGGCTTTGATCCTGTGCATTATTTGTCGATGCTGCGAGCGCACTCCGATTTCCGCAAATTCGACGACGGGCTAAAGATGACACTGGATTGCACACCCGCCATCTGCGAGCGCATCCGCCGACATCTGCAGCAGGCAGCCGATGCCGGGCTGGTGCAATTCGGCCTGCACGAACAAGACGCTGCCATGGTCACCTGCATCGTTCCGTCACCCGTGGAGGAAGATCACATCCACTTTGTCGACGGTGCCGCAGGCGGTTACACCCAGGCGGCGGCCAATCTGGCGGCTGCCTTTGCTGTGAAAACAAAAGATCCATAAACCCGAACCGCAACACAGGCGCCGGTCGTCAATATACGCAAACGGCGCGCCCTGTCAGTGCGGCGCAGGCCCGCCAAACAACGGACAGGGTTGGGCAAAAACCCTTGCAAAACCCACCCTCGGCTGAATGCTGCCAGCCGTTTTTACCCTGCATTGTCCCTAAATTCGAATGATTTGAACCGCCCGCGGAAACCTTTTGAAAACGAATGGAACTCAAATTGGCAGTTGTGCCGTGGGGGCATATTGAATTGGGTGAATGTGGTGGCCAATATACTGACAGTAATGCACTCGGAAACAGTGCGCTTGGATCCTGACAAGCTTTCTGCGCTCTACGACCAGCTCGGCGAAGCCGGAGCTGAAGATGTCGTGTGCAGGGCGATTGAGGAAATGGCGGTCCGCCTGACACATTGTGAGCGTCTGTGGCGTCAGAATGATATGGCGAACCTGCGCAAAAGCGCCCGTTCGCTGATTGCGATTGCCGAACAAATCGGAATGACCGCGCTGGCCCGCATCGCCAGCGACGTCACAGAAGCAGTCGACGCCGAGGACGCGCCGGCGGTTGCCGCGATCCTGTTCCGGCTGATGCGAGTCGGAGAGCGTTCCCTGACTGCGGTCTGGGACCAGCAGGACATGACGATCTGACATTTCCACTGTCCGCGGGGCTTGCAGGCCGCGCGGCGGCGGCTAATCTGTTGCATCAGAAGTGATTGCAACCGGAGAATTTCAATGCCGCCAGTCTTTGCCGCCCCCGGCCCGGACAGCTGTCCTGTGCACGTGATTGAAAGCGATTCTTTCGACAGCTGGCTGTCCAGCCAGCCGCAGCGCGTTCAGGCTTGGGTTTCGGCGCAGGGCTTCAGCGGCGCCTGCGGTCAGGCGCTGACCGTGCCGGACGGCGATGGCGGGATCGGGATGGCCCTGGCAGGCTACGGCAGCGCCGCCCAGCGTGCGCGCCGCCGGTTCGTGCTGGCCGAAGCGGCGCAGAAACTGCCTGCCGGAACCTACCGCATTCTCTCTGGCCTGCCGGCAGAAGACGCCGCCAGCGAATCGCTGGGCTGGCTGCTGTCCGGCTATCGCTTTGACCGGTACAAGGAGACCAAGGGCGCCGCCGCTGCCTTGCAGGCGCCCGAAGGGGTGGAGGCCGCCGCCGTGGAATCACTGGCTGCCGCTGAATGCCTGACCCGTGACCTGATCAACACCCCCGCCTCCGACATGGGCCCTGCCGAACTGGAGGCCGCTGCCCTGAAGCTGGCCGAAGACTTCGGCGCCAGCGCATCCGTCATCACCGGCGAAGAGCTGCTGGAACAGAACTTCCCGCTGATCCACACTGTCGGCCGCGCTTCAAACCGCGCCCCGCGCCTCATTGACCTGCGCTGGGGCGCTGCCGGACCCACGCTGACCCTGGTGGGCAAGGGCGTCTGTTTCGACACCGGCGGTCTGAACCTCAAGCCCGGAAACAGCATGGCCTTGATGAAAAAGGACATGGGCGGTGCGGCAAATGTTCTGGGCCTGGCGCGGATGATCATGGCCGCAGGGCTGCCGCTGCAACTGCGCGTCCTGATCCCTGCGGTGGAAAACTCCGTTTCCGACTCCGCTTTCCGCCCGGGCGATGTGCTCACCTCACGCAAAGGTCTGACGGTCGAAATCAACAACACCGACGCCGAGGGACGCCTGGTGCTGGCTGACGCCCTGGCACTTGCGGCCGAGGACACGCCTGATCTGCTGATTTCCATGGCGACCCTCACCGGCGCTGCACGGGTGGCGGTCGGCCCGGACCTGTCACCGTTCTATACTGATCACGACAGCGACGCCGCTGCGCTTTCGGCCAGTGCGGCGCGCACTGCCGACCCGGTCTGGCGGATGCCGTTCCACACGCCATACGAAAAGATGATCGAACCGGGCATTGCCGACCTCGACAACGCGCCTTCGGGTGGCTTTGCCGGATCCATCACGGCGGCGCTGTTCCTGCGCCGCTTCGCCGGAGAGGCCCGCTATATGCATTTCGACATCTACGGCTGGGCTCCATCCGCCGAGCCGGGCCGCCCCAAGGGCGGCGCTCTGCAAGGCGCCCGTGCGCTGTTTGCCGCCCTGCCCGACATGCTGGAACTCTGACTGTCATGGCAGACCGCCGCCGCTTGCCCCTGAACATCCGTGTCGCCGCCGCGCATCTGGAAAACGTGCCGGACGGGCTGGAGCGGGTCAAGGGCACCCAGGCCCGCATTGGCGCATCCGTCACCGACCTTTTGCGGGCGCCAGACGGCGCCCGCGACCGCCAGCTTGTCTACGGTGAGCTGGTCACAGTTTATGAGAACCGCAATGGCTGGGCCTTTCTGCAATCCGCCAAGGATTCCTATGCAGGCTATGTGGCCAGCGCGGCGCTGACAGATCCTTTTGAAGCCACTCATCGGGTCCGCGCCCCGGCCACCCATGCCTATTCGGCGGATGACTTCAAATCACCAGAATGCCATGCGCTTAGCCATGGCAGCCGGGTGCAGGTTCTTGGCGGCACCGGACGGTTTGCACATACCAATCTCGGCTTCATCCCGGCCCGCCACCTGTCACTGCTGGG
Source organism: Leisingera sp. S232 (assembly GCF_049800895.1). Taxonomy (NCBI): domain Bacteria; kingdom Pseudomonadati; phylum Pseudomonadota; class Alphaproteobacteria; order Rhodobacterales; family Roseobacteraceae; genus Leisingera; species Leisingera sp. S232. The sequence continues at coordinate 38,128 of NZ_JBNAFX010000024.1, read as the reverse complement.
CACACATGAGGATGACCCTGTGGCAGTGGCGGAACTCTTTCTTGGAACCCCTTATCTCTGGGGCGGCAACAGCCGTTGCGGCATTGACTGCTCCGGTCTGGTGCAGGCAGCCCTGCTGGCCTGCGGCATCCCCTGTCCCGGCGACAGCGACATGCAGGAAACAGACGTGGGCAGCCAGGCCCCTGCCGGCGATTATCAGCGCGGCGACCTGCTGTTCTGGAAAGGCCATGTGGCACTGGTGCGGGATACCCGGACCCTGATCCATGCGAATGCGCATGATATGGCCGTGGCCCTTGAACCCATCGATGCGGCGATCGCGCGGATTATGGCACAGGGCGATGGCCCCGTCACCGCGCACAAACGGCTGGCCTAGGCCGGACCGGCAGCCGCAGACAGAAAAATCTTGCCAAGATTCTGGCCGGAAAATTTGAATTTTCCGGTCCCCGCTCCGCCGCAAACCCTTGCGGCTACTCCACGGAGCGGATCAGCTTGCGCTCCAGCACCCTCAGCACGGCCTTCAGATCCGCGCCGCGCTTGAGGATATGCCCGTCCATGCCAACCACCGAATACTGGCCCTGCCGCTGCCGCAGCTTGGGGCGTTTTTCGATACGGTAGAGCGGATGCTCCGCCGTGCGCCGGAAGATCGAGAAAACTGCCAGATCACGCAAGGAAGCAATCCCGTAGTCGCGCCACTCCCCGGCCGCGACCATACGTCCGTACAACGTCATGATGACCGACAGTTCCCGCCGGTCAAATGCGACTTGCTGAGGAATGGGAGATCCGGGAAAAGGCTGCACCTGATCAAAGCTCATACCTAAAAGGTTGCGCCATTCCCGGTTCAGATCAAGGTTTTTAACTGTCGAATTTTCGTGTGGTGCAGGATACACACAGGCTTTGCCGCTGTGTCGCAGACCTTTCAGCCCCCTCTCAGGCTGCCGCCGGCTCGCCGTATTTCGGGCCCAGAATCTGCTCCAGAGCCACCCGTCCCGGCGCCGTCAGCATCAGACCCCGCTTGTGCCGGTGCCGCTTGACCCAGCCGCTGTCCAAGGCGTGATCCAGGATCTGCCGCCCCATCGGACCGGCCACATGCAGCTTGCGCTCGGTCCAGTCCAGGCAGGGCCGGGCAAAAGGCTGGCGGCTCGCTTTCTCCGGCAGCACCACGCCCAGTTTCAGCCATTCTGGGGCCGGCACGGGGCGGAAGGCGCCCTGTTCCTCGACCAGCAGGCCGCGATCCAGAAACGCAGCTGTCATTGCCACCGCCAAAGGCCCTGCCAGATGATCGTAACAACTGCGCAGCTGCGCCAGCCCGCCTGCCTTGCGCCGCTGTGCCCGGTGCAGGCTGTCTGCGGGCGCAATCGCCGCCAGCTGCTCCAGCGCATGGGCAACCTCCGCCCCCGCCAGCCGGTGATAGACACAGCGGCCGCGCTTTTCAGCCACCACCAGCCCGGCCTCCTGCAGCAACCGCAAATGCGCTGTGGCAGTCTGTGGCGTGACACCCGCCGCTGCTGCCAGTTCCTTGTTGGTATAGGCGCGCCCCTCCATCAGCTCGCACAGCATCTGTGTGCGGCTGGCATCGGCAATAGCCTGACCCAGAATGTCAAAGCGTGGTGTGATCATTCCCCTATCTTATGCCGTTTCTGCAGGGCTGCCCAAGCAAAACCCTTCGCTGCGTGCCGAATTGTCCGGCGGTAGCTGGTGCAGCGGTCACGCAAACGACCCATGGCAGAACCAGCCCGGCGACAGCGCCCCGCCATGGGCAAAGAACAGCCACAGCCGGGTGCCGCACTGTGTCACCACCACCCAGTAATCCCGCACCCCGTTGCGCCATTCCGGATCATCCAGCCACCATTCCGGAGCGATCCGCTCCGGCCCCTCCGCTCCGGCCAACTGCCAGTCGCGACCGCGCCAGCGAAACTGCTGCGGTACCTCTGGCCGCTCCGGTGCATGGACCAGCTCAGGCCGCCACAAAAGCAGCGGCCGGGGCCGCGGTGGCAGCGGCCAATCCCCGGTGGCAGGCTCTGACCAGGCTGCTGCCTGCACAGTGAAACTCTTTTCCGGAATGTGGCTCTCGGCGGGGTGATAGCGGGTGATGGCCTCCAGCCCCAGCCGCGCGCCCAGGCGGCCGATCAGATCCTCCAGCGCTGCCTCATCCTCTTGCCGGGCCTCCTGCCGTGCCCGCGCCGCAGCGCCTGCCTGCATGTGGCCCGCCGGGGTGCGGGCATGAATGGCCTCTGCCTGCAAGACCTCCAGCCGCAGCATGTCGATGCCGTACCCCGCATCGATCTGCTCCAGCTTCATCTCCAGCAGAGGCCGGATGCGGGCCGGCGCGCGGCTGGCACGGGCCAGGCCCAGGGTCACCGCCTCCATCTCCAGATCGCAGCGGTGCGCCTCCAGCCGCAGCACCCGGGCGCCCTTGCCGCGTGCCTCCAGCCGGGAACACAGCCGCGGCAGCATCCGGTCGATGCCCGCCAGCAAATCCTCCATCAGCCCGATCGGCTCTGGCAGGGTCAGCCGCACTGCAAAATGATCCGGGCTGCGCGCGGGCGAGACTGGCTCTGGCGCACTGCCCATCGCCTGATCCAGCCGCAAGACCAGCCCCCGGCCAAAGCGGCGGGCCAGACCGGCGCGCGGCTGCCCCAAAAGATCTCCGATCCGCCTGAGGCCAAGCCGGTTCAGCTGTGCCACCGTGGCGCGGTCCAGCCGCAGGGCTGCCACCGGCAAAGGCGCCAGCGCCCCATAGGCCTGGCCTGCTTCGGCAATCCGCCCCGTCTGCGGCACCGCGGTCGGCAGCTGCGGCGCCGCCCCGCCCCGTGTCCAGTGGCGGCGCTTGACGCTCTGGCGTTTCTGCGCCCGGGCACGAGTCGCCCGCGCCTCCTGATCGATGGCATCGCCGGACCGCTCCGGCGCAGTCTCCTCCTCTGCGTAGCGCGCCAGCGCCCAGGCCGTGCCCAGGGTATCCGCCAGCCCCATCCGCACGCTCAGGCCCATCGCCACACAATCCTGCCCCGCGGTCTCCATCAGCGCCGCCTCGCTGCCGAACAGATGCGCACAGCCGGTCAGGTCGATGGTCAGCCCGTCCTCCCCGGCCTCTGCCACCCAGGGGCTGAACTTGCCCGCCCAGCGCCTGAGAACCGCCAGAAACGCTGTCTCTGCCGCCCGGTTGCGCGGCCGCACCACCAGGGCCGCGCACATCGCATGGGCATCGCGCAAGGGCTGGCCTACTTGCAGTCCTTGTGCAGAAGCGGCGCTGTTTAACGCAGAAATAACCTGGGTGTTGGAGACTTCCTCAGCGACGGCCAGAGGCCCGGCAATGTCGCCGCGCTCCGCCCGCAGAACGCGTTCGGCGCCAAGGCGCGGAAACCACAGCGACAGAATGCGGCGATGGGACATGGGCAGTTCGGGCAGCAGGGGCCGACAGACGGCAGGTTATAAGGATCAGTGACAGGTGTTCTCTTTTTGTTCCAAATATATGATTCGGTCAATCCACACAGAGGCCGCGCAATGACCCTGCATTGGCTCAAAGCCCTCGCCTTCCTCGCGATCCTTGTCGCGCTCGCCGTCGGCACCACGGCACCGGTCACGGCAGACAGCGGTCTCAGCAAACAGGTCACCCGGCGCATAACCCTGATGACCACTCAAAAGGCCGCAATGGATGTTCTGACCAGCATGATGGCCGGTCGTACCGCTTTTGACAGAGACACGGCGCAAACCGCCCGGCGGCAGCTGATCAAAACCACTGGCAGCATCCGCAAACGCTTCAAAAAACACCGGATGGACCCGCGCACCAATGCGCGGCCGCAGATCTGGACGGCCTGGGATGACTTCAAGGCCCGCGCAGAAACGACCCGGGCCGCGGCCCGCGATCTCAACACCTGGTCGCTGCCCGGATTGCGCCGCACCCTGCCCAGCCTGATGCAAAGCTGCCTTAGCTGTCACAAGACCTACCGCAGAGCGCCCAACAGCTTCATCACCCATTGAATAGGAGGTCAGGCGCCGAACCGCGCCATGAAGGTCTCGATCGCCCCTGCGACCACCCGCTCGCGCTCGGCTTCCGTGAACTCGGTCTCGACCTTGAAAAGAAACCGCAGAAAGATGTCGGCCTTGCACAGTTCGATGAACTGCGCCGCAGCCAGGTCGGCATCCCCGATCACCAGCTCGCCCCGCTGTGCCGCGGTTTCCATATAGCTGCGGATCTCCTCGTGCAGCGCCATCGGCCCGCTTTCATAGAACATCGGCCCCAGCTCCGGGAACCGATCCGCCTCGGCCACGAAGATCCGGAACAGCTGCAAGCTGAACCCGTTCAACAGAACCCCATGCACCCGCTCCGCAGCCAACCGCAGCACATCCCGCGGGCCGCAGCAGCCCTCAGCCAGCTCCATCGAGCTGTCCGCCTGCTGCACGCAGGCCGCGCGCACGACCTCCATGAACAAGACCCGTTTGTCCGGGAAATAGCTGTAAAGCGTTGCCTTGGACACGCCCGCCGCTTTGGCGATATTGTCGACGCTTGCACCTTCAAACCCATCGGCCAGAAACACCTTGCGCGCACCGTCCAGAACCTGATCGAATTTCCGGCCCGTGCGCAGGATGCTGTCTTGCTGGTTCATAAACTTCCCTCAGAATACGGGCAGGCAGCCGCATGCTCTGCCTCTAGTGTAACCCATGGGGCCTGTTTGCAACAGCTTTACAGCTGCAGTCTTGCGGCACCTCGCGAAACCGTTATATTTAGAATAATTCTAAAAAGAGACTCGAGATGCGGTTTTTCACTCAGCGCAAGCGTTTTGCAGATCTGACCGGGCAGGAAGTTCTTGCCCTGGCGATTTCCTCGGAGGAAGACGACGTCCGGATCTACCGCGGCTATGCCGAACGGCTACGGTCGGAATATCCCGCCTCCGCCGCCATGTTCGACGGAATGGCCGCCGAGGAAGACGGGCACCGCGCCCAGTTGATCGCCCTGCACGAGACGCGGTTCGGCCCGGCCATCCCGCTGATCCGGCGCGAGCATGTGGCCGGCTTTTATGCCCGCCGCCCTGTCTGGCTGATGGAAAACCTGAGCCTGGAGCGTATCCGCGCCGAGGCCCGCGCCATGGAGCGTGATGCCGAACGTTTCTATGCCGCCGCCGCGGCTCGCACCCAGGATGCCGCAACCCGCAAACTGCTGGGCGATCTGGCCGCCGCCGAAGCTGGTCATCAGGCCCGGGCGGGTGAATTGGAAAACGCGCATCTGGACGAAGACACCCGCGCAAATGAGGATGCCGCCGCCCATCGCCAATTTGTGCTGACATGGGTCCAGCCGGGGCTCGCAGGACTGATGGATGGCTCCGTCTCCACTCTGGCGCCGATTTTTGCCACCGCCTTTGCCACCCAGGACACCTGGACCACCTTTCTGGTCGGCGTCGCGGCCTCGGTCGGGGCCGGGATCTCGATGGGCTTTACCGAGGCCGCCTCGGATGACGGCGCATTGTCAGGCCGCGGCTCACCGATCAAGCGCGGCCTCGCCTCCGGGATCATGACCACCCTGGGCGGCCTGGGCCACGCCCTGCCTTACCTCATCCCCGAATTCTGGACCGCCACCACCCTGGCCCTGCTGATTGTCTTTGTCGAACTCTGGGCCATAGCCTGGATCCAGAACCGTTACATGCAAACACCCTTCTGGCGCGCCACCATGCAAGTGGTTCTGGGCGGCGCCCTGGTGCTGGGTGCCGGAGCCCTGATCGGCAGCGGCTAGGCAGGGGGCAAAGGCGGCCCTCCCGCCCGTTCCGGCACTGCCAAAGGCTGCCCCGCCCCGGTTGGGCCCGGCAGCGCTGACGCGCTGCTGGGCACACAATGCAACCGGTGGTCTCTGCAGGATCCCCTGCCCTGTGCGCAGCACAGGGCCACGCCCAACTGTGAAGGGCAGTCCCCGGACTGCCCATGAACAGGCGGGAGCTTCCCTTACAGTCCGAAAAACAGCCTTTGCCAATTGGTCAGCTCTTGTTACCAATCCCCATGGCCGAGATCTTCTTTCGCACCCTGCCCTTCTTCGCAATCATCGGCCTTGGCTACGGGGCCGGCCGCAGCCGCTTTTTCACCGAGGAAGCCACCGCATATCTCACCAAATTTGTCTTCTATTTCCCACTCTCGGCGATGATCTTCGGCTTTGCTGCCAACCTCTCCTTTGCCGAAGTCTTCGATCCTGCGCTGATCCTCGGCTATCTGGCCGGCACGCTGGCGGTCTATCTGCTGGTGACAGCTGTCGCCATGGCGCGCGGGCTGGATGTACCGACGACGGCGGTGGAGGCGCAATGTGCGGCCATCGGCAATGTCGGCTTCCTTGGCCTGCCGATGATGGCGATCCTGTTCGGCCCGGCCTCGGTTGCACCGATGATGGTGGTGCTCAGCGTTGATCTGGTGGTGTTCTCATCGCTGATCGTCATTCTGATCAACGCAGGCCGCGGCCAGGGCCAAGGATCCAACCTGGGTTTGGCGACCCTGAAGCTCGTTGGGCTGGGCTTGCTGAAGAACCCGATGATCCTGTCCATTGTCGCAGGCCTTGCCTGGTCAGCCTCAGAGCTGCCGATCCCGGGGCCCGCAAATGATTTCCTGACGATCCTCGGCGGCGCCGCCACGCCCGGCGCGCTGTTTGCCATCGGTGCCTCGCTGGCTTCAAAATCGGCGGAGCGGGTGCAGGTCGCGGGCTGGCTCAGCTTTGCCAAACTGGTGCTGCACCCGACCTGCGTCGCTGTCGCCGTGCTGTGGCTGATCCCGGCAGCGCCGTTCTCTGCCGCCGTTGCCATCGCGGCTGCCTCCCTGCCGGTGGCGGGCAATGTCTATATGCTGGCGCAACACTACGGCGTGGCCCCACACCGGGCCTCCGCCGCTATTTTCATTTCTACCGTGGTATCGATCGTCACCGTACCTGCGGTCATCGCCTGGGTCTCCTGAACCCGCGATTTCAGAGCCGGATCACGTAATCCTTGCGAGTGGTCTCGATCACCTCCCAGGTACCGCTGAAACCGGGCCGCAGGATGAAGCTGTCGCCGGCCGCCAGCGGATATTCACTGCCGTCATCGCTGGTGATCACCGACCGCCCCTGCAGAATTCGGCAGTATTCCCACTCGTCATAAGAAATCCGCCACTTACCTGGTGTCGACTGCCAGATGCCGCAGTACAGGCCCTCGCGCTCCTCGGCATTCCAGGTGGTAAACACCGGATCGCCAGCAATCACTTTCTCCGGCGCCGGGCGCTCCACTTCCGCCTCCGCAGCCTCCGGTGTCAGTCTCAGAAAATCGCTCATGGCTTTTGCCTCCCTCTTGTCTTGGCTGCGGACAGTCCCGGTTTTCACCGCTGCTGTCCAGCGCCCCATTGCACATTTGCTGCCACCGCCACGCAGCCGATGCGGATAATGTTTGCGAATTCGCAATCCTTCTGCCGCAAAAACAAGCATTGCTGCCGCCCTCCCGCTGGACCCTGAGGCCAACTGCGGATAGCGATAGGGCTAACAGATTTTGAGGAGCCTTACCCATGGAAACCGTTTCCGAGAACCGCGCCTTTGGCGGCACTCAGGGCGTCTACAAACACGCCAGCACCGCAACCGGCTGCGATATGACCTTTGGCCTGTTCCTGCCGGAGGAAGCCAAAGACGGTCCGGTGCCGGTGCTGTGGTATCTTTCGGGCCTCACCTGCACCCATGAGAACGCCATGACCAAGGCCGGCGCCCAGGCCTGGTGCGCCGAGCAGGGCATCGCCATCGTCTTCCCCGACACGTCGCCGCGCGGCGAAGGCGTGGCGGATGATGACGCCTATGACCTGGGCCAGGGCGCAGGCTTTTATGTAAACGCCACCCAGGACCCCTGGGCGCCGCATTTTCGCATGTGGGACTATGTGGCGGAGGAACTGCCCGCACTCCTGGGGGAGAAATTCGCCATCGACCTGGACCGCCAGGCGATCACCGGCCATTCCATGGGCGGCCACGGCGCGCTGACTTTGGCGATGAACCTGCCGGGCCGCTACAAGTCGGTTTCCGCCTTTGCACCGATCTGCAACCCGACCGCATCGGATTGGGGCCGCAAACAGCTGAGCGCCTACCTGGGCGACGATGAAGCCGCCTGGGCCAAACATGACGCCACCCTCATGATGCGCGAAACAGGGTTCGACGGCCCGGTCCTGATCGACACCGGCACCGCAGATCAGTTCATTGACCTCCTGAAACCCGAAGCGCTGGCCCATGCGGTGGCCGAACGCCGCCAGCAGGCCACCCTGCGGATGCAGCCGGGCTATGACCACAGCTACTTCTTCGTGTCGACCTTCATGGAGGAGCATGTCTCCTTCCATGCCGACGCGCTGTACCAAAACTAAAGAACGAAGGACGCGGCCATGAGTGACGAATTTGATTATGACCTGATCATCATCGGTTCCGGCCCCTCGGGCCGCGCCGCTGCCATCCAGGCAGGCAAGCTGCACCGCCGGGTGCTGGTGATCGACCGCAAGGACCGGCTGGGGGGCGTGTCGGTGCACACCGGCACCATCCCGTCGAAAACCCTGCGTGAAACCGTGCTGAACCTGTCGGGCTGGCGCGAACGGTCTTTCTATGGCCGCTCCTACCGGGTCAAGGACGACATCCTCGCCGATGACCTGAAAACCCGCCTGCACCAGACGCTGGATCACGAAGTCGACGTGCTGGAACACCAGTTCAACCGCAACCACGTGGACACGCTGCACGGTCTGGCGAAATTCATTGGTCCCAATGAGGTCGAGGTCGCGACCGAGGCCGGGGAGACCACCTGCCTGACGGCAGAGAAATTCCTGATCTCCACCGGCACCAAGACCTATCGCCCCGACTATGTGCCCTTCAACGGCACCACCATTGTGGATGGCGACGAGTTTCTGGAAATGGCGGAAATCCCGCGCTCGCTGGTGGTGATCGGCGCCGGCGTCATCGGGGTGGAATATGCCACCATGTTCTCTGCCCTGGACGTGCGCGTCACATTGATCGAACCGCGCGAGACCTTCCTGGATTTCATCGACAAACGGCTGATTCAGGAATTCACCCATCAGATCCGTGACAACGGTGTGGACCTGCGACTGGGTTCTGCAGTGGAGACTATCGAGGATGCGGGCGAACATATCGAGGTCACGCTGGAAAACGGCCGCCACGTGCGCGCAGAAATGCTGCTGTTTGCAGCCGGGCGCATGGGGGCCACCGCGTCGCTGAATCTCGAGGCCACCGGCCTCAAGACCGACCACCGCGGCCGTCTCAGCGTTGACCGCAAGACCTACCAGACCGAGGTGCCGCATATCTATGCCACCGGCGATGTGATCGGCCACCCTTCGCTGGCCTCCACCTCGCTGCAGCAGGGCCGGGTTGCCGCCTGCCATGCGCTCGACACGCCGACCATGCCGGAAAGCCCCTGGTATCCCTATGGCATCTATTCAGTGCCGGAAATGTCCACCTGCGGCATGTCCGAAGAAGAGCTGAAAGAACGCGGCATTCCTTATGAGGTCGGCGAGGCCCGCTTTCGCGAAACCTCGCGCGGCCACATCATGGGGCTGGAGCACGGCATGCTGAAGATGCTGCTGTCCCTCAAAACCCGCCGGGTGCTGGGGGTGCAGATCGTCGGCGAAGGCGCAACGGAACTGATCCACATCGGACAGGCGGTGATGAACCTCAAGGGTACGGTCGATTACTTCGTGCAGAACACCTTCAACTACCCGACCCTGGCCGAGGCCTATAAGGTCGCAGGGCTGGACGCCTTCAACCGGATGCCGATCCCGGAAGAATTCAAGGTGAAGAAACCCGCCCGCAAACCCAAGGCCAAACCCGCCCCCAAGGCGGAAAAGCCTGCCGAAGCGGACAAGAAGGCCGCCGAGTGACCGCGCTTTACATCGACGCCGACGCCTGCCCGGTCAAGCAAGAGGCAGAGCGGGTTGCCACCCGCCATAGGGTGCGCATGTTCGTGGTCTCCAATGGCGGGCTGCGCCCCTCGCAGAACCCGCTGGTGGAAACCGTGATTGTGTCCGAGGGCGCCGATGTGGCCGACATGTGGATCGCTGAGCGCTGCGGCCCCGGCGACGTGGTGGTGACGGGCGACATCCCCCTTGCAGCCAAATGCATCGAGGCTGGCGCCCGCGTGCTGCGCCACAACGGCGAGCGGTTTACTGAGGCCAACATCGGCCAGCAACTGGCGATGCGCGACCTGATGGCCGACCTGCGCGCCGCCAACCCGCTGGGCGCAGGCGGCAGCGGCAAAGGTTTCACCAAGGCCGACCGCTCCCGCTTTCTGGATGCGCTGGAACGCGAACTGCGTGCTGCAGAGGCGGGCCGCTAGTTTCGACCGGCTTAAGTCTTCAGGCGGCGGCCCTTACACTGGAACAAATGCCAACCAGCCCAATTTTTCCGCAACCATAAAGTAACCCGCGAACAGGCTAACAGCCACCAGCCAGTGCAAGAACGCATTCATCCGTTTGCCTTGTTTGGGAACCAGGCCGAAAATCCTGAAAAATCCGAGCGTAACATCCATAATCATCAGCGTGAACATCATTTGCCGGACCATAAAATATAGGCTCAATGCCACCAACACTACTAATGCTATCATGCTTTGCGGCAGTATTCGCCATGCGTCGCCATTCGCCTGCGCAACCACCTCAGTTTCCATCATAAAACCTTGCTTCAAAATCACTCTGCTTCGGGGTTGGCTAAACTTTCCAAAGCCTCAGCGTCAAGCCGATACCAAGGATGGTGAAGGTCGGCAGTACTATCCCCTACTAACCCATCGCAGCCTTCAACGGCGCCAGGTCCCCCTCCAGAACCGGGAGCAGGAAGGTCCGGTCATAGCGCCGGACAATTCCGCTCTCCTTTGCAAACCGGAACGCCGCCAGACAATCGGCATCCTCAAAGCTGCGCGCGCGATAGTCCTCATAGGCCGCCAGCGAAGGAAAAGAAAACAGCGCCACCGCCAGGTCATTGGCGCTTTCATGCGGCAGGAAGTAGCCATGATGGGTGCCGCCGAACCGCGCCACCAGCGGAATCCAGGCCTTGGCATAGATCTCAAAGGCTTCGACCTTGTCGGGATGAATTTCATAAGTGATGTAGCAGGTGATCATGGGTGTCTCTTTTGCAGGTTTGCTTCCAAGGCTATGCGCCACTGCCCGCCTTGCCCAATGACTTTGCGTGATCCCCCTGATCGCAAACACAAATACCCGAACCAAACAGGCCTGCTCCGGGGGCAAGGCACCGCGCCAGAGGACAATGTCTGAGCAAGATGTGGCCGTGACGCCGGAACAGGCTGCCCAGCACTGGCACAGACACGATCAGGGCGGGGTCTGCCCCGGAATTTCACCCTGGAAAAATTGCATTTTTCCGCCCCCGCCCATTGCCCGCTTTCACCAAATCAGCCACTGATCAAAGTCAGGGAGCAAAAGGGCAACAGCATGAGCGCAGAGGCAAAAGTCAGCGTCCCCGGCCTGTTTGCCGCGGTCGGCGCGGGTATTGCCTTCTCCGTCGTCGACATGATCTTCAAATTCCTGTCGGGCGATTATCCGCTCTATGAAGTTGTGCTGTTCCGCTCGGTTGTGGCGATGATCGTGATGCTGGCTATCATCGTTCCGCTGGAAGGCGGCTACCACCTGTTGCGCACCCATCAGCCGAAACTGCACCTGCTGCGCTGTTTCGTGGTGTTCTTTGCCAATATCTGCTTCTTCACCGGTCTCACCCTGCTGCCGCTGGCAGAGGCAGTGGCGATAGCCTTTGCCACCCCGCTGATCGTCACCGCCCTGTCGGCGCTGTTCCTGGGCGAACGCCCCGGTCCCTGGCGCTGGGGCGCAGTATGTGCTGGTTTTCTGGGGGTTCTCATCATCATGCGCCCCGGCGTGGGGACGTTTCAGCCCGCCGCCCTGCTGCCGTTCCTGGGCGCCTGCGGCTATGCCACCCTGCATGTTCTGACCCGCCGGGCAGGCAGCAGCGAAGCCGGCGCCACGCTCGCATTCTATCCAGTGCTGGGCTTTCTTGTGCTGAGCTCTCTGGCCGGGCTTGCCTTTGGCGACGGGCGCTTTGCCACTGGCAGCAGCCCTGCCTTCGACTTCGTCCTGCGCGCCTGGGTCTGGCCCGCCCCCGACGACTGGCCCTATCTGATCGGCGCAGGCCTTGCAGGTTCGGCAGGCGGCTATCTGGTCAGCCAGGCCTACCGCATGAACGAAGCCGCCCTGGCCGCCCCGTTTGAATATATCGCCATGCCAATGTCGGTTCTGTGGGGCCTCCTGATCTTCCGCGAATGGCCGGATCTGGCTGTCTGGTCCGGCAGCGCCCTGATCATTGCTTCAGGCCTGGTCTCAGTCTGGAGCGAGACCCGCAAGAACCGTCCTGCCCCGCGTCCGCGCCCGCGGACAGAAGGATAGCGCCATGGCAGCAGCAGCAAAAGCCGTCGCCTCTGACCTTGGTGGCATGCTGATCGAATGGGAGCCGGAACAGCATCCCGCCTGGTCCGGGGGCATCCGCTGGTGGCACGACTGCCGACTGCAAATGGGTCTGCGCGGCTGTGACCGCGCATTTGTCTCCATGCATCTGAAATGCATCAAGCCAGAGCCGGAAATCTATGCCATTCTGGCGCGCAAAATCGGGGGGACGCCGGGCCGGCTGGTGCAGGCGGCTCAGCTGACGAAACCAGAAGCGGCCGGAGCCGGCACAGCAGTAAGGACCAAGATCACATGAGCATTCCATTCATCGGCTTTGACGAGGGCGAGGCGCTGCTCGACTGGATCAGCTTCACAGAGGCACTGGCCGCCAGCCATGATCTGCCCAGGGCAGAGATGAGCGATACGTTCCTTTACCGTGATCCCGACACGCTGCTGAGCCGCTCCGCCTGGATCGACGGCCTGGGGCTGGCAGTGAAAACCGCCAATGTCTTCCCGCGCAACCCCGATGCCGGCAAACCGATGATCAACGGCTCCGTCTGCCTCTACTCCGACACCGACGGCACGCTCGAAGCTCTTGTGGATTTCCATCTGGTAACCAAGTGGAAGACCGCCGGCGACAGTCTTCTGGGCGCGCTGCGGCTGGCTGACCCCGATGCGAAAGAGGTGCTGATTGTCGGCGCCGGCACCGTTGGCGGCTCTTTGATCGAGGCTTTCTCTGCCGGGTTTCCACAAGCGCAGATCCGGGTCTGGAACCGCACCGCATCCAAGGCGCAGGACCTCTGCGCCCGATACAGCGGCACCAAACATGCCCCCGAACTGGAACCGGCGGTGCGCAATGCCGATATCATCGTCACCTGCACCATGTCGTCCGAGCCGGTGATCCAGGGCGCATGGCTGCGCCCCGGCCAGCATCTCAACCTGATCGGTGCCTACCGCCCCGACATGCGCGAAGCTGACGACGCAGCACTGCAGCGCGCACAGATCTACTGCGACAGTTTTGGCACGACACTGGATCACATTGGCGAGTTCAAGATCCCCCTGGCAAGCGGCACCATCCAGCGCAGCGATGTGCTGGCAGACTATTACAGCATCGCTGATTTTCCGGCCTTCGAGCCTGGGCGCATCACCCTGTTCAAGAACGGCGGCGGCGGCCATCTGGATCTGATGACCAGCCACCACATCCTGCAAAAGTGGAAGGCCCAAGCATGATCTGGCTTCTTCTGATAGTCCTGACGGTCGCCCTGGCCCCCTTCCTGCGCGAAACCAGGCGCAAAGTGATGAACACCGCCGCCCGCAAAGATGCGCCGGGCAGCTTTGCCAGCCTCTCCGGCGGCCTCACGCATTACCGCTGGACAGGCCCCCTCCGCGGCCCTGTCGCGGTCTGCGTGCACGGCCTGACCACCCCCTCCTTCGTCTGGAATGGCATCGCTGCGGGGCTGGGCGCCATGGGCTACCGGGTGCTGACCTACGATCTCTACGGACGCGGCTATTCCGACCGCCCCAAAGGGCTGCAGGACCGCGCCTTCTTCCTCTCCCAGCTAGAAGAACTTCTGGAGGATCAGCAGGCGGGCAGCGACATCACCCTGATCGGTTATTCCATGGGCGGCGCCATCGCCACCGCCTTTGCAGCGGCCCATCCAACCCGTCTGCGCGAACTGATCCTGCTGGCGCCAGCCGGTTTTGGCCGCAGCCCGGACCGCGTGACGCAGATCATCCGCCATGTTCCCCTGATTGGCAGCTGGCTGATGCACGCGATTTACCCCACCCTGCACATGCGCGGCACAGAAGCCGAGCGCAGCCTGCCTTCCTCTGTGCCGGGCATCACTGACTTGCAGCAGAAGGAACTGGGCTTCAGGGGGTTCATCCCCGCGGTGCTTGCCTCCCTGCGCGGCATCCTGAACGAGGATTTCACCGAAGAGCTGCGCAGCCTGCACAAAAAGGGCGTGCCGGCACTGGCAATCTGGGGCCAGGATGACGCGGTCATCCCGCCAAACTCCGCGGGCCGCCTGGCGGAGCGCGCCCGCTCCCTCCGGCAAGAAGAAATCCCCGGCGCCGGCCACGGCCTGCCCTATACCCACACCTCCGGGGTGCTGGACATCATCGCAGAAAACCACCGCCGCGGGCTGGTATAGCCCTGCCCCTCTTCATCTTTCCAACAATACTCCGGGGTCCGGGGCAGCGCCCCGGTCCTGCGGCCCGCGCCGGACAATACGACGGTGTTACGCCGCCGCGGCCTGCCCCAGCGGGCGTTCTTTCACCGGCAGATGCACAATCGCACTGAACGCCCCGACTGCAACGCCGATCCACCAGACAAAGGTGTAATCTCCATAGGCGTCATACATCCGCCCGCCCAGCCAAACCCCCAGGAAACTGCCCAGCTGATGGCTGAAGAAGACAATGCCATAAAGCGTGCCCATGTAGCGCAGCCCATAGATATGCGCGACCAGACCCGAGGTCAGCGGCACGGTGGCCAGCCACAGCGACCCCATCGCAACCGAGAAGATGATGACGCTCATAGGCGTGATCGGGAACAGGATGAATGCCGCCGCCGCAATCGTACGCCCGGTATAGATCGCCGCCAGCAGGTATTTCTTGGAATAGCGCTTGCCCAGATAGCCCGCCAGCAGCGTACCGCCCACATTGGCCGCGCCAATCAGCGAAATCGCAACCGCCCCCAGCGCCGAGGTTGAGGTGATCCCCATCGAATGCAGCATCCCGCCCGGCAGGATCGGTCCGCACATCTCGGTGACAAAGGCCGGGAAATGCGCAGTCACAAAAGCCAGCTGATAACCGCAGCTGAAAAAGCCCAGAAAGATCAGAGTATAAGACGGATCCTTGAACGCCTTGATCAGGATCGCGCCCATGCTCTCCTCCAGCTCGGCCTTGCTGGCAGTCTCGGGTACCCGCATCAGCGGCAGCAGCGCAATCAGCGCCAGCACCACGCCCGCAAACACCAGAAAAATCGTCTGCCAGGGCAAAAAGCCCAGCATCCATTCCGCCGTCGGCGCGCCAAAGATCTGCCCCGCAGACCCGGCCGCAGTGACAATCGCCAGCGACATGGACCGGTTCTCGTCGGAACTGGCCCGCCCCACAACTGCCAGCACCACGCCAAACCCGGTGCCGGCAATGCCGAACCCCACCAGCCATTCATAGGCCTGCATTTCAAACGGGGTGGTCGAGGCCGCGCTCAGTACCAGCCCGGCCGCATAGACAATGGCGCCCATGATGATCGCCTTGCGGTCGCCGATCTTCTCGGCAATGGCACCGAAAATAGGCTGCCCGATGCCCCAGGCCAGATTCTGAATGGCAATCGCCAAGGAGAATTCCGAGCGCAGCCAGCCGAACTCTTCCGCAATCGGGATCTGAAAGACACCAAAGGACGCTCGCACCGCAAAGCTCACCATGATGATGATACAGCCGACGATCAGAACGGGGGTAAACAGCGGCGCGGAACGGTCCATGGCTCTCTCCTGACAAGCCGCTGAACCTTCTGGAATTTTACAGATGCTGTCAAATCAGGAATTCTGGTTGCATGGCTAAAAGATTTTGATGCCACCGGAAATGGTGCAGGGCTGCCGCCTGCCCCAGCCCCGCCCCCGGTTCCCTTGCGGCTTCTGGCAAAGCCAATATAAAGGTCGGCGAAGATCAAGCGAGGCAGGCTGGCAAATGGGCACGGCGAAAATTCCGTTCAACAAACCCTCGATGATCGGCGGGGAACTGGCACATATCCAGGAGGCGCTGGAGTTCGGGCAGCTGTCCGGAGACGGCCGGTTTACGCATCTGTGTAACGCCCAGATCGCGGAAAAGACCGGCGCCGATGCGGCACTACTGACCCATTCCTGCACTGCGGCGTTGGAAATGGCTGCGCTTTTGTGCGACCTGCAGCCGGGCGACGAAGTGATCATGCCGTCGTTCACCTTTGTCTCCACTGCCAATGCCGTCGCCCTGCGCGGCGCAGTGCCGGTGTTCGTGGACATCGACCCGGAAACGCTCAACATCGATCCAGAGAAAGCGGCAGCCGCCATCAGCCCCCGCACCCGCGCCATTTTTGCGGTACACTATGCGGGCTTCCCTGCCGACATGGACCGCCTGACAGAAATCGCCCGCGCCCATGAACTGCTGCTGGTGGAGGATGCGGCGCAGGCCTTCGGATCCACCTACAAGGGCCGCCCGGCGGGATCGCTGGGGGATATGGGCGCTTTCAGCTTTCACGAGACAAAGAACATCATCAGCGGCGAAGGCGGTGCATTGACCCTGACCCGCCCCGATCTGGTGGAGCGGGCCGAGATCATCCGCGAGAAAGGCACCAACCGCTCCCGCTTCCTGCGTGGGCAGGTGGACAAATACACCTGGGTCGATATCGGCTCTTCCTTCCTGCCCGGCGAGCTCATTGCCGCCTTCCTCTATGGCCAACTTGAGCAATCCGAGGCGATCCTGGAAACGCGCCTTGCCCTGTACGACCGCTATTGCGCGGCCTTTGCAGACCTGCAGGCCGCAGGCCGCGTCACCCTGCCCAAGGCACCGCCGGACACCACCGGCAACGGGCATATGTTCTATCTGCTGATGCGCGATCTGGAAGACCGCGATGCCTTCATCGCCGCCATGCGCGAAGCAGACATCATCGCCCCCTTCCACTATGTGCCGCTGCATTCTGCACCCGCAGGCCTGCGCTATGGCCGCAGCGCCGGCGATCTGCCCGTGACCAATGACATCTCTGCGCGGCTGGTCCGCCTGCCGATGTATTTCGCGCTTGGCAGCAGCATCGAAACCGTGATTGCGACGGCCCGCAGCTGGCTGCAGCAGACCCCCTGATGGCCTATTACACACAGGACGCTCTGGACGGCATGGGCTTTGCCTCGCTCGGCCGCAACGTCCGGATCAGCGACAAGGCGTCGCTCTACGAGGTGCATAAAATGCACATCGGCGACAATTGCCGGATCGATGATTTCTGCGTGGTCTCCGGCAGGATCAGCCTTGGGCGCAATGTCTACATCGGCCCCTTCTGCCTGCTGGCCGGCGGTGAGCCCGGCATTGCAATGGAAGACTTTGCGACCCTGGCTTACCGTGTGTCAGTCTTTTCCCAGTCCGACGACTACAGTGGCGCCACCATGACCAACCCCACGGTTCCCGCCGCCTACAAGACGGAAATCAAGGTTCCCGTGCACATAGGCCGCCATTGTATTGTCGGCGCCGGCTCCCTGATTTCTCCCGGTGTGACACTGGCAGAAGGCTGCTCGGTCGGATCCGCCTCTTTGGTGTTGAAATCAACCAGCCCTTGGACCGTCTACGCGGGCAGCCCGGCGCGCCGGCTGAAAGACCGCAAACGCGATCTGCTGGAGCTGGAAAAGCAGTATCTCGCCACTGAAGCGGACTAAGCCGCCGCACGCGATATCATTGACAGGAAAACAGATGACAGAGCGGCCGAACTACATTGTGTACGCCCCCGCCTTTGACCCCGACAGCGGCGGCAGCATTTTCCTGCATGAGCTGGTCAACACGCTGAATGACCTGGGGGAACAGGCCTTCCTGTGGCCCTGGCGCCGCCTGCCCGCCGCCGGCCTGCGGGCAGAGCTTCTGTCGCGCCTGCGCCTGCCCGGCTCCCGCTGGGCGCGCGCTTATGGCACCAATCCCAGCCTCAACACCCCGGTGGCCCAGCCCGCAGATTTCAAACCATCCAGCATCGTCGTTTACCCTGAAGTCACCCTGGGCAACCCGATGCAGGCGCGGAACGTGACCCGCTGGCTGCTCTATAAACCCGGTGTCGAGAACCCGTTTAAATTCACACAAGAAGAAATGTTCTTTCGCGCGGGCAGCATTTGCGACATCCCCGAAATCACCGGCGGCGCCACCGACCTGTTCATGTGGCGCCGCAACCCGGCCTACCGGAACGAAAACCGCCCGGACCGCAGCGGCGCCTGCTATATCATGCGCAAGGGCGCGCATAAGGACCGCATCCCGGAAACAGAAAACGCCATCCAGGTCGACGGTCTCTCGCATGAGGAGATCGCAGAGATCTTCAACCGCTGCGACACTTTCTATTCCTACGACGAAGCGACATTCTATTCCCAGTACGCGGCCATCTGCGGCTGCCAAAGCGTGGTGATCCCGGGAATTTACACCAGCCGCGCGGAATGGAACCAAAACCACGCACTGGGCCGCTATGGCATCGCCTATGGCACAAGCACAGCAGAACTGGAGCATGCAGAGGCAACCCGCCACATGGTTACAGGCCTATTGCAGGAACAGGAAGACCAGGGCCGGCGCTCAGTGGAGACCTTCGTGCAGCTGACCCAGGACCGCTTCGGCTAGACCGCAGGGCTGCCGCCTCCATTCCCGCGCTTCCCATCCACTGCGCCCCGCGTTATCCC
The DNA here is from genome assembly GCF_049800895.1 of Leisingera sp. S232. Lineage (NCBI taxonomy): Bacteria > Pseudomonadati > Pseudomonadota > Alphaproteobacteria > Rhodobacterales > Roseobacteraceae > Leisingera > Leisingera sp. S232. The sequence continues at coordinate 19,373 of NZ_JBNAFX010000024.1, read as the reverse complement.
TGTTCTCATGACCCATCTGACCACGCTTTACCGGCAGAAAATCGACGCGGGCGACCTCCAGCCTGATCCGGCCCAGGAGGCCGTCCTGCCCCATTTCGACCGCATCGCCGAGGGGCTGATCGCACCGCCGGTCAAACGCGGCTTCTTCCGCCGCGCCGAGTATGAGCCGGTGCAGGGGCTCTACCTCTGGGGCGGGGTCGGGCGCGGCAAGTCGATGCTGATGGATCTGTTTGTCGACAGTCTGGAAGATATCCCTGCGCGCCGGGTGCATTTTCATGCCTTCATGCAGGAAATCCACAGCCAGATGCATGAGGCGCGCCAGCAGGGCGTCGAGGATGCGCTGGCGCCGGTGGCCAAATCGGTGGCTGAGTCGGTGCGCCTGCTGGCGTTCGACGAGATGCAGATCACCGACATCACCGACGCGATGATTGTCGGGCGCCTGTTCCAAGCGCTGTTCGAGGCAGGCGTCTGCGTCATTACCACATCCAACCGGGTGCCGGATGATCTTTATAAAAATGGGCTGAACCGGCAGCTGTTCCTGCCGTTCATCGACCTCATCAAGGCGCAGATGGACGTGCATGAGATGGTCAGCCCGATCGATTACCGCCAGCACCGGCTCACTGGTGCGCAGGTCTATTTTGCGCCCGTCGATGCAGAGGCACGGGCGCAGATCCGTGCCATCTGGACGGATCTTTCGGGTGGCCCGGCACAGCCGCTGACGCTGGAGGTGAAGGGCCGCGAAGTCACCCTGCCCGCCTTCCGCAACGGCGTCGCGCGTGCCAGCTTTTATGACCTGTGCGGCAAGATGCTGGGGCCGGGCGACTATCTGGCCATTGCCGAAGAGGTAAAGGTTCTGGTGCTCGAGGACATCCCACGTCTTTCGCGCAATAATTTCAACGAGGCCAAGCGTTTCGTGACCCTGATCGACGCGCTGTACGAGGCCCGCGTGCGGCTGATCTGCTCGGCCGCGGCGCAGCCCGAGATGCTTTATGTCGAGGGCGAGGGCACCTTTGAATTCGAACGCACCGCCTCGCGGCTGCGCGAAATGCAAGACAGGGATTGGGGCCTCTCCGAGCCATGATTGTCCGCGAAACCCCCAGCCGCTGGGAGCTGTTCCTGATCCTCAACGGATCGGTTGTGCCCCGCATCCTGCCCAACATCATCGGCACCGCGCTTTGGGCGCTGCTGCTGTTGCTGCTTGACCGCTATGTCTTTGCGATGCCGCATATGTCCATCGGCGCCATTGGGGTTTTCGGCCTGTCGCTGTCGCTGTTCCTCAGCTTCCGCAACAACGCCGCCTACGAACGCTGGTGGGAGGCGCGCAAGATCTGGGGGCGGATGGTGTCGGATGTGCGCAGCCTGGCACAGGAGCTTCGAATCTTTGCAGGTCAGGGCCCGGATGAAGAATATATTCTGCGCCGCATTCTGGCCTTTCACCATCTGCACCGCGCCCAGCTGCGCGGTGATGACGTGGCCGATGTGGTTCGCCATTGGGTGGGCGAGGACGCAGCGGAAGATTTCCAGACGAACGCAAATGCGCCCAACGCCGCCCTGCGCGATATCGCAACCCGGCTGCGCGAGATGGCCGAGGCCGGGCGTATCGACGGTTTCGGCCAACGTGCTCTGACGGAACGGCTGGCGGCTTTCCCCGCGGCCCAGGCCGGCAATGAGCGGCTGCTGACCACGCCGCTGCCTTTTGTCTACTCATTGCTGGTGTGGCGCACGACCTATCTCTATTGTCTGCTGCTGCCTTTTGCGCTGCTGGACACGGCTGGCTGGTTCGAACCGCTGGTGGCAGCGGTGGCGGCCTATGTGTTCTTTGGCCTCGCGCAGGTAACCCATGAACTGGAGCACCCGTTCCGCAAACAGGCCAATTCAGTGCCGCTCAGCGCGTTGTGCCGGGTGATGGAAATCTCGGTCTGCAATGCACTTGGCCGTGACGTCCCGCCCCGGCTGGAACCGGTGAACTACGTCCTCGACTAACGACTGACAGCTAAAAGGGGCTCTGCCCCCGGCCTGACGGCCTCCCCCGGGGTATTTTCAGCCAGAAAGAAGCACAGGCCGCGCCGCGCCAGCGGCGCCCGGCCCAACGGGATGAGATCGCCAGATCGAAGCCGGGCGGGAGAGCCCCCGCCGCAGAAAAAGTCAGCCGTTTTCGCGTAGGATATGGCCCGCCAGATAGAGCGAACCGCAGATCAGCACACGCGCCTGCGGATCCCTGGCCGTGATTGCCTGCAGCGCCGCCAAAGTGCTGTCCGCCGTGCCGGCCTCAATGCCCACGGACTTGGCTGCTGCCTCGGTCTCTTCGGCGCTCAGCGTGTTCACCTCATCCGGGATCGAAATCGCGATGAGGCTTGCGGCCTGGGCGGCCAGCGGCTGCATATAGCCGCTCACGTCCTTGGTGTTCAGCATGCCGCAGATCAGATGGGTGGGCCGTTTGGGCAATTTGGCCAGCACATCCGCCAGCGCAATGCCCGCAGCCGCGTTGTGGCCCCCGTCCAGCCAGAGTTCCGCTTCTGGTGCAGCCTCGATCAACAGGCCGGTTTTCAGCCGCTGCATCCGGGCGGGCCATTCGGCGTTTTTCATCGCCGCCTCGCAGGCGGCCTCATCGGCGCCCAGATGGCGCAAGGCTGCCAGAGCCGCACCGGCGTTCTGGATCTGATGTGCGCCGAGCAATGCAGGCAGCGGCAGATCCAGCAGCCCGTTTTCGTCCTGAAAGACCAGACGGCCGTGTTCCTCATGCACATGCCAGTGCTGACCGTATGCGATCAGCGGCGCGCCGAGACGGGCGGCAACAGCCTCGATCACTTCCATCGCCTCCTCCGGCTGCGGGCCGACAACAACCGGCACGCCACGCTTGATGATACCGGCCTTCTCTGCAGCAATCTTGGCCAGCGTATCGCCCAGGAATTGCTCATGGTCGATGGAGACAGGAGTGATCACCGACACCTCGGGCGTGATGACATTGGTGGCATCAAGCCGCCCACCCAGACCCACTTCCAGCAGCGTAAAATCCGCTGGCGTGCGGGAAAACGCCAGCAGGCCGGCAACTGTGGTGATCTCGAAATAGGTGATGTTCTCGCCATTGTTCGCTGCATAGCACTCATCCAGAATCTCGGTGAGATGCGCCTCGGAGATCAGCTCCCCTGCCAGCCGGATCCGCTCATGGAACCGTGCCAGATGCGGCGAGGTATAGGCGTGCACGCGTTTGCCCATGCCCTCCAGACCGGCGCGGATCATCGCCTGGGTTGACCCCTTGCCGTTGGTGCCCGCGAGATGGATCACCGGCGGCAGTTTTTCCTGCGGGTTGTCCAGCGCTGCCAGCAGCTGCCAGACCCGGTCCAGCGTCAGGTCGATGATCTTGGGGTGCAGCGCCATCATGCGGGCGAGGATCGCGTCGGAGGTCTGGGTCATCAGCCTGGTCCTGTCAGAACGAAATGTCTTGCGTGGCATAAAAACGCCCGCCCTGCTCAGGACGGGCGCTGCCCGGTCTTGCAGCCGGGCGGTTCACTATTCGCCGGATTACTCGGCAGCTTCTTCGCTGGAAGCGCCATCGGTCTGCGCGTTTGCGGCCGCAGGCGTCTCTTCCTCAGGCGAGGGCAGATCCCCCACCACCTGTGGCGGCAGGCCCATCAGCATGCGGATGATGGTGATCAGTTCCGCGCGCATCTCGGTGCGCGGGGTCACCCGGTCCAGCATGCCGTGATCCAGCAGGTATTCGGCGCGCTGGAAGCCTTCGGGCAGCTTTTCGCGGATGGTCTGTTCGATCACCCGCGGGCCGGCAAAGCAGATGAGCGCATTGGGTTCGGAAATATGCACGTCCCCCAGCATCGCATAAGATGCCGTCACCCCGCCGGTGGTCGGATGGGTCAGCACCACGATATAGGGCAGACCTGCCTCTTTCAGCATCTGCACAGCCACGGTGGTGCGTGGCATCTGCATCAGCGACAGGATGCCTTCCTGCATGCGGGCACCGCCGGCAGCGGAGAACAGCACCAGCGGGCGGCCCAGCTTCACGGCCTCTTCGGCGGCGGCAATGATGGCATTGCCCACATACATGCCCATGGACCCGCCCATATAAGAGAAGTCCTGCGCCGCAGCGATGATCGGGGTACGGCCGATTTCACCGGCAGCCACCAGCATCGCGTCTTTCTCGCCGGTTTTCTTCTGCGCAGCTTTGACCCGATCCGGGTATTTCTTCTGATCCTTGAATTTCAAAGGATCGGCCAGCGGTTCCGGCACCGCGACCTCCGTGAACACTCCGCCGTCAAACAGCGCAATAAAGCGATCGCGCGGAGTGATATGCATGTGATGGCCGCAGCTGGTGCAGACGTTCTGATTGTCGCTCAGCTCGCGATGAAACAGCATGGTGCCGCATTCATCGCATTTCTGCCAAAGGTTCTCGGGCACTTCGCGGCGGGAAAAGATCGAGTTGATCTTGGGCCGGACGTAGTTGGTGATCCAGTTCATATTGCTTGCCTCTCCGGGGGCGCGGTTTGTCCCCCAGATAAGGCGCATTTGCCGCAATTGCAATCAGCGGCGTATGGCAAGCCGCGCACAAAGCCAGCTGACCAGCATCAGCGCAAAGTCGACAGCCATCCACGGCCGCAACGCCTGGACGTCCGCCAGTCCGAAGGGGATCAGATACAGCGCCAGCCCATTCAGGCTGGTTGGTGAGGCAAACAGCAAAAGCGCCGTGACATTGTTAAAGAAATGCACCGCCATCGCCGGGCCAAGCGTGCCAGCGCGTGCGGTCAGGTCTGCCATCAGCACCCCGAACAGCCCGGCCCAGGCAGTAATCACCAGCGCATTGTCCCCGGCCTCTGCCGGCAGGTAGTGGCCCAGCGCAAACAGGGCTGAGGGCACCAGCAGCCAGACTGCAGGATGGCGGAACCGCGCGGCCAGCGCCTGCTGGATGTAGCCGCGAAACAGGATTTCCTCCGATCCGGTCTGCACCAGCACCGCGGCCACAGACAGCGGCAACAGGCCAAGCCAGGTCCAGAACGGCAGGTTCCGGGTCATCGGCGGCCCCATATCATAGGGCGGCAGCACCATCAGCAGCAGGCTGAGGCCCAGCAAGTACAGGCTGACCCGCCCGAACTGGTGCAGCAGCGGATGCAAATGGCCGGTCACGGTGGCAAAGCCGCGCTGGTGAAACAGCCGTGCGGCCATTGCCACCCCCAGCGACAGAAAAACAAAACTGCCCAGCAGCACCAGCATCGCGCCGGGGGTGCTGCCATCCGCCAGCCCCTGCAGCCAGCTGCCAGGGAACAGCCCCGCCACGGCCACCTGCAGCGCCGCCGTCATCGCCAGGCTGACCGACGCCACCAGCACCAGCCCCAACACGAGGCGCCACAGCGCAGGCTGAAGCCGGGCAAAACGCACCAGCGCCTCATGTGCCCTGTAACTTTGCTTACCGTACATAGGTCCTCCGGGGCTGCTCCGGGATCAGGCCGCGATCCGGCCCACGTTATGCATTGCTGCAACGCCAAGGCAAGGCAGACGCAGCCTTGCACGCTTCTGTCTTGCTGCTTTGCTGTCCGCTCCGTATGGGTTTTCAAAAAACAGTGACCAGCAGGAACACCAGTGACCACCAATAGCAACGCGAAACCCGCCTCTTTTCCGCCCTCCGGCGGAAATGCGCCCAAGATGCGCGGCGCAGCGGCGGCGATTGCGCTCGCCGCCTTCGCGCTTACTGGCTGCAGCCTGGCACCGCAAAGCATGCCCTTTGCCGCCCGCTCTGCCAATGAGGCGCCCCGGGCCGGCGTTCAGGTGATGTCTTTTGGCGATGGCGGCGTGCTGCTGGCCGCCCCTGCGGCGTATTGCTTCGACCGAAGCAGCAGCCAGCCGGAAAAGGACGGTGGGTTTGCTCTGCTGGCCCATTGCAGCCGCATCGGCCGCCAAAATTGGTTCGGCGCCAGCAAATCTGCGGTGCTCACCGCCTCGATCGGCCCTGCCAAACCCGGCGCCGCCGCGCCGCAGGCCGCCGACATCACCGCGATGTTCCCTGATGCCAAAGTGCTGGAAACCAGCACGGATCAGCTGCTGCCGCTGGTCAAACTGGAGTTCTCCGGTGCGGTCGCGGAAGGCGCCAGCCCGGTGCATTGGCGCGGCGCCTTCGTGCTCGACCGCCATCTGATTGCTCTGGCACTATACGCGCCTGAAGGCAGCCGCACCCTCGACAGCCACGGCGCCGCCTTGCTGAATGAGATGACCCACCGCACGCTGGAAGCCTCCACGCTGCCGCCACAGGACACCGCAAACCGTGCCCCAGCACCTGCGCCTGCTGTCTCCGCCGCCGCAGCGACCCTGCGCCCGCAGCTGCGACCAGCGCAGGAACAGACCACAGACGCTGCGCCGGCAGTGCAGAAAAAACGCGTGCCAAGACGGTGGATTGCCGGTTTATTTCAATAGCCCTGCCCGGTTACACTGCTGCCAGCCCCGGCAGCATGTGTCGCCGGAACTGACAGGCAAGCAGGATCAAACGACAGGCAAGAGAGAGCACAATGGGCAGGATATTGGACCGGTTGCTTCATCTGCGCAGCCTGCGCCGCTGGCGCGCTGCGGCGGAAGAATCCTCGCGCGCGCCATTGTCTGAGCTGCGCCGCCAGCGCAACCAGGCACGCCAGTTGCGCACTCATCTGGACCGGCTTATTCACACTGCCGACGGCCGTATGGCCTTGCCGCAGATCGGTTCCTCCTATTTCCCGCGCCCACATGGCACCGACTGGTCCTGGCGGCCCGAAATGTGGCGCGGCCCGCTGCCTGAACGCGGCCTGGCCTCTGTGCCGCCCAAAGCCCGGCTGGGCAACGAAGTACAGCTGTTTCACGATTGCACTTTCTCCGAACTGACCCTGCGCCAGCTGCGTAATATCCGCGAGGAGGATCTCGCCCCCTTTGGCCTGCGCATGGATGTGTTCAAATTCGACGGTTCCTTCCTGTCGCTGGTCATCGACCTGCCGCCCGAGGCCGCCAAGGGCCTCACCCGCCAGCATCTTCTGCGCATCGACAGCATCATCGAATCCGAAAAGCCGATTGAGATTTTTGCCCGCCTCAATATCCAGCACGGACCCAACACCGAACAGCTGGTACGAGAGCTGCCGCAGGACGAGAAAAACATCGTGGTGGAATTCGATCTGGCCTATTCCAAGCTGAACGAGAAGCGGATCGAGAAGATCTGGCTGGACCTGATTTTCGAGGCCCCGGACTTGAATCAAGTCGTCCTGCGCGATCTGACTTTCTCGCGCCACCGCCGCGCAGCGATCTGAGGAGCCCCCTATGAGCGACCTGACACTGACCAAAATCCGCTTTCGCAACGGGATCTGGGAGGGCAGGATTTCCGGCGCCTCCGGCAGCGGCGCGCGGCCTGGCATCACCGTCATGTTTCAGGATCAGCCGGTCAGCGGCGTCACCCTGACCGAAGGCCAGGGCGAGGGCGACTGGCTGGTCGCCGTCCCGGTCCCGGCTGAGGCGCTGGCCGACGGGGTGCAGACCTTTGTGATCTTTGATGATGCAGCCGGCACCCGGCTGGGCGATTTCACCCTGATTGCCGGCGAAGCCGTGGCCGACGACCTGCGGGCAGAGGTGGAGCTGCTGCGCGCCGAGCTGGACATGCTCAAACGCGCATTTCGCCGCCACTGCCTGGAGACGACCTGAAGTTTATTCCAAAGACTGGAAGTGCTCGGCCAGAACCTGCATCAGTTTTGCATGCGGGATTGGCCCATAGCTGCAGCGCGCCACCCCGGCCTGGCGTGCGGTCTCCAGCGTGATGCCGCGCATCATCGTGTTGACCGGCACCGGGCTGCCCGCGCAGACTTGGGCGATCAGATCAGGATCGCTGAGGCCCGGCACAAAGAACCCGTTGCCGCCGGCCTCTGCATAGGCCGCCGCGCGCTCCAGCGCTTCCGGCAGCAGGGCCGCGTGTTTCGTGCCATCCCTTTCTTTCAGGAACAGATCCGTGCGCGCGTTCACAAAGAGCTCCGCATCCGCCGCCCGCACCGCGGCCACCCGGCGGGCCTGTTCGTCGATGCTGTAGAACGCATTGCTGCCAACCACCTGATCCTCGAAATTTAGTCCCACAGCTCCGGTCGCTGCCAGCCGTTTCACATTGGCCGTCAGCTGCTCCGGTTCGCGGCCATAGCCGCCCTCGAAATCGATTGTCACCGGCAGGTCGGTGGCCGCTACGATGCGTTCGGCATTGCCCAGCACAAACTCCAGCGGCACCTGTTCGCCATCCGCGAACCCTTGTGCCGCCGCCACCGGGAAACTGCCGGTCGCCAACGCCGATGCCCCGGCCCCGGCAATCGCCTTGGCGCTGCCTGCGTCCCAGATGTTGTATAAAACCAACGGGTTGCCCGGCTGATGCAGCGCCGCAAACGCCGCTGCGCGGTCGGAATATGTCATGCGGAAATCCTCTGTTTGTAACCTGTTTCTATCTCAATCAGCCGCTGCTTGCGCCACAGCCCGCCGCCATAACCGGTCAGCGCGCCATCTGCTGCAATCACCCTATGGCAGGGCACCACCAGCGCCAGCTGATTGCTGCCATTGGCCCGCGCCACCGCCCGCGTGGCCGAAGGGCGCCCCAACTCGCGCGCGATTTGCGAATAACTGCGGGTCTCGCCTGGCGGTATCGTCAGCAGATGGTGCCAGACTTCGCGTTCAAAGGCGGTGCCGTGCAGCGCCAGAGGGGTCTGAAAATCGGCCCCCTCGCCTGCAAAAAACCGGCGCAGCTCCTCTGCGATCTGCACGGTCGGCGCCGGGCGGCCAAAGCCCAATCCGCCGGGCTGCGCCTTTTGCAGCCTGGCCACTTCCCGCGGCAGCGCCTTGCGGTCGGCAAACTCCAGCAGATGCAGCTGATGTGCACAGCTGATCGCAATCATCGCCCCCAGCGGCGTGTCGATCCAATCTGCCAACAGCAGCGCATCCTTGCGAAATGCCCCCGGCGCAATCCCCACCAGTTTGGCAAAAGCGGCGCGAAAGGCGCTGGCGCTTTCAAACCCGGCATCAATCTGCGCGGCAATCACCGGCGCGCCGGCCTTTAGCGCGGTGAAGCCTTCGCGCAGGCGGCGCTGCCGCGCCATTTCCAGGAAAGTCATGCCGAAATGGCGTTTGAAAGCGCGACGCACAGTCGACGCATCCAGCCCCAGCCGCACCAGATCCCCCTCGCCCCAACGGTAGGCGGGGCGTTCCTCCAGCCGCGCCAGCAAGTCCTGCACCATCGGATCGTCCCCGGCTGCCGCGGCCAACGGCTTGCAGCGTTTGCAGGCCCGGAAACCCGCCTCGATGCAGTCGCCGGGCGTGGCATAGAACCGGCAGTTCTCGAACTTCGGGTTTCGTGCCGGACAGGACAGCCGGCAGAAAATGCCGGTGGAGGTCACCCCCACATAGGCGCGGCCCTCATAGGCATCATCACGGGTGATCAGCGCATGGTACAGCGTCTGGGAATCAGGCAGGTCAAACATCATGCGGCAAGCTTAGACCAGCATTAGCCGCCAATGCGCCGAAGATCGGGCGTTGATGTTCAAAACCCGTTGATCTGCCCCAGCGTCACGCCCGGCGGGCAAAGGCGGTTGCAGCCTGACCCAGGATGAAAACACCAGTGCTGCCGATGATCGCCGCCGCAATGCGGTTCAGCTTTTGCAGCGCATCGGCCCGCGCCATCATTTGCCGCGCCCCCGAGGCCAGCAGCGCATAGGGGCTCAGCGTGGCGAACAGAACCAGCACTGTCAAAACGCTCAGCATCGCCCATTGCCAAACACCAACAGCTTCCAGATCGATGACCGTCGGCAACAGCGCCAGATAGAAGATGATCGTCTTGGGGTTGCCCAGGGTCAGCGCAAATCCGGACAGAAATGTCTTGGCCGATCTGCGGTCTGCAGCCTTGGCAACCGCTGTCAAGCCCGCCTCGCTGCGCCAGAACTTATAGGCCAGATAGACCAGATAGGCCCCGCCCAGCACCTTGATGGCCAGCAGCGCCCCGGAAAACAGCTGCACAATGGCGGCCAACCCGGCTATGGCAACGGTCAGATAAAACACATCCCCCAGCGCAATCCCCGCCAGAAACACCAGCGACACCTTCAGGCCGCTGCCCAGAGACTGCCCGACAAGCCCAGCCACACCCGGCCCCGGAATCACTGCAGCAATCGACAAGGCGATGGAGTAAGCAATGAGCGGTGCAAGCAGGTCCATGGCGGCTATCCTGAATTCTGAATCGCGGCGACTCTAGCAGCCTGCCCTCCCCAAGCAAGTGGAATGCCGCGGCGCATCCAAGGTGTTGCGCCCCCAGCGTACGCCCCCTTCACGCAATTCTCATGCCCCCATGCCAGACTGCCCCCTGATCGATCCCCCGCCATGGCTCCGCGCATGGGCCATGATACGAGGCGCAGGCATCTATGGGCTGCCTGCGCGACACCCCGGAACCGGCCCTGATAAAAAGGGGGTCGTCCAGGATATCCTGTCCGAGCAGGCCCCCCGTGGGGTCTGTCCACCTCCACCCCGGCGGCGCCGCCCCCTTAATTGGGACACAGCGCATCAACAGCACCCACAGCCCGCCAGCCCCGGCGGCACAGCAGCAACGAAAAAGGCCGCCCAACCGGACGGCCCCTTTGTGCTGCGTGTGTGCCCCGGCCTTACTTCGGCCCCAGCGCCACCATGCCTTTCAAGATGTCGATGGCATAGGCCAGCTGATAATCCTGCTCGCGCAGCTCGGCTGCTTTCTCCGCCTTTTCGCGCTCTTCCTCGATCTGACGGATTTCATCCTCGCTCAGAGAGTCGTTATTCAGACTGCCGCGCAGGTCCGCCTCAGAGCGGGAACGGCGGGTTGAGCCTTCCTCCTCCTCAGCGGCCGCAGTACGGCGGGGCTGCTCCACCACAATGTCGGGGCTGACGCCCAGCGCCTGGATCGATCGGCCCGACGGCGTGTAATAACGCGCGGTGGTCAGGCGCATGGCGCCGTCCCCCTTCAGCGGCATCACGGTCTGCACCGACCCTTTACCAAAGGATTTGGTGCCCACCACGATGGCACGGCGGTGATCCTGCAGCGCGCCCGCGACGATTTCCGAGGCCGAGGCCGAACCGCCGTTGATCAGCACCACAATCGGCTTGCCTTCTGCCAGATCGCCCGAGGTTGCGTTGAAGCGCTCGCCGTCTTCCGGGTCGCGGCCACGTGTTGATACGATCTCACCTGATTCCAAGAAGCTGTCGGCCACCCGGATCGCCTGGGTCAGCAACCCGCCCGGGTTGTTGCGCAGATCCAGAACGATGCCGTTTACATTGTCGATACCGCCGGCTTCCTCGATCTGCTTTTTCAGCCCCGATTCCAGGTTCGGCGTGGTCTGATCGTTGAAGGTGGTGATCCGCATCACCACCGTGTCGCCCTCGGTGCGGCTGCGCACAGCTGTCAGCTTGATGGTGTCGCGGATGATCGAAACATCAAACGGCTCCGACTCGCCTTCGCGCACCACGGTGATCACGATCTCCGAACCAACCGGCCCGCGCATCAGGTCCACTGCCTCGTCCAGTGACAGACCCAGAACGCTTTCGCCATCCACATGGGTGATGAAATCGCCAGCTTCCACCCCGGCCTCATCGGCAGGGGTGCCATCGATGGGAGAGACGACTTTGACAAAGCCCTCTTCCTGAGTGACCTCGATCCCCAGGCCGCCGAATTCGCCACGGGTCTGCACCCGCATGCTGGCGGCATCATCCGGTGACAGATAGCTGGAGTGCGGGTCGAGCGAAGCCAGCATGCCGCTGATCGCAGCCTCGATCAGCTCCTTCTCATCGACGTCTTCGACATATTGCGCGCGGATGCGCTCGAAGATATCGCCGAACAGGTCCAGCTGCTCATAGACATTTGCCTCGCGCGCACCTTCCTGCGCCAGCAAGGGGCCCGCCACATAGGTTGTCGCCATGATCCCTGCCAGCGTGCCGCCCAGAGCGGCCATCGCAAATTTTTTCATCAAGCCTTCATCCACCTTTTCCAGTGCGGAACCATGTTTCCGGGTCCACCGGGCTGTTGTCCATTCTCACTTCTATATAGAGCGTTTCTGTCCGGTCAGTTCCACCCCCTTCACCGCTTGTTGACAGAATTGCGTCCGGTTTCGGGTTTTCTCCGCTCATCAGGCCGACAGGCGTGCCCTCAGGGATCACTTGACCCGCCTCGCCGAATACCTCCGCCAGGCCCGACAGCACAAACAGCGTATCGGGCTGCGGTTCCAGAATCACCACATTGCCCAGATCCAGGAGCGGCCCGCGATAGCGGATGGTCGCCGCAGTGGGCGATGTGACCAATGCCCGGGGGCGGGCTGCGATCAGCCATCCCGGCCGGGCAATGCCCGCGGCATCCCGCTCGCCATAGCTGCGCAGCAGCAGCCCCTCGACCGGCAAGGACAGACTGCCGCGCAGGGCGCTGATGTCGGCCTCGCTGGCAGAAATCTCACCACCCGCAATTTCTGACAATCCATCCGCAAACCCCGACAAGGTTTCGGTCGATGAGATCAGGATCGCGGTGCGCACCGGGTCTTCGGTAAAGCGTTTCGGCAAGGTGGTGCGGTCGGAAATCGCAGTGGACAGCTGCACCCGCGCGCCCTGGACGCCGGCCAGCCCCTGCTCCAGCGTCTTTGCTGCATTCTGCTGCAAAAGCCGCAGACCCTGCACTTCGTCCAGATCCGCCTTCAGGGACTGTGCCTTGGCCTGCAGCGCCGGTGTCACCTCTGCCAGCATCATTGCTGAGCGTGCCGCCCCCAACGGCCCGGAGGGATGCACCATCAGCACTGGCGGCGGCGAGGTTTCAATGGTCTGAATGATGCCCAACAGGCCCGAGACCTCTTCCTGCCGGGCTGCCAGCCGGGCGCTCAGCTGACCCTCGCGCCGCGCCACCCGGCGCAACCCGTCGCGCATGGCGGCAAGGCCCGCCTCATAGGCCTGCACGGCAGAAGTCAGCGCCTTCACCCGGTCGCGGGAACTGCCGGCCTCCTGCAATTGAACCGACGCCGCCTCAAGCTGCGCCGCGGCCTCCCGTGCGGCAGCACCCGGATCCGCAGCCGCCTGCAGCGGCGCGGCGACCAGAGCCAGCGAGACAAGGCCAGCGCGCAGGATCATGACAGCAGACTCTCCCCGGTCATCTCGGCCGGTTTTTCCAGCCCCATCAGGGCCAGCAGGGTCGGCGCCAGATCGGCCAGCCGCCCGTCGCGCAGACCTGCGCCTTGCGGCCCGCCCACCAGCGCCACCGGCACCAGGTTGAGCGTATGGGCTGTGTGAATACCACCGGTTTCCGGATCAATCATCACTTCGCAATTGCCGTGATCGGCAGTGACAATCATTGCCCCGCCAGTTTTCTCCAGAGCTTGAACCACCTGGCCCAGCCCCCGATCCACCGCCTCACAAGCCAGCATCGCGGCCTTCAGGTCGCCGGTATGGCCGACCATGTCGGGGTTGGCGTAATTGGTCACGATCAAATCATACCCGGCCTCGATCGCCTCAACGAATTTCTCCGTCACCTCCGGCGCCGACATCTCCGGCTGCAGATCATAAGTCGCCACATTCGGCGACTTCGGCATATAGCGGTCCTCGCCCACCTCCGGCTCTTCCTTGCCACCGTTGAGAAAGAAGGTCACATGCGGGTATTTCTCGGTCTCCGCCAGGCGGAACTGGGTCTTGCCCTGTTTGGCCACCCAGGCGCCCAGCGTGTTGACGATGGCCGCCTTGGGATAGCAGGTGGTCATGTAGGCATTGTGGCCGTCGGAATATTCCACCATACCCAAGAGCCCTGCCAGCTGGGGGCGCACGCCGGTGTCAAATTCAGCAAAGCCCGGCTCGCCGATGGCGCGCAGGATTTCCCGCGCCCGATCCGCGCGGAAGTTCAGGCAGAAAAACCCGTCGCCGTCCTTTACCCCGTGGAACCCTTCCAGCACGGTGGCAGCGATGAATTCATCTGTCTCCGACTGGTTATAGGCATGGTCCACCGCGCCATGGGCGTTTAGCCCGGCGCGCCCTTTGGCATGGATCATCGCGTCATAGGCTTCACTCACGCGGCCCCAGCGGTTGTCGCGGTCCATCGCGAAATAGCGCCCGGTGACAGTTGCGATGCGCACGCCTTCGGGCAGTTTCTCCTCCAGCCGACGGAAGTGGCGAAAGGCCGATTTCGGCGCCACGTCGCGCCCGTCGGTGATGGCATGCAGCCAGACCGGCACCCCGGCCTCATGAATGGCTTTCACCGCCGCCAGAATATGATTGATATGCCCGTGCACGCCGCCGTCAGAGACCAGCCCCATCAGATGCGCCGCGCCGCCGCTGTCCTTCAGCTGCGCAATGAAGGCTTGCAGCGCCTCGTTTTCAAAAAACGATCCATCCTCGATCGCCAGGTCGATCTGGCCCAGATCCATCGCCACCACCCGGCCCGCGCCTATATTGGTGTGGCCAACCTCGGAATTGCCCATCTGCCCGGTCGGCAGCCCCACATCCGGGCCGTGGGTAATCAGTTGTGCCTTCGGTCCCTTGGCCATGATCGCATCAAAGGCGGGAGTGTCCGCCAGATAGGGCGCGTTGGCCTTGCCCGGTTCGCCACTGCCCCAACCATCAAGGATGCACAGGACAACGGGTTTGGGTGCGGTCATGATCGGACTCCGGGGCAAGGCAATGTTCGTAAGCCTTCTAACGCTTCCCCGCGCCGGGGTGAACCGGCATTCCTGCCACAGTTGGCGTTATCAGAGACCAGGCCAGCCGCACTGCCCGCCTCGCCGCTTCATCTTTCCCCAAATACTCAAATCCCCGGCCCGCCCCCAGACCTGCCACCCCTGTTCTGCGGAGTCAGCAAATGCCGGATCAGCGCCACCGGATGGGCGCGCAGGGACAGGCGCATGGCGACGTAATCCTCCACCACCTCCTCGCCCGGGCCCATCTGCGGCAGGTCCGCCTCCGGCTCATATATCCCTTCGCCCTCCAGCTCGCGGGCAAACAGCGGCAGGGGCTTGCGGGCGGTGATCGCCTTGGCGGCCCACAATGCCTCGCGCCGGTTGAGGCCAAGGGCGGCAAAGGCATCCGCTTCTGCCAGCCGCTCGATCACCGGCGGCGGGGTGCCAGCCTTGCGCCAGACGTCCTGCACCTCCGTATAGCCATTGCCGCGCGCGGCAGTCAGCCAGGCGGCGTCTTCATCGCGCAGCCCCTTGAGCTGCCGGAACCCCAGCCGCAGCGCGAGGCCGCCCTGGCCGTCCGGCTCCATCACATTGTCCCAATAGGAACGGTTGATGCAGACCGGGCGCACATCCACGCCGTGCTCGCGGGCGTCGCGGACGATCTGCGCAGGCGCGTAAAATCCCATCGGCTGGGCGTTCAGCAGCGCACAGGCAAAGATCCCCGGATGGTGGCATTTGATCCAAGCCGACGCATAGACCAAGAGCGCAAAAGACGCGGCATGGCTTTCCGGAAAGCCGTAGGAGCCGAAGCCTTCGATCTGGGAAAAGCAGCGTTCGGAGAACTCCGCATCATAGCCATTCCTGGCCATGCCGCGCAGAAACAGGCTGCGGAATTCACTGACGTTGCCGTGCTTTTTGAAGGTCGCCAGCGAGCGGCGCAGCCGGTCGGCCTGATCCGGCGTGAAACCGGCGCCGACGATGGCGATCTGCATCGCCTGCTCCTGAAACAGCGGCACGCCAAGGGTCTTGCCCAAGACCTCACCCAGCGCGTCGGAGGGGAAATGCACCGGCTCCTCACCATTGCGGCGGCGGATATAGGGATGCACCATGTCGCCCTGAATCGGCCCTGGCCGGACGATGGCAACCTCGATCACCAGATCATAGAAATGGCGCGGCTTCATCCGCGGCAGGAAGTTCATCTGCGCCCGGCTTTCGACCTGAAAGACGCCGATGCTGTCGGCCCGGCACAGCATGTTGTAGACTGCCGGGTCCTCCGGCGGCAGGGTGGCCAGGCTGTAGTCCAGCTGGTGGTGCTGACGCATCAGATCAAACGCCTTGCGGATGCAGGTGAGCATGCCCAAGCTCAGCACATCGACTTTGAGGATGCCCAGCGTGTCGATGTCATCCTTGTCCCAGCAGATCACCGTGCGCCCCTCCATGGTGGCGTTCTCGATCGGCACCAGCTCGTCCAGCCGTCCTTCCGTGATGATAAAGCCGCCCACATGCTGGGACAGATGGCGCGGGAAACCGATGATCTGCTCGACCAGCTGCAGTGTCAGCTGCAGGCGGCGGCTGCCCGGGTCCAGGCCAATCTCGCGCATCCGTTCGGCCTCCACGCCCTTGGCGCTGAAAAAGCCCCAGAGCTGCGAAGACATGGCCGAGATCGTATCCTCGGTCAGCCCCATGGCGCGGCCCACCTCGCGGATGGCGCGTTTGCCGCGATAGTGGATCACCGTGGCGCAGAGGCCGGCGCGGTGGCGGCCGTAGCGTTCATAGATCCACTGGATCACCTCTTCGCGCCGTTCATGTTCGAAATCCACATCGATGTCGGGCGGCTCGTCGCGGGCCTCGGAGACAAAACGCTCAAACACCATGGTGCCCAGCTCGGGGCTGACAGAGGTGACACCCAGGCAGTAGCAGACCACCGAATTCGCCGCCGAGCCCCGCCCCTGGCACAGGATCCCGCGAGAGCGGGCAAAGGCGACGATGTCGCGCACGGTCAGGAAATAGGGATCGTATTTCAGCTTGGCGATCAGCGCCAGCTCATGCTCCAGCAGGGCGCGCACCCGCTCCGGCGCGCCGCCCGGGTAGCGCCAGCTGAGCCCCTCTTCGGCCAGCCGCCGCAGGCGCTGCGGCGGCGTTTCACTGTCGCGCCCCTCATCCGGGTAGTCATAGCGCAGCTCATCCAGCGAGAAGGTCACCTGCTCTGCCAGCCGGGCGGCATGATCCACCGCCGCCTCATAGCCGTGGAACAGACGGCGCATCTCGGCCTCGGACCGCAGGCGCTGCTCGGCATTGGCCAGAGCAGCGCGGCCAAGGGTTTCCACCTTGCAGCGCAGGCGGATGGCGCTAAGGACATCGCCCAGACGGCGGCGGCTGCCGTGGTGCATTTTGGGCGCGGCGCTGGCCAGGAGCGGCAGGTTCAGATGGGCGGCCAGCTCTGCCAGCTGGGCAAACCGCGCCCGGTCGCCGCCGTCATAGGCCGGCGCCATCAGCAGGTGCATGCGGGAGCCAAAGCGGCGCGTCAGAGCGCTCATATGCGGCCCCCATCCATCCGCGCCGCCGGGCAGGTGTTGCGTTTGCGGCAGCAGGAGCAGATGAAGCCCGTCTGCAAACTCCATAAGGTCAGAGAGATGCAGCGTGCAGCTGCCCTTATCCGCCCTCAGCCGCCCGGTGGACAGAAGCCGGGTCAGGCTGCCCCAGCCCGCACGGGTCTGTGGCAGGGCAATCACCTGAGGCGCGTCGGTGAACATGAGCTTTGCTGCCGGGATCAGCCGCACGGTACCGTAGACCGGGAAGGAGGCGGGCTGCGCAACACCTGCGGGGCGCGGCGGGCCGATGGGCGCATTCTGCCGGTCCCAGGCCTGACGCTCTGCCACCCGGCGGGCGATGTCGCGGCACGCCGCATGGGCGCGCACGATGCCCGCCACCGAATTCTCATCCGCAATGGCAAAGGCACCGATCCCCAGCATCAGCGCACGCGCGGCGTATTCTTCCGGATGCGAGGCCCCGGTGAGAAAGGTGAAGTTCGAAAGACATGCAAATTCGGCAAACATGCATTGCATGATATTCCCGTTTTGTTCTCATGTGGAGTCCTGCTGCAAGCGCCACCCGCGCCGCGCGCCAGCGCGGCGCTGCGCCCAACCGCCGGAGGGCATTTTCAATGCCCGCACGGCGGGCGGGAGAGCTTTGCTACAGGCGCTGCATGCCCCTGCTGCCGGATGCGCAAGATCCGGGTCGATTGCCGCCGCGCGGTTCAGGCAGGGTGCTGGCAGCAAAGGAGCCCCCCCATGACCAAGATCACCGCCCTCCCCACAGACCTTGTCCGCACCCTGCAGGGTGGCGGCCCTGACGCCTATGGCCAGAAGCCCGAGCGCGCCGTGTCCGACGGCGGCGGCAACCCCTGCCGCCACTGCCTGCACCACATCCCCGAAGGGGCAAAGATGCTGATCCTGGCCCACCGCCCCTTCCCCGCGGCGCAGCCCTATGCCGAGACCGGGCCTATCTTCCTGTGTGCGGATCATTGCGCACGGCACGCAGGTGGGGCGATGCCAGAGATTCTGACGAGCTCCCCCGATTACCTGATCAAGGGCTACAGCGCCGATCACCGTGTCGTTTACGGCACCGGCAGTGTCATCCCGCAGACAAAGATGATGGCGCGGGCCGAGGCGGTTTTTGCCGATGAGCAGGTGGCCTACATCCATGTCCGGTCGTCGCGCAACAACTGCTATCAGGCACGGATTGATCGGGGGTGAGGGGTTAGGGGCGGGCGGCGGCTGCGGTGTCTCACTCCGTCAGCCAACGGCAGAACTGAGTCCTATTCTGTTGAAAAACTCGGGTTGTTTTGGGTGTTGAGTGCTGATTCACTTTCTGCGAGGAAAGCGGAGGTGGGTGGCAATGATGGGACCACGGCAGGAAGCGCAGGGCGCGCTGTTCTATGAGTTCTCGATCGAGGATCATGTCCCGCAGGATCACATGCTTCGGGCGATAGATCGGTTCGTCAACCTGTGGCATCCGGCGGCACCTGGCTCCTTTCTACAGTTCGACCGGCAGGCCGTCGGTTGATCCGGAACTGATGATCCGGATGCTCCTGGTCGGTGACACGATGGGCATCCGCTCGGAGCGACGGCTCTGCGAGGAGGTGCATCTCAACCTCGCCTATCGCTGGTTCTGCCGCCTCGATCTGACCGCCCCAGTGCCCGACCATTCGACCTTCTCAAAGAACCGGCACGGTCGGTTCCGCGATAGCGATCTCTTGCGGCATCTGTTCGAGACGGTGGTCGCGCGCTGCATCGAGGAAGGGTTGGCGAGTGGTCAGCGCTTTGCGGCGGATGCCAGCCTGATCCAGGCCGATGCCAACCGGCAGAACTCGTCGCCGCAAGCGGACTGGGCCCCCGAGAAGATCGCCCACGAGGACGCGCCGCGCGCTGTCAGGGAGTATCTGGCGACGCTTGACGATGCGGCCTTCGGCGCGGCCAGCCCGGTAAAGCCGAAGTTCACCTCGCATTCCGATCCGGCCTCGCAATGGACCGGCGCACGGGGTGGACCCGCCTATTTTGCCTATTCCACGAACGACCTGATTGACACCGACAATGGCGTGATCCTCGATGTCGAGGCGACCCGCTCGATCCGGCAAGCCGAGGTCGGTGCCGTGCGGACAATGGTGGATCGGGTGAGCGATACCTTCGACCTGAAACCTGAAACCTGAACGCCGATACCGCTTACGGCACGGGCGAAATG
>NZ_JBNAFX010000023.1:0-73077 GCF_049800895.1 Leisingera sp. S232 | reverse complement strand
AGAGTATCCGTCTTGCGTCAAGGCTAATTGAAAGGGCTTCTAGAGCCATTTGAACCTCAGCAATCTGCATTAACGGTTTTGGCACAAAGCTTTCGTACGTTCGCAGTTCGAAGGTGTGTGGCCCAGATAGCCTTGGAGTAATCGAGATGTTCTTCAAAAGCAGGAAAACTGCGGATTCAAAACAGCCGGATACGAATGCCATCATTGCTGGCATGGTTGACCGGACACAGGCAACAATTCAGTTCCACCCCGATGGAACAATCATCACAGCCAACCAGAATTTTCTGAACGCACTTGGCTATGATCTCGAAGAGATCCAGGGAAAACATCACTCCATGTTTGTTGCTCCTGAGCTGGTTGCCTCTGAAGAATACAGGACATTCTGGTCCGACCTCGCCAGCGGAAAGGCATTTACGGATCAATTTCCCCGGATGACAAAGTCCGGCGAAACCATCTGGATTCAAGCGACGTATGCGCCTGTCGAGGATGACACCGGCAAGGTCGAACGGGTTGTGAAGGTTGCTTCAGACGTGACCGAGCGCCGCCGCGGGCTGGAAGCAATCGGGGCTGGCCTGAAGGAATTGAGCGAAGGCAACCTTGCCTACAGAATTGAAGCATCCAATCAGCCGGACATTGCAGCCCTTGGAGACGCTTTCAACCATTCTCTGGAGCAGCTTGCCACCACCGTTGGTGCCGTAAAGCAGGTTTCTGCAGCAGTAGGGCGGACATCGGATGAAATCGCCCAGGCCGCCAATGATCTTTCCCAGCGCACCGAAAGCCAGGCTGCAACCCTTGAGGAAACGGCTGCAGCGCTGGAAGAATTGACGGCAACAGTTAAAGCCTCAGCAGACGGCGCACGAAATGTCGAAGAGATCGTGACTGACGCCAAGGCCTCTGCGGAACGCAGCGGCGAAGTTGTAACTAGCGCTGTTGATGCGATGTCAAAAATTGAAAACTCTTCGGAACAAATCTCCAAGATTATCGGTGTGATCGACGACATTGCGTTCCAGACCAACCTGCTAGCTTTGAATGCTGGCGTGGAAGCTGCACGGGCAGGTGAGGCCGGCCGCGGTTTCGCAGTTGTTGCATCGGAAGTCAGAGCACTTGCCCAGCGGTCTTCTGATGCTGCAGGAGAGATCAAGCAGCTGATCAGTGAAAGCAACCAGCAAGTAGGCAATGGTGTGAGCCTCGTCGGAAAATCCGGCCAAGAACTGCAGCAGATTATCAAGAGCGTGGCAACGATTTCAGATCACATCCGTGAAATCGCCACAGGGGCCTCTGAGCAATCGACAGCTTTGAGTGAGATCAACATGGGGGTTTCCCAGCTTGATCAAGTGACGCAGCAGAATGCAGCAATGGTTGAGGAGACATCTGCTGCAAGCCAGATGCTGTCGAACGACGCCAGCCAGCTCACACAGGAGATCTCCAAGTTCAAAGGAGATACAGCTCCGCCCGCAGCGGCTAAATCCTTGCCTCAAGCGCATCCTCCGATGCCAGATGCTGACGCGGCCTTTGATGACTTTGATCAAGAGGTGCTTCCGGCGGCGCAGGGCTGGGATAACTTTTAAACACAAGGTGTCTGCTACGGCAGGTTGGGTAAGAGGAAGCTGAGAAATCGCTCCTCTTACCCGTTTCATCTCAATTGATTGGCGAAAGCAATGCTGGGTTCCGGACCAGGTTCCGGACACCATGCGCATGTGTTTCCGAAAACGGGTTGTCGCCCAGCCAGGCGTCAACTGAATGGATATCAAGCTTGAGAACTTTCGGCCGGACATTCCAGGTAACCTGGAAGGGAGATCCCTTCTCGTTATAGGCCGGGCCCGTGGTTGATCCTGTGTAGGTCACCGGTGCCCCCAAATCGGTCGGCAGGTTTGGAAGCTGGTTCAGCCCGCCAGTTTCCTGGATCCGCGCCAATTCGGTAAAGTCTGCGCCTCCCTCAGAAACAAGGACTGCAACAACAGCTTCCACCCGCAATTGGGGGTTGCTGGTCGCTTCACCAAGGCAGGTGCCCAATCCATTTCCAAGCGTTGCCTGTGCGGTTGAATAAACGAAATGGGCTTCGATTGTGTCGCCAGGCACCAGGTCTCCATGCTCGCTGGCTCCAACCGCTTTGCCGGCAGAAGCTTTCTCGGCTGGTGTCAGTTCTCCGGAGAATTTGTAACCTGTTCCGTATCCATTGCCATCACCATTGCCGGCATAGGTGGTGAACTCTCCACCACGATGCTCAGCGTTCTCATGAAAATGAATATCGCAAAGAGTCATCCCTGTAACAGCTGGCGCCTTGCTGAACACGCGCGGGTTGGTACCTTCCGCCTGTCCAATATCACGCGGTGACTGAGGGCCAAAACCTGTCCCTTCCGTTGCAGCGGCCAAAGAGGCGCGCTGCGCAGCAATAACCTCGTCTGGTACGGGTTCACTGTTCTCCGCAACCGACATTGATGCATCCGCAAAGGCGGCCGCACCCAATGCCAGTGTCCATTGTCTCAAGTTCGTCAATTGGATCAAACTCCTGCGATGAGTTAACGAAACCTAAGTCTACTTCACCTATAAGGAGAGTCGAGATTGGTTCCTCCATCTCATATACTCTAGGCACACCATGATGGGCACCTTCATCTCGCGATGAGGGTGCTCACTTTCGGTTGAAAGCAAAACACTCTGAACCTGTCCTTGAGAAGGAAAGGCCGCTGTCGAACAGGAAAGCCCTTAGCAGTGTTCACGGTCATTCACCCATCTGCGGGTCATGCAGCGGGCCTCATCGGCACTTACCAGATCCGGGTTATGCATCCAGTAGACGTTGCCATTGCCTGAAAAGTAGCCGGCACCGCGGGCAATTGGCTGAGAGTAACCGGCCAGCCGAAGATCAGAAATTATTGCGTCTCCATGATCTTTGAACGCGATTGCACCCAGGCCCTGCTCGTCGTTGACATAACCATCTTCAAGCAGCCTCGTCTTGATGGCCCTGATTTCCTCATCGTCGAAGCTCATCGCGTCTCCAAAATCCTGAAATTCCGCTCGGGAAAATCAATCTAAGCGGTACTGACGCTTAGAATACTGTATTGATCTTTTGGAGGCTAGAGGGCAGGACGCACTTCCCAAGGCCTGTCAGCCTTGATCAGGACATTGGCTAAAACAATCAGCTTACGCATCACCGCTGTTATCGCAACCTTGGCTGGCTTGCCGGCTGCAACAAGCCGTTCATACAGGGCGCGCAGGTCCGGGTTATGACGGGAGGCGACAAGTGCAGGCATATACATAGCGTGCCTCAAGACCGCCCTTCCGCCCTGGATGAAGGACTTTCCCTTCCACTTTCCGGATTCCCGCGTCATCGGCGCAAGGCCTGCCAGGCTGGCAACCTGCGGCGAAGAAAGTGTCCCGATTTCCGGCATCTCCACCAATACGGTGAAGGCAGTAACATCCGAAATGCCAGGAATGCTGATCAGGATTTCCTTCTGCCGCTTCAACTGTCTATCTGCCTCGACAGTGTTACGGATCTCGGCATCCAACTGCTTCACCTGCCGCTCGATCTGGCGCAACTGGGCCGCACACTGGCGTCTCAGCAGGGGGTGGGTCAGCACCTTCTGCCTATTCAGTGTTGCTGTGCGCTCTTTAACCAATCCCCGTCTGAACATCGCCAGCTCACGCAAGATGGCAACCAACTCCCGCTGCGGCTGCTGTGGCTCAAGGTCCAAGGCAAATCCCATCCGTGCCAGCATAGCTGCATCAACCCGATCGGTCTTGGCCAAGACACCAGCGGATTGCGAAAACCGGCGCGCATACAGTGGGTTCACCTTACAAACGGGGATTCCTGCCGTGTGCAAAGCCTGTTCGAATGCTCGATGATAGGAACCTGTCGGTTCGAAGACGACGATCTCCGGCTCCAGCTTCCGAAGCCATCGGATCAGCTTGGGAAAGCTGCCTTTCCTGTTCTGGATCCTCACTTCCTCTCCTGAAGGCAATGCGTGAAGGTCCAAATGGTCTTTTGATATATCCACGCCAATAGTGTGTCTGGTCATCTTTCCCTGTCCTATGCTTGTCATACGGGGCGGGTTCTCCCCCGCGTATCCGTTCAGGCCCCATGGAAATTGACGGGAACGATCCCACTCTAGCACGGTTCCGAGAACCTGCGCGGTCTCGATCCATCCCCGCCACTGCCCGGCATAAATGCCGTGCCAGGCAGTGGCTCCAGTTTGCCATTGGAGCCACGAAATTCATAAGACAAGCGCGGTCATTGTCAGGCCGGCAGGGAACCGCCCTTGGATGGCGCAGCGCGGACGACATCCGGCCTGCGGAGGATTTGGTCAAACTTTAATCATTAGACATTTGTTAAATATGGAAGCCCACTACATATTGGGGATGCGCATTGAGGCAGAGACTAGCCTCAGGGCAATTTGCCCCTCACGCCTGGGGGGCAACTTTGCCAATCGGGCAGAAGGGACCGCGGCTGTTTCCCAAAATTTCGCGGTCCCTACACGCTCAGCGCTGCCGGCACGGCGGCAGGCGAACCGGGCAGAAAAGACCGCACACGCGGCTGTTCAGAGATGTTTGCGCTCTTCTGCGGCAGGGCGCTGAAACAGGCTGTCCTCCGGTGTGATCAGCCCTTTGGGCACCAGATCAGAAATCGCTTCATTGCGAAATTCCGGCCGATCAAATTTCTGCCCGCGCAGCAGGCGGAACAACAGCCGCCGGCGCAGAGCCAGCTCTTCACTTTCCAATGCGTCCAGCATGGCACATCCCCTTATTCACTCCACATGCCGAGTATTCTTGCTGAATACGGCAAACAGATGGTTATTCCGGGGCAGGGGGTTTCTGTGCAATTTGCCGTGTCTTTTGCAGATGCCGCACGGGCATAGAAAAAGGCCGCCCAAAGGGCGGCCTTTCCCATGTTTCACTGTCCCAAAAGGGATCAGTTGGTTTCTTCGCCAGCGGCTTCGACCGGTGCGTCGTCGTCGTCAGACGCCGCAGAACCGATGTCGTCAAACAGCTCGGAGATCTCGTATTCCGCAGCGGCTTCCTCTTCGGCGGCCAGCTCCTGGATCGATTTGCCCGATGCCTGCAGTTCGGCTTCTTCTGCCGAACGCGCGACGTTCAGTTTGATGGTGGCTTCGACTTCCGGGTGCAGTTTCACAGAGACCGAATGCAGGCCGAGGTCCTTGATCGGGGAGATCAGGGCGACCTGTTTCTTGTCGACCGAGAAACCGTCCGCGGTTGCGGCTTCGGCTGCGTCGCGCGGGGTGACCGAGCCGTACAGCGCGCCCGCATCCGATGCGGAGCGAATCACGATGAACTGCTGGCCGTCCAGCTTTGCTGCCAGAGCTTCGGCTTCTTTTTTGGTTTCCAGGTTGCGCGCTTCCAGCTGCGCTTTCTGTGCCTCGAAAGATGCGATATTGGCTTCGGAAGCTGTTTTCGCCTTGCCCTGCGGCAGCAGGAAGTTACGGGCGAACCCGGGCTTTACGTCAACGACGTCGCCCATTTGGCCCAGCTTTGCAACGCGCTCAAGAAGGATAACTTGCATGTGCCTATCTCCTTACTTCACAGCGTAGGGCAGCAGGGCGAGGAAGCGGGCGCGCTTGATAGCACGGGCCAGCTCACGCTGCTTCTTGGCCGAAACGGCGGTGATGCGCGAAGGCACAATCTTGCCACGCTCAGAGATGTAGCGCTGCAGAAGACGGGTGTCTTTGTAGTCGATTGCCGGTGCGTTGTCGCCCGAGAAGGGGCACACTTTGCGGCGGCGGAAAAACGGTTTGGCTGCCATGATTTAGCGTCCTTTTCTCAAGCTAAGATCAGCGGCGCTCACGGCGATCGCCGCGTTCGTCGCGCTTCTGCATCTGGACCGAAGGGCCCTCGGCGTGCTCGTCGACCTTGATGGTCAGGACGCGCATCACGTCATCATGCAGACGCATCAGGCGCTCCATTTCCTGAATGGCGGCCGACGGTGCGTCGGTCTTCAGGAAGGCATAGTGGCCCTTGCGGTTCTTGTTGATCTTGTAGGCCATCGTTTTGACGCCCCAGTACTCCTGTTCGACCAGCTTGCCGCCGTTGTCGGACAGAACAGCACCGAAATGTTCGATGAGGCCTTCTGCTTGCGAGTTGGACAGGTCCTGACGCGCAATCATGACATGCTCATAGAGTGGCATGCGAACTCCTGTTTGTGTCTGGGCGCATTTCATAGACAGGGCATCCAAAGCTTCCGCTGCCCGGTCACGAGAGGCTGCGCGGATCGAAAATGTCGCGGAAGCAGGGCCTCCTATACAGGCCCGAGCCAAAAGAGCAAGGCAAAAGGGCATTTGCTGCCGTCCGCAGCTGCCCGCCGCGGCAAAACCGCAGGTCTGCCCCATTACTGCCGCAAAAGAGGGCTTCAGTTCTTAACGAAGCCTTAACGCGGATGAAGCCGCGGCGCAGCCCTCCCGCCAGAGGAGGCAGCCTGGCAGCAGAAACAGGACAGCATCAGAAGGGCCGTCAAATGTCAGTGACAGAGCAAATCCCGCCGCAGGGCTCCGGCATGCCGGGCAGCCGGACATTTGGTTCCTTTGCAGAAGCGTCGCCGCTGAGCCTGCGGTTCGAAGCAAACTGGAAGGTGCGGATCGCAGCACTGCGGTTTTTGGGCGGGGCCATGATCCTTGGTGCAGCCGGTCTGTGGATTGTGCAGGGCTCCGGCACCGACCCAGAGATGGATCTGGTCCGCTTCGGCGTTTCGATTGCCTTTCTTCTGCTGGGTTTGGTGCTGATGACCGCCCATGAGCCGGCCGGCCATCCGGAGGCCTGTTTTGACCCTGTGCGCCGCGAACTGCGGCTTTTGAAATGTGATTCCAGTGGCCGCCCGCGGACTGTCCTGCGCCGCAGCTATGATACATTGGGCGGCGTGCGGCTGGCGGCCAATTCGGTCCAGCTGTTTGAGGACGACGGCAGCCTGCTGATCGAATTGCCGCTGGACTCTGCTGCAGTGCGCAGCCAGCTGCGCGATCAGCTCAGCGGTGCTGTGCATATCATGACCTGAAACTTCCGACACGTTTGCGCGAGGACATGCGCTGGCGGCAGCTGCGGGTTTAATGTTCGCGTACTCACAGATAGTGTTGGAAATTACGGGCTTCCCTTCAGGGCGGCCCGGACCACATGTGTTGCCACAATGTTCATTCCAACGGAGCCTTTGACATGAAAAAGACCCTGCTTGCCGCCGTTTTGGCCGCCGCTGCAGCAACCGGCGCAGCCGCATCGCCTGAAAAATATGTTCTGGACGCAGGCCATAGCCAGATTCTCTTCGACTATAACCACCTGGGCTACTCGACCACCTGGGGCATGTTTTCGGGCTTCGAAGGCGAAATCATGTTCGACCAGGAAAATCCTGCGGCTTCCAGCGTCAATGTAACGATGCCGCTCAGCATGATGTTCACCGGCTGGCAGGCCCGGTTCGACCATTTCATGTCCAAGGATTTCTTTGAGGCGACAGAGGATGAGACCATCAGCTTTTCCTCCACCGCAATTGAAGTGACTGGTGACAGCACCGCCAAGATCACCGGCGACCTGACGCTGAACGGTGTGACCAAGCCGGTTGTGCTGGATGCCAAGCTGAACCAGACCGGTGATCATCCCATGCGCAAGAAACCCTGGGCAGGCTTTGACGCCACTGCAACCGTACTGCGCTCCGATTTCAACCTGGGCCAGTTCGCGCCTTTCGTCAGCGATGAAGTGAATATCAAGATTTCCGTCGAAGCGATGAAAGCGGACGGCTGATCCGCAGCACAAGTATCTGTGCAGACAAGGGCCGCCGGACTGAACAGGTCCGGCGGTCTTTTCTGTGCAGGGTCCGTGGCCGTGCCACGGGTCGGGCCGATGCGGATAGAAACCAGCCTGATACGCCTAGATGCTTTGCCAGGACTGAGTGCCCGATGCTTTTAGGGCCTGCGTTTTCCGGGCGTGCCCGGTATCTGCCCCAAAGAGATGCTGGCATCTGGAAAAAGACGGGTCTGAAACCGCACCGGCCTGCCAAAGCGCCGCCGGTGCGGACCACCGCAGCCGCAGCTATTGTTGTTGGCGTTGCGCTTCCAGTTCCACCATGACATCCACTGCAAAAGCGAGAGAGCTTTCATCGGCCAGGCTTTTGCCGACACCGAAATCCAGCCGGTTCAATGTCAGCCCGCCGGACATGACCGCGGTGTCGCCTGTCAGATCCAGATCAAAGGGCAGGGTGGCCGGCACCGCCTGGCCCTTGATGGTCAGCGTGCCTGTGGCCTGGTAGCCCTCCGCCAGCTTTTCAATCTCTGCTGTGAACAGGGCCGTCGGGAAACGGGCGCTGTCAAAGTAATCAGCCCCCATTGCCTGCCCCGCGACCGAGCCCAGCTCGAGCGAAGGAATAGCGATTGTCACCTCCACCCTGCCGGCCGGGCCGGGGGCGGCTGGGTCCACAAAGCTGATCACGGCTGCCCATTCGCCAAAGCTGCCATTGATCACACTGCCCATTTGGGTGACGGCAATGCCCAGCGTGCCGGATTGCACCGCCCAGCCGCTGCCCGCTGCCGGTGCGGCGGCGGCGGCAACCGGGGCAGCGGCGCCTTCAGCTGCGTGCCCGTCGCTCTGTCCATCGCTCTGTACGTGGCTGTGATCATGGCCGCCGTAAACGCCGATTGCTGCACCGCCGCCCAGCACAGCGCCCCAGACCGCCAGTGCCGCCAGCAACGGCAGCAGGCTATGCGCTTGGGCCGGCGGATTGGGAAGACCGCCGCCGCCCGGCAGCATCCGCCGCAGCGTTGCATCGCGGTCAATCACATGGTGCTTCAGCGCGCCGGCTATATGCAGTCCCAATGCGGCTGCAAGCGTCCAGACCAGCAGCCAGTGCAACCCGCCAAAAAGCCCCGCCACATGCTCGGACTTGGCCACAAACGGCAGGCTCTGCCCGAAGGGCCACCAGATCGGCGCAAAGCCGGTGGTGGCCGCGTGGTGGATCCAGCCCGTCAGCGGAACCGCCACCAAAGAGCCGTAAAGCAGCCAGTGCACCATTTCTGCTGCCAGCGCCTCTGCCTTGCGGTCCGGGTGCAACAGGCCGGGTTTCGGCTGGCTCAGCGCCCAGAAAATGCGCAGCAGCGCGGTGAAGAACACGGCAACCCCCACGGTTTTGTGCAGCGAGAACAGCAGCGTTGCCTGCTCAATCACGGTCTGGCTGCCGTCAAAGCCGGGGCTCTGTATCTGATGCGCCAGCTCATTGGCGAAATACCCCAAGGGAAAGGCGGAGAAGATCAAAAGCACCGTCAGCCAGTGGAAACCCTTGGCGACAGATCCGTAAGATGAAAACGTGTTGGAGCGGGACATAGGGTGCTTTTCCTGGTCTGGGTCCGATTGCCCTTACCCTAACTGCGCCTGTGCCGGATGCAACGCAGGGGGCTGTCCGCATGCGCACAGGTTTCGTGCAGCTTTGCTTGTACGTAAGGAAAAGGGCGGGTACATCAGGCAGAACGCTAAAACAGACGAGGTCATCAATGACGATCGCATTCGTGTTTCCCGGGCAGGGCGCCCAGACCATCGGCATGGGCAAGGCGCTGGCCGAAGCCTATCCGGCCGCCAAGGCCGTCTTTGACGAGGTGGACAGCGCGCTTGGGGAAAGCCTGAGCCAGCTGATCTGGGAGGGCGACATCGAAACCCTGACCCTGACCCAGAACGCCCAGCCCGCCCTGATGGCCACTTCGATGGCCGCAATGCGCGCGCTGGAAGCTGAAGGCGTTACCATCAACAAGGCATCCTTTGTGGCAGGCCATTCGCTGGGCGAATATTCCGCATTGGCCGCCGCCGGTGCCATTTCGGTTGCCGACACTGCCCGCCTGCTGCGCACCCGTGGCCTGGCAATGCAAAGCGCCGTGCCAGTGGGCGAGGGCGCCATGGCCGCCATCCTCGGCCTTGACCTTGATGCCGTGCGCGCCGTGGCCGAAGAAGCCGCACAGGGCGAGGTCTGTCAGGCCGCCAACGACAACGACCCCACCCAGGTGGTGGTCTCCGGTGCCAAGGCCGCGGTAGAGCGCGCCGCAGTCATTGCCAAGGAAAAGGGCGCCAAACGCGCCGTAATGCTGCCGGTGTCTGCACCTTTCCATTGCGCCCTGATGCAGCCCGCTGCAGATGCCATGGCCGAAGCGCTTGCGGGCGTGGATATCAAATCCCCCGCCGTGCCGCTGATCGCCAACGTGCGCGCGGATGAGGTCACCAGCCCGGATGAGATCCGCCAACTGCTGGTGGAGCAGGTGACCGGTTCGGTGCGCTGGCGCGAAAGCGTGCAGGCGATGGGGGCCAAAGGCGTGACCGAGTTCTGGGAAATCGGTGCAGGCAAGGCCCTGTCCGGCATGATCCGCAAAATCGACCGCGCCCTGGCCAGCCGTCAGGTGGGCACGCCCGAAGACGCAAAAGCGGCTTGCGAAGCTTAACTGGATTCTTCCGGTGCGGCCCGGCCGCTTCGGAGCACAGACTTAAAGGACAATAGATATGTTTGACCTGACTGGTAAAAACGCCCTCGTAACCGGGGCTTCCGGCGGCATCGGTGGCGATATCGCCCGCGCCCTGCATGCAGCTGGCGCCACAGTGGCGCTGTCCGGCACCCGCGAAGAGCCGCTGAACGCGCTGGCCGCGGAACTGGGCGAGCGCGCCCATGTGGTGACCTG
This sequence comes from Leisingera sp. S232, assembly GCF_049800895.1. Classification (NCBI taxonomy): domain Bacteria; kingdom Pseudomonadati; phylum Pseudomonadota; class Alphaproteobacteria; order Rhodobacterales; family Roseobacteraceae; genus Leisingera; species Leisingera sp. S232. The sequence continues at coordinate 62,443 of NZ_JBNAFX010000023.1, read as the reverse complement.
CAACCTGTCCGATGCGGAATCGGTTGAGGCGCTGCCGAAACAGGCGGCAGAGGTGATGGGCTCGGTTGATATTCTGGTGAACAACGCAGGTATCACCCGCGACAATCTCTTCATGCGGATGAAGGACGAGGAATGGCAGAGCGTGCTGGACGTGAACCTCACCTCCACCATGCGCCTGTGCCGCGGCGTTCTGCGCGGTATGATGAAGGCGCGCTGGGGCCGCATCATCAACATCTCTTCCATCGTGGGCGCCACCGGCAACCCGGGCCAGGGCAATTATGCTGCGTCAAAGGCCGGCATGGTCGGCATGTCCAAATCGCTGGCCTATGAGGTCGCCAACCGCGGCATCACCGTTAACGCGGTTGCACCGGGTTTCATTGCCACCGCAATGACGGACAAGCTGAACGACAATCAGAAAGACGCGATCCTCACCCAGATCCCGGCTGGCCGCATGGGAGATTCGAAAGAAATCGCCTCTGCCGTGCTGTATCTTGCCAGTCAGGAAGCAGGTTATGTCACCGGCACCACGCTGCATGTGAACGGCGGCATGGCGATGCTCTGAGCGCCAAGCCGATATGAAGACGTCAAGGGCCCTCTGCAGGGCCCTTTCCATCCGCCGCCAGCTGCTCTGCCGGTCAGGTTCCGACGCCAAGCGGTTGAAAAGCGGTGCAATTGCGAAAAAAAATCCGTTGGGTGCTTGCAGGCACTTGATCGAGAGGCCATCTGCACGCTTCATAGCAGCCAGACGCGGGCTGCGCCGGTTCACGTGACCAAGCGAAAACATTTGCCTTGGCCGTGGTCTATGTTATAGGCGGCCCGTATCCACGCTGGCATTTCCTCAGGGAAGCACAGCATCGTCCCCGCCCGGCGGGGATCACACCGCCCGCTCCGGGCAAAACCACGCCGCCCGAACGGGCAAGGGCAGAACTGGGCAGAGTGCCCTGAAAGACGAGGAATAGACATGAGCGACGTCGCAGACCGCGTAAAAAAGATCGTTGTTGAGCACCTGGGTGTTGAAGAAGACAAGGTCACCGAAAACGCCTCCTTCATCGACGATCTGGGCGCAGACAGCCTGGACACCGTGGAACTGGTGATGGCGTTTGAAGAAGAGTTCGGCATCGAGATCCCGGACGACGCAGCCGAAACCATCCAGACCTTCGGCGACGCGGTTAAGTTCATCTCCGAAGCGTCCTAAGCCACGCTTCCGGATGACCGGATTGGGCGGCGCTCTCCTGCACGGAGGGCGCCGTTTTCTGTTGTCTTTTCATGTTGCTGATTCTGCTGCTGCGGCAATCTGGCGTCTTGCGTGTCTGGGTTGTGTTTGCGCTACCGGTTTGGCGCGAATTCCACGCCGCAATTGTTACATAAAAGGTCAGGATACGCCGTATCGGAGGGGAAAATCCGTGCTACTCTGACCCCAAGAGGCAAAACAGAGGAGATTGGCATTATGATTATCTACCCCACGATGGAAATTCAGAACGGCCGTTGCGTGACCCTCGAAAAAGGCCGCTTGGATGAGCCGATGATTTGGCATGTCGACCCGGTTGAAACCGCCAAGGGCTTTGCTGCGTCTGGGGCGGAATGGATGCATCTGACTGATTTCAATGCAATCGAAGGGGACGACAGCAACGATGAGCTGATACAGGACATCATCCGCGGCGCTGGTATCCCGGTCCAGCTGGGCGGCGGCATGCGCTCGCGCGAACAGGTTGAATACTGGATCGACAAAGGGGCAGGGCGTGTTGTGATCGGCACGCTGGCCGCACGTGATCCGCAGCTTGTGCAAGAGCTTGCAAAGCATCATCCGGATCAGATCGTGCTTTCTGTTGATGTTTTCCAGGGTCAGGTCATGACGGACGGCTGGCGCCAATCCGGCGCCTTTACGCCCGAGGCCTACCTGGAAGCCTTCGAAGGCGCGCCTTTTGCAGGCATCATCATCACCGATATCGATTCCGATGTGTCTGACACAGAGGCGCAGATGGGGCTGATCTCACATCTTGCTTCGCTGGTGAAACAGCCGGTGATCGCCAGCGGACTGGTGCGCAACGCCGATGATATCTCGCGGCTGAAATACATCAGCAACATCTCCGGCGTTCAGGTCGGACGTGCCCTGTTCCGCAAAACCATTTCAGTCGAGGATGCGCTGGCTGTGGCCCGCCCGGAACCGGAACCGGTTGCTGAATTTCAGTAAGGCCTAGATCAGGGGCGGCCGTCAGCGGGCGCCCCTGATGCTTTCTGGCGCAGCCAGCCCTGCCGCGCGGCACAGGGTTTGTCCGCCGCAGCGCCTCTACCGTCTTGTCGGCGTCGCTGCCACTTTTCTCTACTTTCTCAAACGCTGCGCGGTGTCCCGGGCGATGCAGGCGCTTGGCTGTGTTCAGGCTGTTTGGCCCCTTCAGGCAATGTTGCAGGCGGGCGGTTTATGGCCGCGAATAGATCCGCGCAGGGTGCAGCGCGATTTGGCCAAAGAAAAAGGATGACGCCTGTGCTCTCCTTTCGGCGCAGGCCCAGACCAGAGCCGGACCACAGCCGGGCCGCGCCTAAGCTTCTGGAAACACCGGGACGTCTCGGGCTTTTGCACCGGCAGTCCTGTGCAGTTTTATGATTGCGGGCAGTCAGGAAAATACGGGGTGCATAGGGGGCAAATACGGGCATGCTGGCAAAAATCCAGGCAGGCAGCTATGCCAATCTAGGCAGGTAGCTACGCCAGTTTGCTCAGCCCGCGTCCCCCAAAAGCCTAAGCCGCATCGCCGACCACTGGGCGGCCGCAGCCTGCAGCGCGCAAGCGTGCCGGGACTGGAACGCCCGGCTCACATGACGTGGCGGGCGGGGCAAAAATGCTTCCCCGCTCCGGGAGAGGCGCAGAAAGCCAGCGGTTTACATTCCGTAGCGGACTTCTTCACGGATGCCGCCTTCTTCCATCGGGAATTCCTCCAGCAGACGGTGTAGTTGCATGAAATTGAAATCGTTGACAAATTTCACGCCGATATAGTCTTGGGTCTTCCAGCGCACCTGCGCGTCTATTGTGTAGCCGCCGAATTGCAGCCGCACCCGCCCGGATGCCTCGCACTGGGTGTTTGGGCGTACCTTGGCACCCGCCCTGCTTAGATCCACCAGATGGGCGCGCACGGTTTGCCCGTCGGCCGTAACCACACAGGGCACCGCGCAGGGATAGCGTTTGGTGCGGCGGATTTTTCGGATACCGATCCGGTCCAGGAAGTACAGAATGCTGCCGCCCAGCACCAGAAAGGACACCCAGGCCACCGCAGCATTGATGATTTGCTGCCGCTGCCGCGCGTCATTTGCGTTGATCGCTACCAGCTTGCTGCCGAACCCGTCTTCCTTGATCTGATCGCAGGGCAGGGCTTCGACCATGCGGCCGTATCTGAACAGCAAGTCGCGCAGCCCCATGTGCCGGGCGCTTTCCTGAGTTGCCAGGCGGCCCTGTCTGGACAGCATTTGCAGCAGAACCGTGCTTTGCTTCATCAGTTTCAGGGTGTCAGCTTCCACTTGCTGAATGCCAACGGCCCGCATCCGCTGTTTCAGGGGGGCAGGCGGATTCATTCTGATCCAGCTATTCAGCTGCGGCACGTAAAACGGGCTTTTCCCGGTCTCCAGATAAGCAAGAAACCCGGCAGAGGCCCGATTCAGGTCTGACAGGTCCTCGTGCACCGGGCAGGACGCCTGTGCCCGATCTGGCTGAAGGGTCAGGGTCAGCAAAACAACAGCTGTCGCAAGCCATTTTCGCATTGCAGGGTGTTCCTCACGTCTTTCCGAAGGCCAGATTGGCACAAAGTTGCAAATTTGAGGTTAATGCAGATGCTGGCTGGGACAGACCGGACAGCCCGGTTGCAATGCGCCGCAGGAGGCTGGGCCTGGCGGCACCCGACAGACGCCGCATTCCGGAACCTGCTGGAAAAATCGGCAAAAAGAAGCGGGCTGGAGCGTAAATGGCCCAGAACTCCAGCCCGCTACTGGCACTCCACAAGGACGGATGCCGAGTCTACCAATTTGATAAGTTCAGCCTAGAAGAGAGTGGTTAAATAACCGTTCTCTCGGATATGGAATGCAACCATCTCCTATTTTTCGCGACGTGTTTCCAGCTGCCAGCCCGCTCTTGCACACGGTTGCCATTCCAAGCTATTTGGACGGACGGATTGCCGAGGCAAAGGAGAGCAAGGAATGCGCCGAGTAGTAGTCACCGGACTGGGCCTGGTCACCCCGCTGGCTAGCGGAGTAGAAGAAACCTGGTCGCGGCTGCTGGATGGACAGTCGGGAGCCGGCCCGATCACCCTGTTTGATGCCGAAGCCAGCGGTGTCGCCACGACTTACGCCTGCGAAGTTCCCCGCGGCGACGGCTCTGAAGGCACCTTCAGCCCGGACGACTGGGTGATCAAGAAAGAGCAGAAGAAAATCGACGATTTCATCCTTTATGGCATCGCAGCCGCCGACATGGCCGTGCGCGACGCCGGCTGGACGCCCGAGGATGAGGACAGCCGCCTGCGCACCGGCGTGATGATCGGCTCGGGCATCGGCGGGCTGTCGTCGATCGCCGACACGGCGGTGATGATCAAGGAGAAAGGCCCGCGCCGGGTCTCCCCCTTCTTTATTCCCGGCGCGCTGATCAACCTGATCTCCGGCCAGGTCTCGATCCGCTTCGGTTTCAAGGGGCCGAACCATTCGGTTGTGACCGCCTGCTCGACCGGCGCCCACGCCATCGGCGACGCGGCCCGTCTGATCAAATCCGGTGATGCCGATGTGATGATCGCAGGCGGCGCCGAGGCGGCGATTTGCGAAATCGGCATTGCCGGATTCAACGCCTGCAAGGCGCTGTCGACCAAACGCGCCGACGACCCCAAGGCCGCTTCGCGCCCCTATGACGCCGACCGCGACGGTTTTGTCATGGGCGAGGGCGCCGGGGTTGTGGTTCTGGAAGACTACGAACACGCCAAGGCCCGCGGTGCCAGGATCTATGCCGAAGTACTGGGCTATGGCCTGTCGGGCGACGCCTACCACATCACCGCTCCCTCCGAGGACGGCGAGGGCGGCGAACGCTCGATGAAGGCGGCGCTGGCCAACGCAGGCCTGGAGGCTTCTGCCATCGATTACATCAACGCCCATGGCACCTCGACCATGGCGGACACCATCGAACTGGGCGCTGTGGAACGGCTGCTGGGCGATCACGCGGGCAATGTCACCATGTCCTCGACCAAATCCGCCACCGGCCACCTGTTGGGCGCTGCCGGCGCGATTGAGGCGATCTTCTCGATTCTGGCGATCCGCGATCAGGTGGCGCCGCCGACCATTAACCTCGACAATCCCGCGGTTGAAACCCCGGTCGACCTGGCCCCTAATGCCAAACGCGCGCGCAAGATCGACGTGGCCCTGTCCAACTCCTTTGGCTTTGGCGGCACCAATGCGTCGGTTCTCTTCGGAAAGCCTGACTGATGTGGCGCAGCCTCGCCTCCAACATGCTGACTGTCCTGATCGCCGCCCTGTTTCTGCTGGGCGGCCTCATCCTGTGGGGCCAGTCGCAGTATCAGGCCGAGGGCCCGCTGGACAGCGCCATCTGCCTGCGCGTAGAGCGCGGCTCCAATATGGTCCGTGTCAGCCGTGATCTGGAAGCGCAGGGGGCTGTGTCCTCTGGCACCATCTTTCGCCTTGGCGCCAAATACAGCGAGAAAACAGCTCAGTTGAAGGCTGGCAGCTTTCTGGTGGAGCCGGGGGCGTCGATGGAGCAGATCATGGGTGAGATCACCCAATCCGGTGCCTCAACCTGCGGCACGGAAATCGTCTACCGCATCGGTGTGACCCGCACCCAGGCCGAGGTACGGGAGCTGGACCCTGCGACCAACAAATTCGTTGAGAAGGCAGAGTTCATCCTGGGTGAGGGCGATGTGCCGTCCGAGTACACCGAGACCCGCCAGGAGGCCGACACCCGCTACCGTATCGCATTGGCCGAAGGCGTGACCAGCTGGCAGGTCGTCGAGGCACTGAAAGCGATGGACGTGCTGGCCGGAGCGCCGGGCGAACGCCCGGGCGAAGGCCTGCTGGCACCGGACAGCTATGAGGTCACCCCGGGCACCGAACGGGCCGCTGTTCTGGCCGAAATGCAGCAACGCCAGCAAATGCGCATCAACGCCGCCTGGGAAGGCCGGGCAAGCGATGCCGCCGTCACCAGCCCGGAAGAGATGCTGATCCTCGCTTCGATCATCGAGAAGGAAACCGGCGTCGCCGAGGAACGTGGCATGGTGGCGTCTGTGTTTACCAACCGCCTCAACCGCGGCATGCGGCTGCAGACCGACCCGACGGTGATTTATGGCGTCACCAAGGGCGAGGGGACCCTGGGCCGTGGCCTGCGCCAAAGCGAGCTGCGCAAGGCAACCCCCTGGAACACCTATGTGATCGAAGGTCTGCCCCCCACGCCCATCGCCAATCCAGGCATGGCCAGTCTGGAAGCGGCGGTGAACCCAGAGACCACGGGCTATGTGTTCTTTGTTGCCGACGGCACCGGCGGCCACGCCTTTGCGGAAACGCTGGACCAGCACAACCGCAATGTCGCCAAATGGCGCGAGATCGAAGCCCAGCGGCAGCAGAACAACTGAAGTTTCGGTCTTGCTTCCAAAAGGGCATAGGGCTTTCGGGTGAAACCGCTATCGCTCACGCCCCCACAACGCGCAAAAAAGCGATCAGAACAGTGTTGTTCTGATCGCTTTTTGGATCCTGACCTTGTGATTATAACTGCCTGCAAGTGGCGAAACACCGCTGCAAACTGGTATCACGCTGACTGATGGCGTCCGCTGACAGGTCAGGTCAAAGCATGTCCGGTGCTTTGGGAACAACCATGGAGTCTTTGTCGGCAGGCGTTGAATCGGGTTTCCCAGAGTCGGTCTGCGTTTGCGACTGAATGTTAGCGGCGCCACGTGCCTGGTCTGCCTCCAACCTCCTCACATCTAGCTTAAGCTGAGCGATTTCTCTTCGGGATTTCATCAGTTCATTGTACCTGGCCATCACCTCTTCAAAACTCCGGTCCGGTTCCGGTTGCGGTGGAAGGCTAGTGGGCCCTTTCAGCGGAGACGTCTCCATTTTTTCAAATTGTTCCTCCTCAGATTGGGTTTTTAATGCCTTCTTCGCGTCCTGGGTTTTGAACTCTTGCTCCAGCTTGGCGACAGCTTCGTCGTATTCCGCAAAAATCGGGGATAAGGACAAATCATTCTCAGCAGCAGCGCGGGATTGCGGCGTCGGCATCTGTAGCGGCGGCAAGCTCGGCCGCCCGGGCTGGCCAGTCTTTGGACGAGTGGCCGGCAAGGCATTTTCACCGTTCCCGGTTTCTTGCTGCATGCGCGCGTTTCGGGATTGAGGCACCAGTTCCTGTGATTCCGCCCCCCCGCTTGCAAAGACGCTGTGCTGGCTGGGCCGACCACTGGGCGCCTGCTGGGCAGCTTGCGCAGCGCGGCTGGCTCCTTCGCGGCTTCTGCTTGCTGGCGCAGGCGCTGCGCTGATATCGTTCTGAACACGAGGGCTCTTAGCCCCGTCAATCGAATTGACCATGGATATCCCCTTTTTGGAGATCAGCCTGACTGTTCAGGTTGTGAATTTGAAATCACTAAAACCTATTTTTCGCGTCCGGAGTGTGCTCTCTCAGGTATCTGCTCGCTGGGTTTGACAGGGCCAGTAGCCGCGCATTGCGTGCCACTGGTGTCCAAACTGCTGCATGTCAGCCTGATAACATCCTGAAAAACAGCCGTATTCCCCGCGCTCCTGTACCCTGTCAGCCGCGCAATCTGCCTAATGCGTGGTCTGGAAACAGCAGTCCCGGCCTCTAGGCTGCCATGTCCTGCTTTGGCTCGCGGATCTCAGCGCAAAGCTGCGAAATCGTGTCCAGACGCCGCGAAATCCGCTCTTGAAAGGACCCCAGCTGATCAATGATGTCGGACAGCGTGGCGCCATCCCGTGGCAGCCTGGCGCTTTCGATCTTGCACAAGACCCTGGTAGAGCTGAGCCCCAGGAACTGGCGCCGCATAGTTTCGCAGGCACGGGTGATACGCTCGGCTTCCCTGTCAACTTCCTTGAGCTCCATACGGGCGCCTGCCACCTGCGCCTTGGTCAGCTGGCTGAGGATGTCCTGTTCCGCGCGCAGATCAATACCGCCCAAATCCCGGCGCTCGCGCTGCAGCTGGTCGTCGCATTCGGTCAGTATGCGGGCCATGCCTTCTACAAACAGGCTCTGGTTCACCAGTTCCTTGATCTTTGCAAAATCGCTGTCCTCTCCCATCACATGCGTGGAAAACCAGGTCGACATCTCGCGCGACATTGACCCGTAATTCTGGGACAGGACGGTCACCGGCCCACCTGCCGGTTCAATCCTGGACGCAATCACGCGCAGGTTATGCGGAATGGTCCGCATGGCGGAAAAATCGTCAATCAGCCCTTTGGTCTCGGTGACAAGAACCTCAGAGTTTTTCAGTTTCTGCCGCAATGCGTGGATCGTGGCATCCGGCGCAGCCTCTAGGCCTGCATCCCGGCTTTCCAGTTCTTCGCTCATGGCGTGCGCGGCAAATTCCCGGTACGAGTCGAAGCCCAGACCGGCCAGCCAGGCCAGCAGCCTGTCGCGGCTCTCTTCCGGGCTCAGGCCGCCCTCCTGCTCAGCCTGCAACAGATCGCCGTAGCCCTGCTTGACCGTGTCAAACAGGCTGCTGCTGGGTTTGATGCGGACAGACAGATACCCGTCCTCACATGGCGCAACCACCGCAAACACCCAGTAATACAGGCCGTCCTTCGACTTGTTCTTTACGTAGGCGCCAATGAATTCGCCGTTCTGGATGGTGTCCCAGAACAGCTGGAAAACACCACGCGGCATATCCGGATGGCGGATGATCTTATGCGGCGCGCCCACAAGATCGTCCCAATCAAAACCAGAAACCCGGCGAAAGATGTCATTGCCGGTTTTGATCACACCGCGGTCATCGGTCCTCGAAAAGAAGATCTCGTCAAGCGCAAAGGGGGCCTCGCCATTTGCCGGACGCCGCTCGATCCGTCGGTCTGTAGTGGTCATTCCATGTCTCCAGTGGTTTTTCACGCGTCCTGTCGCTGTGGATAGCCGATGGAGAGTTAAATAGGGCTTAAGTTATTGCGGTACCTTTACGCTGCCTGTCCGCCAGTGCAGAGGATTGCCCGTTGCCTGGCCACCGTACGCATCTCTGGCTGTAACCCTTGACATTTGCTGTGAAATCCCGTATAGGTTGTAGTGCAGCTGGAAGAAACATGGACGGCCCCGGACCCTTTTTTCCGCCGGTGGCCGTCCTGTCTTTCTCTCGTGCGGACAATAACGCATGAGGCAGAACATCCCATGACAAACCACACCAACGGCCCGGCACCGGATCAGCCGCAACCGGGCCGGACAGCGGAACCGAACGGCGGCGCCGTCCTGCAGCGGCAGGTGCATTACACCGCCGATCTCCTGCAATCCCTACAGCAAAGCATACACCGCCTGCGCAACGAAGCAGAGGAGCTACGGGAGCAGCTCGAAACCAACGGGGCCGATGAAACAACCGGTGCCAAGGGGCAGATCAGCCGTCTGGAACAGCTGATCCGCGAATGCCAGAAAGTGGAGAGACTCCTTGCAGAACAAAGCACCGAATTCGCCCGCCTGCTCAAATCCGAACACGAACTCGATCTCGTCGCGGCGCGCGCAGCTGTCGAGCTCGGACTTTCTCGCCTGCGTGCCGCCCTCGCTCCTGAGCTGCTTCTTGAATGAGCTGGACCGTAAATCTTTGTGTGCGCTGCCGCATCTCTTCGACATCTGGGCGCTGGATCACCAGCGCCCGCCGGACGGGGACTGGCGCGCCTGGGTGATCCTGGGGGGGCGCGGCGCAGGCAAAACGCGGGCAGGGGCTGAATGGGTCCGCTCGCTGGCCGAAGGGGCCAGACCTCATGACCTCGGAACGGCCCGGCGCATCGCGCTGGTGGCGGAAACCTATGATCAGGTGCGCGATGTGATGGTCCACGGCGACAGCGGTATCCTGGCCTGTTCCCCGCCCGACCGTCGCCCCAGGTGGAAGGCGTCGGAACGCAAGCTGATCTGGCCCAACGGGGCTGAGGCGCAGGCCTTCTCGGCCCACGACCCAGAGGCCCTGCGCGGCCCCCAGTTCGATGCCGCCTGGGCGGATGAGCTGGCCAAATGGAAGAAGGGGCAGGACAGCTGGGACATGCTGCAATTTGCCCTGCGGCTGGGGCAGGACCCTCGCGTCTGTGTCACCACGACCCCGCGCAGCGCAGCGGTGCTGAAACGGCTTCTGGCCTCACCCAGCACCGTAACCACCCACGCGCCCACCGAAGCCAACCGTGCCAATCTCGCAGCGTCTTTCCTGGCAGAGGTGCGCGAACGCTACGCTGGCTCCCGATTGGGCCGCCAGGAGCTGGACGGGGTGCTGCTGTCGGATATCGAGGGCGCGCTCTGGACCACTGCGGCGCTGGAAGCAGCCAAAGCGGCAGAGGCGCCACCGTTGGACCGGGTAGTGGTCGCCGTCGACCCGGCGGTCAGCGCAGGCAAGAGGTCCGACGCCTGCGGTATCGTGGTGGCGGGCGCCGTCACCCAGGGTCCGCCGCAGGACTGGCAGGCCTTTGTGCTGGCGGATTGCACCGTGCAGGGCGCCACGCCGATGACCTGGGCGCAGGCGGTGATTGACGCCCGCGACCGTTTTGGCGCTGACCGGGTGGTGGCAGAGGTCAATCAGGGCGGCGCTCTGGTCGAGACCGTGCTGCGCCAGGCCGACGCGCTGATGCCGTTCCGTGCGCTCCATGCGCGTAAGGGGAAATCCGCCCGCGCCGAGCCGGTGGCGGCCCTCTACGAACAGGGCCGGGTACGCCACCTTCCAGGACTGGGCGATCTGGAGGACCAGATGTGCCAGATGACCCCACAGGGGTTTTGCGGCAGCGGCTCTCCCGACCGGGTCGATGCGCTGGTCTGGGCCCTGCATGAGCTGATCATCCAGCCCGCCGCCAATCTGCGCAGGCCGCAGGTCAGGGTGCTGTAACATCCCCAGTAAACGACCGCCCGGCCGCTCGGCCGGGCAGCGCCCGTCCCGCCCTCTGTCATGCCGGAGGCGTGCTTGCAGCACGATGGGGCGGGCGCGTCGCTTCCCACCCCGCCGGGACCGGCGCTGCTCTCAGCATGATGCAACACGCCATGCTCGGTAAATAAATTAAACTATTTCAATGCCCTATGGGTGGGTGTTGCGTACCCGCCGTACGCACCGCTTGCCAAATCTTCAGCCCTTTCTGGCCTTAATGATCCTCAGCAAAGGCGCATCAGCCCAAGGGCCAACAGCGCCACCCACCAACAACCTGAGGAGCGGACCATGGTCTTTGACCTGCTGCGGCGCAAAACGCCGGACCCCCGGAAACCGGGCTCCAACACTCCGGGCCCCAACACTCCGGACCTGGAACAGAAGGCCAGCCAGACCGCCCGCGTGGTCTCCTGGCACGGCGCCGGCCGCATCGCCTGGAGCCCGCGCGACACCGTTTCCCTGACCCGCAGCGGCTATGCCGGCAATCCGGTCACCCATCGGGTGATCCGGCTGATTGCCGAGGCCGCCGCCGCCGTGCCGCTGGTGCTGCAGGACAGCCGCCAGCGCTATGACACCCATCCCTGGATGACCTTGCTGGGGCGCCCCAATCCGGCCCAGACCCAGGCCGAGATGCTGGAAACGCTCTACGGTCACCTGCTGCTGTCCGGCAACGCCTATATCGAAATGGTCGCGGCAGAAGATGACACCCCGGCAGAACTGCATGTGCTGCGCTCTGACCGGATGAATGTGGTTCCCGGCCCCGACGGCTGGCCGGCAGGCTTTGATTATGTGGTCGGCGGGCGCAAGCACCGCTTTACCACTGATCCGGTCAAATCCCCGGTCTGCCACATCAAAAACTTCCATCCCCAGGACGATCACTACGGCCTGTCCTCTCTGCAGTCGGCGGCAATGGCGATCGACGTCCACAACGCTGCCTCGCGCTGGTCCAAGGCGCTTTTGGACAACGCAGCCCGTCCCTCCGGCGCGCTGGTCTGGACTGGCTCCGACGGTCAGGGGCAGATGTCAGAAGATCAATTCCGGCTTCTAAGCGAAGAGATTCAAACGAATTTTCAAGGCGCCAATAATGCCGGTCGCCCGATGGTGCTGGAGGGTGGACTGGACTGGAAGCCGATGGGATTTTCGCCCTCGGACATGGAGTTCCAGAAAACCAAGGACACCGCCGCCCGTGAGATTGCACTGGCCTTCGGGGTGCCGCCGATGCTGATCGGCATCCCCGGCGATGCAACTTACGCCAATTACCAGGAGGCCCACCGCGCCTTCTATCGGCTGACCGTGCTGCCCTTGGTCGCCAAGGTGACGGCCGCGCTGGGGGACTGGCTGGCCGGCTGGACAGGTGAGGTTCTGACCCTGAAACCGGACCCGGATCAGCTGCCCGCCCTTGCAGCGGAGCGTGAGGCACAGTGGCGCCGGGTCGTCTCTGCGGACTTCCTCACAGCGGCGGAAAAGCGGCAGCTTCTGGGGTTGCCCGCAGAAGCTCCGGCTGCGCCGCAGGCGGAGGGCGGACAGGATGACTGAGCACCCGATGCACGCCTTTGACTGTTCACCGGGATTGCGCCTGTCCGCCCATGAACGGGTGGCCCAGATCCAGAACGACGCCGTGAACCGCCGCCTTGATCGGATTGAACAGATGATGGAGCGGCTGGAGAAACGCCTCTGGCTCACCGTCTATGGTGTCGCGGCCGTTATCCTGGCGCAGGCCTTTCAATCCTTTCTGACGGTTCAAATGCCGTAACTCCAACGACTTGAGAGGCTTAGATGATGCAGGGAACACCCCAGCTGGAACATAAATTCGCACGCTTCGGCGAGGATCTCTCGCTGAAGGACGCAACTGAAATCAAAGGCTATGCCAGCCTGTTCGGCCAGACCGATCAGGGCGGCGATGTGGTGGTGCGCGGCGCCTATGCGGCCTCGCTCAAGGCGCTTAGGGATCAGGGCCGCACGGTCAAGATGCTGTGGCAGCACGACCCGGCCCAGCCCATCGGCGTTTGGGACGAGGTTCGCGAGGACAAGCGCGGACTGTATGTGCAGGGCCGTATCCTCACCGCCACGCCCAAGGGGGCTGAGGCCGCTGCCCTGATCGCCGCAGGGGCCATCGACGGCCTCTCCATAGGGTACCGCACCCAAAAGGCTGCCCGTGCCCAGGATGGCACCCGCCACCTGACCCAGGTGGAGCTGTGGGAGGTGTCGCTGGTCACTTTCCCGATGCTGCCCGCGGCGCGGGTGGCGGCGAAATCCTCCACCGATGCGCAAGCGCAAGCCTTGCGCGCAGTGGCTGACGGCCTGCGCCAGATCACCCGCGGCCTCAAAACCGGCCAGACCTGAAACAGGCCAGATCCAAAAACAGGCCAGACCCAAAACAGGACAGACAACATGAGCAATCAAGACCTCCCGGCCCAAACCGGGGACGCAGCGCCCCTGGCGTATGAAGTGAAACAGGCCATCACCGGCTTTATTCATGAATTCAAGGGGTTTCAGGACGACGTGCAATCAAGGCTGAAACAGGCAGAAGAGCGAGTGACCATGCTGGACCGTAAGACAATCAATCAGAACCGCCCCCATCTGGCAGCCAGCCAGGACCCGGGCGCCCCGCATCAGAAGGCGTTCAACGCCTATCTGCGCAACGGCGACGACGACGGCCTGCGCGGCCTTGAGCTGGAGGGCAAATCCATGTCCACCGCTGTGGGCAGCGACGGCGGCTATCTGGTCGACCCGCAGACCTCCGACACCGTCAAGGCGGTGCTGAACGCCTCCGCTTCAATCCGCGCCGTGGCCTCTGTGGTACATGTGGAGGCGACCTCCTATGACGTGCTGATCGACCACAGCGAAATGGGCGCCGGCTGGGCCAATGAAACCGGCCCGTCGGCGGAAACCTCCACCGGCAACATCGACCGCATTTCCATCCCCCTGCATGAGCTGAGCGCATTGCCCAAAGCATCGCAGCGGCTTCTGGATGACAGCGCTTTCGACATCGAGGGCTGGCTGGCCGGCCGTATCGCCGACAAATTCGCGCGGTCAGAGGCGGATGCTTTCATCAACGGCGACGGCGTCGATAAACCCACCGGCTTTCTGAACCACAATGTCGAGGAAAACGACAGCTGGACCTGGGGCAACATCGGCTACAAGGCAACCGGCGTCGATGGTGAGATCGGCAATGGCGACGCGATCATTGATCTGGTCTATGCGCTGGGGGCGGAATACCGCGCCAATGCCACCTTCATCATGAACTCCAAGACCGCAGGAATGCTGCGTAAATTGAAAGACGCCGATGGCCGCTTCCTGTGGTCCGACGGTCTGGCGGCTGGCGAACCTGCGCGCCTCATGGGCTACCCGGTGCTGATCGCCGAGGACATGCCGGACCCGGGCGTTAACAGCTTCCCCATCGCCTTTGGCGACTTCCACGCCGGCTACACCATTGCCGAACGTCCGGACCTGCGCGTCCTGCGCGACCCGTTCAGCGCCAAACCACATGTGTTGTTTTACGCAACCAAGCGCGTCGGCGGCGATGTCAGCGATTTTGCCGCGATCAAGCTGATGAAATTCAGCGTGAGCTGACGCTTGCGCTGATGGCGGACCGGCAGCCCGGTCCGCCGGTCGGCACGCACCACCATAGTCCCTGCCGTCTAGCTGCTCCCCTCCGTCCGAGCGGCAGGGACCGGTGCGTGCCGGCCAAATCTTCAACGGACAGCAGTTCAGGGCCGACACAGGGGAAGGCCCGCAGGAGTGAGATGATGATGCTGAGCGAAGTGACCCCCGTGCCCGAGGCCGCCCTGCCGCTGGCCCAGTTCAAGGCGCATCTGCGTCTGGGCACCGGCTTTGGCGAGGACAGCCTGCAGGACGAGGTGCTGTTTGGCTTCTTGCGCGCCGCCCTGGCCGCGATCGAAGCAAGGACCGGCAAGGCTTTGATAACCCGCGACTTTGAGCTGGAGATCCGCCACTGGCGCGACCGCAGCCGAATGGTGCTGCCCATCGCCCCGGTGCAGGCGGTGTCAGAGGTGATGATCCGTGACGCGGCTGGCAGTGATACGGTTCTGGACACTGCGGACTACCGGCTTGAGCCGGACAGTCAGCGCCCCTGCCTGTGTCCCGCAGGCCGCCTGCTGCCCGCGATCCCGACCGGCGGTCTGGCACGGATCAGTCTTCAGGCCGGCATGGTTGCGGAGTGGGGCGGCTTGCCCGCTGATCTGGCGCAGGCGGTGATGCTGCTGGCGGCGCATTACTATGAATACCGGGCCGACACTGGCCTGCATGGCGGCTGCATGCCCTTTGGCGTCACCAGTCTGATCGAACGCTACCGCGCCCTGCGGCTCAGCCTGGGAGGCCTGGCATGAAACAGCCCCCGAACCTGACCCGCAAGCTGGTGCTCGAAGACCCCCAGCGCGTCCCCGACGGCGCCGGCGGCTATACCGAGACCTGGGTGGCGCTAGGCACCCACTGGGCAGAGGTGAAATCCCTTAGCGGGCGTCTGAACAGGGACAGCCTGTCTTTGCAGAAATACCGCATCACACTGCGGTCAACTCCGGCTGGCTTTGCGTCCAGACCGCGTCCCGATCAACGGTTCCGCGATGAAAGCCGCCTCTACCGCATTGATGCGGTTGCGGAAAACGGCGCAAGTGCGCGCTACCTCACCTGTTTCGCGGTTGAGGAGGTAAGCGGATGACCTATGCCATCGCAGGCGGGCTGCAATCCGCCGTCTATACCCATCTGTCCGGCGACGCGGGCCTCACGACACTGGTTGGCAGCGCGATCTATGACGCCATTCCCGCCGGCCCGTTGCCGCAGACCTATGTGGCGCTGGGGTCAGAGGAGGTGCTGGACCGCTCTGACGGGACCGCAGGTGGGGCTGAGCACCGGTTTTTCGTCACCGTTACCACCGACACTGCGGGGTTTGCCGGGGCCAAGGCCGCTGCTGCAGCGGTCTGCGACGCTCTGGTGGGGGCTGCGGTGCCGCTGCCGCGCGGGCAGCTGACGGGCCTGTGGTTCGACCGGGCTAAGGCAGAGCGGCTGGCCACTGGCGGCAGGCAGATCACCCTGCGGTTCCGGGCGCGTGTGGACGACGTCTGAGCTGCAGAAACATATAGAAACCAATTGAAATACATGGAGAATCCCCATGACCGTCCAAAACGGCAAAGACCTCTTGGTCAAAGTGGATATGAATGGCGCCGGCCTGTTTGAAACCATCGCGGGCCTGCGCGCCACGCGGATCAGTTTCAACGCCGAAAGCGTCGATGTGACCAGCCTCGAAAGCCAGGGCGGCTGGCGCGAGCTGCTGGCCGGTGCCGGCGTGCGTTCGGCCAGTATCTCTGGCTCCGGCATTTTCCGGGACGCGGATACCGACGAACGCGCCCGACAGCTGTTCTTTGACGGGCTCACGCCGGAGTTCCAGGTGATCATCCCCGACTTCGGTATTGTGCAGGGGCCGTTCCAGGTCACAGCGCTTGAATATGCAGGCAGCCACAATGGCGAAGCAACCTATGAGCTGTCGCTGGCCAGCGCCGGACAGCTCAGCTTTGCGGCGGTGTGATCAATGGTGAATCCACATGCAGGCGAGGCGGAATTAGGTGTCAATGGAACAGCTTATGCGTTGAAGTTGACGCTGGGGTCGCTGGCGAGCCTGGAGGCTGTGCTGGAGGAAGGCACGCTGGTTGATCTGGTGCAGCGGTTTGAACAGGGCCGGTTTTCCGCCCGCGATGTGCTGGCACTGCTGGCAGCTGGGCTGCAGGGCGGCGGTCACAATCTCAGCCGCGAAGATCTCGCCGCTGCAACCATAGACGGCGGCCCGATGCAGGCGGCGCGGGTGGCGGCAGAACTGCTGGTGCGCAGCTTTGCCGTGCCAGACCAGCCATGAGCGCGCTCGACTGGCCTGCGCTGATGCGCGCCGGAATGGCGGGGCTGAAACTGCTGCCACGCGATTTCTGGCAGCTGACGCCGGCGGAACTGCGGCTGATGCTCGGCGAGGCGGCAGCGCCGTCGCCCCTGGGCCGGGACCGGCTGGCAGCGTTGATGCAGGACTTCCCCGATCTGCCGCCGCCAAGCAACAAGGAGACAACAGATGACTGACTCATCCTCGATGGCCGAACTGGAATTACAGGGCGAAGCTTTGGGAGAAGCGCTGGACGGCGCCTCTGGAATGGCGGCAACCTTTGCAGAAGTGCTGGGGCGGGTGAAAGAAGGGTTTTCCGAGACCGGACGCGATGCACAGATCCTGGATCGCAGTCTTTCCAAAGGATTGCGGCGTGCCTTTGACGATTTGTTGTTTGACGGCGCCAATCTGTCAGAGGCGATGGACACGCTGGCGCGGTCGATGATCCGAACCACCTATAACGCCGCAATGAAACCGGTGATGAACCATGCCGGCGGCATGCTGACCGACGGGCTGACCTCGCTGATCGGAAACATCCTGCCCTTTGCCAATGGCGCCGCCTTTAGCCAGGGCAAGGTGATGCCCTTTGCCAAGGGCGGCATCGTGACCGGCCCAACAACATTTCCCATGCGCGGCGCCACCGGGCTGATGGGCGAAGCGGGACCAGAGGCAATCCTGCCGCTGACGCGCGGAGCTGACGGCTCGTTGGGCGTGCGCAGCCAGGGCGGCGGCGCGGTGAATGTGGTGATGAATGTCACCACACCGGACGTCAAAGGCTTTGAACGCAGCCGCAGCCAGATCGCCGCACAGCTGTCACGGGCGCTGTCCCGCGGCGGGCGAAACCGTTAAGGATGGAGGGTAACACAATGAATTTCCACGAAGTCCGATTTCCCGCCTCGCTCAGCTTCGGCTCTGTCGGCGGGCCCGAACGGCGCACCGATGTGGTGACGCTGGCCAATGGGTTCGAGGAACGCAACACCCCCTGGGCGCATTCCCGACGCCGCTATGACGCTGGGCTGGGGCTGCGCGCGCTGGAGGACATTGAAACTCTGATCGCCTTTTTTGAGGCCCGGCAGGGACAGCTATACGGCTTTCGCTGGAAGGATTGGAGCGACTATAAATCTGCCAGGCCCAGCGCGGCAGTGGCATTTGACGACCAGGAAATTGCCATTGGCGACGGCAGCACGGTGACCTTCCAGCTGGCCAAGACCTACCGGTCTGGCGTCTTCACCTATCAGCGCCCGATTGCCAAGCCGGTGGCGGGCAGCGTGCGGGTGGGGATCGAGCAGGATGAGCTGCGCGAGGGCGTCGATTACGAACTCGATACAGCCACCGGGTTTATCACCCTGGCGCACCCGCCAGAGACGGGCCTCAGCATCAATGCCGGGTTCGAATTTGACGTGCCGGTGCGGTTCGACACTGCCAGCATCCAGACCAGCGTGGCCTCGTTCCAGGCTGGTGAGGCGCCTGCGGTTCCGGTGGTGGAGGTTCGGGTATGACACGTTTTCCCAATGACTTGCAGTCTCATCTTCAATCCGGAATCACCACGGTGTGCCGGGCCTGGGCGCTGCGCCGCAAAGACGGTCCTGTGCTGGGTTTTACCGATCATGACTGTGTGCTGCGCTTTGAAGGCATCGACTTTCAGCCCGGCAGCGGACTGACCGCGCGGGCGGTGAGCCAGGCCACCGGTCTGTCCGTCGACAACACCGAGGCGCTGGGGGTGCTGAACGATGCCGCCGTGCGCGAAGAGGATATCGAAGCAGGCCGGTTCGATGGCGCCGACGTGCGCTGTTGGCTGGTCAACTGGCAGGATGTGTCAATGCGCTGGCTGCAGTTTCGCGGCTCAATCGGTGAAATCCGCCGGGCAGGCGGTGCCTTTGAAGCTGAGTTGCGCGGCCTGACAGAGATGCTCAATCAGCCGCTGGGGCGGATCTATCAGAAGCCCTGCACAGCGGTGCTGGGCGACGGTGGCTGCCGGTTTGATCTGAACACACCGGGCTACGCCGCTGATCTTACAGTGGAAAATGTGGATTTCAGGGCTGAATTTCGCTGGGACGCCCTGCCGGGGTTTGAGCCTGACTGGTTCGACGGTGGGCGGCTGACGGTGCTGAGCGGCGCGGCCAAGGGCCTTTGGGCGGCGGTGAAGGCGGATCAGAGCACGGCGGCGGGGCGCCGGATCGTGCTTTGGGAACCCATTCGCGCGGCGGTGTCTGTGGGTGACAGCGTCCGGCTGGAGGCCGGCTGTGACAAACGTATGGAGACCTGTCGGCTGAAGTTTAACAATCTGCTGAATTTTCAGGGGTTTCCCGACATTCCGGGCGAGGACTGGATCATGGCGGTGCCGCGCCAGTCGGGCCTGAACAGCGGAGGCAGCAGGCGATGAGCAGGGTGGTCAGGGCCGCACGGGGCTGGATTGGCACGCCTTATGTGCATCAGGCTTCCTGCAAGGGAGCGGGCTGCGACTGCCTGGGCCTGATCCGTGGCCTGTGGCGGGAGCTGTGCGGGGCCGAACCCGAAGCGCCGCCTGCCTATACAATGGACTGGTCCGAACCGCAGGGAGCAGAGGCGCTGTGGCAGGCCGCCACGCGGCATCTGGCGGCCAAGCCGCTGCATGAGGCCGCCGTCGGCGATGTAATCCTGTTCCGAATGCGAGAGGGCTCGGTGGCCAAGCATCTGGGGGTGCAGGCTGCGGTCACAGAACCGCGGGCTTCGCTCGGCCCGGCGGAGAGGGAACGAAGCAGCCGCCCCGAGGGGGGCAGCACAGGCGCTGTCCGACCTGTCAGCCGGGCGGAACTCTGCAGCAGTACCCCGTCCTTTATCCACGCCTATGCCGGCCACGGGGTTGTCGAAAGCCCGCTGAGCCCGCCCTGGCAGCGCCGCATCGTGGCGCGGTTTCATTTCCCCGGCATGTCCTGACAAAGGAGCTGATCTGATGGCAACCATTCTTCTCTCTGCGGCCGGTGCGGCGGTTGGCGGCGCAATTGGCGGCACCGTGGCGGGCCTGTCCTCGGCCGTGATCGGCCGTGCGGCGGGCGCCACCCTGGGCCGGATGATCGACGAGCGCCTTCTGGGCTCCGGTGCCGATCCGGTGGAAACCGGCAAAGTGGACCGTTTTCGTCTGACCCAGGCAAGTGCCGGCGCGCCCATGGCGCAGGTCTATGGCCGGATGCGGCTGGGCGGGCAGGTGATCTGGTCTTCGCGGTTTCTGGAAACCTCTACTGTCAGCGGCGGCGGCGGCAAGGGCCGGCCGTCCCAGCCGCAGGTGACCAGCTACAGCTACACGGTATCGCTGGCGGTGGCGCTGTGCGGCGGTGAAATCGCCAGTGTTTCGCGGGTCTGGGCCGATGGCGAGGAAGTGGCGCCGAAGGATCTGAACATGACCGTCTACCGCGGCACGGCAGATCAGTTGCCGGATCCGGTGATGGAGGCGGTCGAAGGCGCAGGCCAGGTGCCCGCCTATCGCGGAACCGCCTATGTGGTGATGGAAAACCTGGATCTGGCGCGGTTCGGCAACCGGGTGCCGCAGTTTTCCTTTGATGTGCTGCGCCCCGAACAGCCCGCCAGCAGCACCTTTGACCAGGATCTGGGGCAGATCGTGCAGGGCGTTGCCCTGTTGCCCGGCTCTGGCGAGTATTCGCTGGCTTCGGATGTGGTGCAGTATACTGGAGGGCCGGGGGACGCCAAACCGGCCAATGAACATACGCCCTCGGGGTTAAGCGACCTCAAGACCTCGCTGAATGCGCTGGAGGCGGAGCTGCCGTCCTGCGGGGCGGTCTCGTTGATTGTGTCATGGTTCGGCGGTGATCTGCGCTGTGGCAGCTGCACGCTGCAGCCCAAGGTGGAGCATAAGGACGCCGAAGGCAGCATCCCCTGGACCGTGAGCGGCGTCACCCGCGCGGAGGCGGAGGAGGTTCTGAAACAGGACGGTGTGCCGCTTTATGGCGGCACCCCGGCAGATGCCGCGGTGGTTCAGTCGATCCGCGAGATGCAGGCGCGCGGCCTGCGGGTGATGTTTTACCCGTTCATTCTGATGGATCAGGCCGAAGGCAACACGCTGCCCGATCCCTGGACCGGCGGCGCCAGCCAGCCGCATCTGCCCTGGCGTGGGCGCATTACCCTGTCGCAGGCACCGGGTCGGGGCGGCTCACCTGACGGCAGCGCCGTGGCGGACGCAGAGGTGGCGGCGTTTTTCGGGACCGTCACCGCTGCGGATTTCACCCTGGGTGATGGCAGCGTCACCTATGCCGGACCGCCAGAGTGGAGCCTTAGCCGGTTCATCCTGCACAATGCGGCGCTATGCGCGGCCGCAGGCGGGGTGGAGGCCTTTTGCATCAGCTCCGAGATGCGTGCCTTGACCCAGATCCGCGGCGCTGCGGGTTTCCCGGCGGTGGCGGCTTTGCGGGCGCTGGCGGCAGAGGTGCGGCTGCTGCTGGGGCCGGACACCAGGATCGGCTATGCCGCAGACTGGTCGGAGTACTGGGGCTATCAGTCGCCCGAGGGCGACCGCTACTTTCATCTGGACCCTCTGTGGGCAGATGAAAACATCGATTTCATCGGCATCGACAATTACATGCCGCTGTCCGACTGGCGCGATGAGGAGAACCACCTGGACGCACAGGCCGGGGCGCCGTCGATCTATGATACCGGGTATCTTCGCGGCAATGTGGAGGGCGGCGAAGGGTTTGACTGGTATTACCATTCACCAGAAGCGCGGGCAGCGCAGATCCGCACCCCGATTACCGACGGGGCGCATGATGAGCCCTGGGTGTGGCGCTACAAGGATATTCGCAGCTGGTGGATGCAGGAACATCACGAGCGCATTGGCGGCCTGCGGCAGGCGCAGCCCACCGCCTGGGTGCCGCAGTCCAAACCGGTGTGGTTCACGGAGCTCGGCTGTGCTGCTATCGACAAAGGCACCAATCAGCCGAATAAATTCCTGGACCCGAAAAGTTCGGAATCAAAACTTCCGCGTTACTCCAATGGCTTGCGGGATGATCTGATGCAGATCCAATATCTGCGCGCGTTTCTGGGCCACTGGGGCGAGGATGCGAACAACCCGCTGTCAGAGGAATATGAAGGGCGGATGCTGGATCTGTCCAATGCCTATGTCTGGGCCTGGGACGCGCGCCCTTTTCCGGCCTTTCCATCGCGGGTGGAGATTTGGAACGACGGCGACAACTATCTGCGTGGCCATTGGCTGAACGGGCGGGCCGGGCAGCGCACGCTGGCCTCTGTGGTGGAGGAGATTTGCCGTGCAGCCGGGCTGGATCAGATCGATGTAACCGGGCTGAACGGCGTGGTGCATGGGTTTACGAACCCGGATGTGTCAGATGCGCGTGCGGCGCTGCAGCCCTTGATGCTGCGGCATGGGTTTGACGCGGTGGAGCGGGACGGGGTGCTGATGTTCCGGATGCGCAAGGGAACCGGCGCAGAGGCGCTGGCGCTGGAGCATTTGGCCGACAGTGACGAGATCGGCGGCAGCCTGGAGCTGGCGCGCTCTGGCGACGCGGAGCTGGCAGGGCGGGTGCGGCTTCGGTTCACCGAATGGGGCGGCGATCATGCGGCCGGCTCGGTGGAGGCGGTGCTGCCGGATGAGGCAACCCACAGCGTCAGCCAGAATGAGCTGCCGCTGGCGATGACCCGCGCGGAAGCCCGTCAGACTGTCAGCCGCTGGTTGGCGGAAGCGCGGGTTTCGCGGGATATTGCGCGGTTTGCGCTGCCGCCCTCTTTGCTGCATCTGGGCGCCGGGGATGTGATCGCGCTGCCGCTGGAGGGCAGGGACCAGCTGTATCGTATCGACCGGGTGGAGCAGGCCGAAGCACAGACAGTGGAGGCAGTGCGGATCGAGCCCGGCACCTATGATCTGGCGGCGGTGGCAGAGGAGCTGCCGGGGGTGAACGCCTTTGCCGCGCCCGGGCCGGTGCTGCCCTTGTTCCTGGATCTGCCGCTGATACGCGGGGATGAGGTGCCGCATGCGCCGCATCTGGCGGTGACGGCGCGGGCCTGGCCGGGGAGTGTGGCGGTCTACGGGTCACAAGCGGATGAGAATTATGTTCTGGAAGAAGTGATCGCGGCGCGGCAGGTGGTGGGGGTCACCCAAACACCGCTGTTTGCAGCCGGGGCCGGGCGCTGGGATCTGGGTGCGGACCTGCAGGTCAGGCTGATCTCTGGCGACCTGGAGAGCCGCTCGGCTGCGGCGGTGCTGAACGGCGCCAATGTGGCTGCCATCGGCGACGGCAGCCCGGGCAACTGGGAGCTGTTGCAATTCCGTGAGGCTGAATTGATTGCGCCGCAGACCTATCTGCTGCGCGGTCGGCTGCGCGGCCAGCAGGGCACGGATGCGGTGATGCCGGAGGTCTGGCCTGCGGGCTCCTATATTGTGCTGCTGGACGGCACGCTGGTGCAGGCAGAACTGGCGCCGGAGCAGCGCCGCCGTCTGCGGCACTATCGCATCGGCCCGGCGCGGCGGGCGTTGGAAGATCCGTCGTATGTGCATCTGCAGGAAGCGTTTGAAGGCATCGGCCTGCGCCCCTATGCACCGGTGCATCTGCGGCTGGCAGGGGGGCTTGGCACGGATATCCCTGTCAGCTGGATACGCCGCAGCCGGGTTGAGGGGGACAGCTGGGACCTGGAGGAGGTGCCGCTGGGCGAGGAGATTGAAGCCTATCGCATCCGGGTGATGCGCGGCGGCACTGTTCTGCGGGAGGCAAGCTCTGCCACGCCGTTCTGGACCTATCCGGCGGCGGCACAGGTGCTGGATGGCGCGCAGGCGGGCGATATTCTGGAAGTGGCGCAGCGGTCGGCGCGGTTTGGCGCCGGGCCGGCGGCGCGGGCCGAGCTGGGCTGATGCGCCCGGTTCTGCCCGGCGATGTGTCGGCGGTTGCGCGGGCGCTGCTGATGGTGCCGCCCCCTGAGCGCCCGGCTCTGTGCCGCCGCATTTTCGGCGGCGCAGTTGAGGCCGCGGCCCATTGCCGGCTGATTGGCCGTCTGCATCCGCGCTGGGGCGACGGCAGTCTGAACGCGGCAGCCCGGCGGTACGTGCTGGCGGACGAGCCTTTTCTGGATGATCCGCATTATCTGCAGTGCACCCGGCTGGTGCTGCGGGAGCTTGCGGCGGCGCATGAGAGGAGTGGGGAAGCTCCCGCCCGCTGACCCGCGCAGGAAACCTGCGCCGCCAGCGGTTGGGCCCGGCGCTGCCTGCCTGCGGCAGCGGCGCGGCGGGATTGCTGAGGGCGGGCGCAAGTTGGCGGCGGCGCGCCTGGCGCCTTGGCCATCGCCGGGGCTTGGCAGGTATTCATACGCACCGGACCGCGCGCCTTCAGTGGCGGCGGCGCATCCACGCCCTTCGACTTCTGGCCCGGGGTGTCTTTGGCGGCCAGCGCTGCCAGACGGGCGGTGGTCTGATGTTTCCACGCGGTTCCCGCCCGACTCATTCATATCAAAAATATGCCTCATCACAGCTTTGCGTTTGCTGCAAAGCACCTTAGATGGGTAGTCTGAGCGCAGAAAGGACGTTGGCCCATGGCAAAAACACAGCAAGCTGTTACCCCGGTGGATCCCGTTTGGAGCCGAATTACCCGCGAAGCTGAGGAGGCCGTTGCCACCCAGCCGCTGATGGGCGGGCTGATCCATGCCTGTATTCTGCATCACAAGTCCTTGCAGAAGGCGCTGTCCTACCGGATTTCCGCCAAACTGTCGTCCAATGAGATGTCGATGGTGATCCTGCGGGAAATCGTGGACGATGCCTATGCGGCCTGCCCGGAACTGGTGGAGTCAGCACGCGCCGACCTGATGGCGATCAACGAGCGCGACCCTGCCAGCCACCGGCTGCTGCAGCCGATCCTGTATTTCAAGGGCTTCCAGGCTGTGCAGGCCTACCGGGTCAGCCATTACCTGTGGGATCAGGGGCAAAAGGATCTGGCCTTTTTCTTTCAGATGCGCACGTCTGAAATCTTTGGGATCGACATCCATCCAGGCGCCCGCATCGGCAAGGGGATCATGATCGATCATGCCCATTCCATTGTGATCGGCGAGACCGCGGTGGTGGGTGACAATGTGTCGATGCTGCATTCGGTGACTCTGGGCGGCACTGGCAAGGAAGAAGAGGACCGCCATCCCAAGATCGGCGATGGGGTGCTGATCGGTGCCGGCGCAAAGGTGCTGGGCAACATCAAGGTCGGCCACTGCAGCCGCATTGCCGCCGGATCAGTGGTGCTGCAGGAAATACCGCCCTGCACGACAGTGGCCGGGGTGCCTGCCAGGATCGTTGGCGAAGCAGGCTGCGACCAGCCTTCTATCAACATGGACCAGGTGGTGCCGGCGGGATCGCCAGCCGCAGAGTGAAACGCCTGGCGGCAGGCCTGGTATTTTGAGTATTTGGGGAAAGTTGAAGGGGAAGCGGGTTCGCTTCCCTTTTTGGGTCCGATGGGGGGCGGGCGTTTTGCGCTTTGCGTTTCAGCGAGCCCTGCGCGGGATGAGGACGCCGCCGCTGTCGCGGTATCGGCGTTTGTAGCTGGTGTTGCGCTGACGGCCTGCAACACCCGGATCATGATGCTGAGGTTTCTGTTCGGAAAGACCTGCAGACGAGACATACATGCAGTTCTGTACCCGGCCCCGGATGTCACGGGTGGGGTTGAGTGTCGAGGAAGTCTTTGAGCTGCTTAGAAGTGTCGGGCGGCGCCTAGCATTTCCTATGGTGCTGGGTTGCGGGGGGCGCAGGAATGCACTCTCAAGCCTTTTGATGTGAACAGTGGCTGGATGCGCATTCATGTTGATCAGCGCAAGGGGCGCAAGGGGCGGAAGGATTGGAAGGATCGGGAGGTGATGCTGTCGCCTGATCTGCCTGATCTGCTGCGGGCGAATTGGCGTGAGGCACGACCCGAAGGCAGGATGTTTCCCATTGTCCGGCAGATGACGCCTGCAATGCCCAGAGGGGGGCAGCCCAAGATCAATCCTGTGACACCGGTGCAATTGGGCCAAGCGTTCAACTTGGCCACACATCCGGCTGGCATTTCAAAGCCAGCCACCAAAATAGATCCGGGATTTGGTGCGCCTGTTTGAAGCGCTCGCAACCTTGCAGGGCCGCTCGCTCTGACAAGGATCCCGGGCATGTCAATCTGAGCCAGTCCAAAGTGATGGCACGGATAGAGGCTTGCCGAATGGTGCCACGCGGCGGGGGTGTGGGCAGGCAATCTCGGGGCGGGGTAGACCGTGGCGTTGGCTGTCGTCCGGAGAAATGATTGGGATTGCTTTTCTTCCGGCCCTATCATGGAGCGGTCCTGTTCTGACTTCGAGGAGAAGCAAGACCCCAGCCGGGATCAGCTGCAACAAGCGGTGGCATTGCGACGACAGCCTGCGCTCTGGCTATCAAGTTTCTCTGAACGATGAGCCGTCAAACACACGCTGGCGTCCCCCTGAGAGGTCCATTCGCTTTCCCGCAAAGGGAGAATTGAGATGGCAGAATCTGGCATAGGTCAAAGGGCGTTGGAACTTTCTGATGTGCAAGGAATTGTTGATGTCATCCAGCTGGCAGAGAACCTAAAGACTGAAATGCGCCACAGCTGGCTTTCAAACGGCAGACAGGAAAGCGTGGCAGAGCATACATGGCTGATGACGATTTCTGCAGTGTTAATGTCACCCTATCTCGAACATCCCGTAGACTTAGGTCACACACTTAAGCTGATAGCCCTGCATGATATCGCCGAAGCGATTACAGGGGATATTCCGTATTTTGAGGAAAGCTCTCGCAAAGATGCCAAGCTCCAGGACGAAGCCGATGCCATGAAACAGATGCAGGCAATGCTTCCCAGTGCCTCTGGAGAACTGTTGCTGGCACTTTGGCGCGAATACGAAGACTGCGAGACCCCTGAAGCTAAGTTCGCGAGGGCGCTCGACAAGCTGGAGGTACAGCTCCAGCATAATCTGGCGGACATGCAAACCTGGACGGAACAGGAATTTGGTCTCGTATATACCAAGATGGACGCTGAATGCGCATATGACGCCTCTCTGAGAGCCCTTCTGGCAGTCATCAGGTCAAGAGCGGAACACAAGATGATACAAGCCGGACATGACCCATCAGCGATAAAGGCAGCCGCAACTTTAACGAAAGTCACATCTGACGAAGCCCCGGAAATACCCAGGGCTTGACGAGACTGGCCCCAGTAAAAAAGCCCCGGCGATGAGGCCGCGGCTTTTTCAGTTCTTGTGATGTCGCGGCTTTCTTAGGCCAGCATCACCATCGGGTTTTCCAGGTTGTCGACGATCGCTTTCAGCAGATCTGCCCCCAGGGCGCCGTCGATGACGCGGTGGTCGACCGACATGGTGACGCTCATCACTGTGGCGACCTTCAGCTCGCCGTCGGCGCCCACCACAGGTTTCTTGACGCCTGCGCCCACTGCCAGAATGCCTGCGTGCGGCGGGTTCACGATGGCGTCGAAATTGTCGATGCCAAACATGCCAAGGTTGGAAATGGCAAAGCTGCCGCCCTGGTATTCATGCGGTGCCAGTTTGCGCTCGCGGGCGCGCGACGCCAGGTCTTTCATCTCTGCCGAGAGCGTCGAGAGCGATTTTCTGTCGCTGTCCTGCAGGACCGGGGTGAACAACCCGCCCTCGATGGCGACGGCCACGGCCACATCGGAGGCTTTCATTTTCAGCACCCGGTCGCCGGCCCAGACGGCGTTGGCGTCCGGCACTGCCTGCAGCGCCAGCGCAACCGCCTTGATGATGAAATCATTGACCGAGAGCTTCACGCCGCGGCTCTCAAGCTGCTTGTTCAGCTGGGCGCGGAACGCCAGCAGCGCATCCAGCTGGATGTCGCGGCGCAGGTAGAAATGCGGGATGGTCTGCTTGGCCTCGGTCAGGCGGGCGGCGATGGTCTTGCGCATGCCGTCGAGAGAGACTTCCTCGTAGGCACGGGTTTCATACATGCGGGCGACCATATCGGCGGAGGGGCCTGCGGCCGGGGTGGGCGACGTAGCAGGCGCTGCTGCGGCAGGTGCCGGAGCGGAGGCGGGTGCGGCGGCCTGCGGTTGCGCGTCGATCACATCGGCCTTGACGATGCGGCCCTTGGGGCCGGAGCCTTTGATCTGGCTCAGGTCCAGGCCCTTGTCCGCAGCGATGCGGCGCGCCAGGGGTGAGGCGAAAATACGGCTGCCATCGGATGCTGCCGGTGCCGCCGGGGCAGGAGCCGCCGTGGCAGGAGAGGGGGGGGCTGCGGGCCCCGGCTCTGCTGCCGGTGCGGCTGGTGCTGCGGCTGCGGCAGGCGTGCTGCCGATGGCATCTGCGCTTTCGCCGTCTTCCAGCAGCACGGCGATGGGCGTGTTCACCTTCACGCCTTCAGCGCCTTCGGCCACCAAGATCTTGCCAACCACGCCTTCGTCCACGGCTTCAAATTCCATGGTGGCCTTGTCGGTTTCGATCTCGGCGATCAGGTCGCCAGAGGAGACGGTGTCGCCTTCCTTGACCAGCCATTTGGCCAGGGTGCCTTCCTCCATGGTAGGAGAAAGCGCGGGCATCAGGATTTCAGTGGGCATACTTCTCGCGCTCCCTTACCGGTAGGTCACTTGCTTCACGGCTGCGACCACCTCATCCGTGGTGATCAGCGCGTGGCGTTCCAGGTTGGCGGCATAGGGCATCGGGACGTCCTTGCCGGTGCAGGTCACAACCGGCGCGTCCAGATAGTCAAACGCCTGCTGCATCACTTCTGACGCGATGTAGCTGCCAACGGAACCTTGCGGCCAGCCTTCCTCGACGGTCACCAGACGATTGGTCTTCTGGACCGAGGCAATGACAGTGGGCAGGTCCATCGGGCGCAGGGTGCGCAGGTCGATGACCTCGGCTGAGATTCCGTCCTCTGCCAGTTTGTCGGCGGCTTCCAGCGCGTATTTCATGCCGATACCAAAGGAGACGATGGTAACGTCCGAGCCGCTCCGCCAGATCCGGGCCTTTCCAAACGGCACGGTGAAATCGTCCAGTTTCGGCACTTCAAAGCTTTGGCCATAGAGGATTTCATTCTCGAGGAAAATCACCGGGTTGTTGTCGCGGATTGCGGTTTTCATCAGGCCCTTGGCGTCGGCGGCGGAGTAGGGCATCGCCACCTTCAGGCCCGGGATCTGCATGTACCAGGCGGCATAGTCCTGGGAGTGCTGGGCGCCGACACGGGCGGCGGCGCCATTGGGGCCGCGGAACACCATGGGGGCGCCCATCTGGCCGCCGGACATATACAACGTCTTGGCCGCCGAGTTGATGATGTGGTCAATCGCCTGCATGGCGAAGTTGAAGGTCATGAACTCGACAATTGGGCGCAGGCCGCCAAAGGCTGCACCGGTGGCGATGCCGGCAAAGCCGTGTTCGGTGATCGGAGTGTCGATCACCCGCTTGGCGCCGAATTCGTCCAACAGGCCCTGGCTGACCTTATAGGCGCCCTGGTACTCGGCGACTTCTTCCCCCATCAGGAACACGTCTTCGTCCCGGCGCATTTCCTCGGCCATGGCGTCGCGCAGGGCTTCACGCACAGTGGTCTGCACCATCTCGGTGCCTTCCGGGTAATCCGGTTCCAGGGTCACCGAGGCAAGCGGTTGGGGCGCGGCAGCAGCGGCGGGGGCTGCGGGCGCCGCAGGTGTCCCGGCCGCCGGCGCTTCGCTGGCAGCGGGCGCAGCAGATGCGGTGGCATCGTAGCTTTCGCCGTCTTCCAGCAGCACGGCGATGGGCGTGTTCACCTTCACGCCTTCGGTGCCTTCACCGATCAGGATCTTGCCGACGGTCCCTTCGTCCACGGCTTCGAATTCCATCGTGGCCTTGTCGGTTTCGATTTCGGCGAGGATATCGCCAGAGCTTACGGTATCGCCTTCCTTGACCAGCCATTTGGCCAGGGTGCCTTCCTCCATGGTCGGCGACAGGGCGGGCATCAGGATTTCAGTTGCCATGTCTTGTTCTTCCCTCTCAGGCGTAGATGTCGGTCCAGAGTTCGTCCAGGGCGGGCTCGGGGCTTTCCTTGGCGAAATCTGCGGATTTGTTGACGATCTCCTTGATCTCCTTGTCGATCGCCTTGAGATCCTCTTCGGTGGCGTGCTTGCCGGTCAGCAGCATCTCGCGGACCTGCTCGATCGGGTCGCGCTCCTCGCGCATTTTCTGGACCTCTTCGCGGGTGCGGTACTTGGCCGGATCCGACATGGAGTGGCCGCGGTAGCGGTAGGTTTTTACTTCGAGGATGTAAGGCCCATTGCCGCTGCGGCAGTGGGCCACGGCGCGCTCGCCGACGTCTTTTACGGACAGGACATTCATGCCGTCCACCGCTTCGCCCGGAATGCCGAACGCCTTGCCGCGTTCCCAGATCTCGGCGCTGGAGGTGGACCGCTGCTGGGCGGTGCCCATGGCGTATTGGTTGTTTTCAATGACGAAGATCACCGGCAGCTTCCACAGGGCGGCCATGTTGAAAGTCTCGTAGACCTGACCCTGGTTGGCGGCGCCATCGCCGAAATAGGCAAAGGTCACGCGGCCGTTGTCTTTGTATTTGTCGGCAAAGGCCAGGCCTGCGCCCAGCGGCACCTGAGCGCCGACGATGCCGTGGCCGCCATAGAAATGTTTCTCTTTCGAGAACATATGCATGGAGCCGCCCTTGCCCTTGGAATAGCCGCCCTCGCGTCCGGTGAGTTCGGCCATCACCCCGTCGGGGTTCATGCCGCAGGCCAGCATATGGCCGTGGTCGCGGTAAGAGGTAATCCGCTTGTCGCCATCCTCGGCTGCGGCCTCGAGACCCACAACAACCGCTTCCTGACCGATATAGAGGTGGCAAAAGCCCCCGATCAGCCCCATGCCATAGAGCTGGCCCGATTTTTCCTCGAATCGGCGGATCAGCAGCATCTCGCGGTAGTGTTTTTTCAGTTCTTCGGCAGAAACGTTTGGTTTCTTAGCGCTTTTTCTAGCGGCCATGGTGGTCAGCTCCCCCTGAAGGCTAGATAGTTTAGTGTTAAACAAATTGATAGCCGGTTTTGACGCGGCTGAATAGTGTTATTCTGCCGCGGGGTGAAGCAGGGGTAAAGATCCGTGGCAGGGCGCGTAAATCTACAACAACTAGCGGTTGCTGCAGGGCGCGCGCACGCTGGCCTGGAGCGCGCCGCCGACCCGGAGTCCCGCGCTACAAAGGCGGGGCGGAGCGATTGTCTCTACGGGAAATTTTGTTGGCTTCAGTTATGGCGTCCTGCCGGGCGGGACGGCCTATGCCGCCGCAAAGGCTCGGTTGCTGGAAATGCCCTGCTGCCGGCTGCTGTGGGGTCGGCGGCAATATCTGCGGGACAGATCAGCGGATCACGATCTCGTCCGCGCGGACGAGACCGAGAACCGTGCGTGCCTGTTCGTCGAGGAGGTCGAGGTCGAGGTAGTCGTCGGACAGGCGGCGAGTCAGGTTTTCCATCCCGCCAATGCGGGACTGGAGACGGCCGAGATCGTGCTGAAGTTCTTCTGCTTCGGCCTTGATCTCGACCCGCCTGAACAGACCGAAGTCGCCCTGCACCGCCGCAAAGGTGAAGTAAGCGCTGAGCGCAAATGCGATGGCAAAAAAGGCGATGGCGCCCAACGAAGGGCGGTTGCTTCGGGTCACTTTGGAGGTGCCTGTATGTTACTGCTTACGTTGTATTTTGCACCGTTTGCCGGCGTCTGAAACCACTATGCCACAGGCGAATCGGCTTGGGAATCCCAAAACTGTCCACAGGGGTGATTTTCTGGACCTGAGCCTGAGCCAATGCACAGGTCCGGCAGATGCGGGGCGGTCAAAGGATCATGTCCTGCAGTGCTTTGGGATGGTTGGTGATCTGCTCATAGCCGCTGTCGGTGATAATGAAGCTGTCGCCGACCTGAGCACGGAATGTGTCGGTCGAGACGGAGCCGTCGACCGCAAAAACCATGCCGGGCTGCAAAAGGGTGGTGTCGCCGGTCACCAGCTGCGGGCGTTCCAGAAAGCTGAAGCCGGTGGCACGGCCGCAGCGGAACGGGTAACTGAAGCCTGCGTCCTGGATCACTTCGGCATAGGCACGATGCACCGCCTGCGCCTCGACGCCGGGGCCGAGAACGTCCAGCGCGGCCTTCTGGCTGGCAACGGCCACGTCGTAGATGCGGGCTTGTTCGGGGTCTGCCTCACCAATCCAGAAGGTGCGGTCAAACCCCAGTTTGAAGCGGTGGAAATTGGTCATGCCGCAAAAACAGAGGAAGACGGGTTCTCCCTGCTGCATGACGCGGGTGGAGGCGCGGTGGTGGGTTTTTGTTATGTCGCGACCGGATGCCATGATCTGCAGAAAATGGGTGGCGGGGGACATGTTGGCGTCGCTGTAATGGGCGCGCAGCAGATCCGCAGCGCTGCGGGTGCCAGCCTGGGAGGTGGCGATGGCGACTTCGAACTCCGGCACGCCTGCGGCTATGGCGCCGCGGCCTGCGGCCATCATGGCACCTGCAACCTGGCCTGCGTGGCGGGCCAGCTGAAGCTCCTCTGCCGATTTGATCATCCTGAGACCGGAGAGCGCCGGGATGATGCTGGTGATGTCCTTGGCCCCGGCAAGGTCATCAACGCAGGCGCGCACCATCGGCGGCATGTGGTCAGGCTCCAGCGCGATGCGGGCAGCGCCGACCACGGCGCCGGGCAATTCGGCGCGCCACTCGGCGCCTTCACCGTCGTTCCAGGCTGCGATACGGTCCACATGGGCCACTTCCTCGGCCATCACCACATCGATCACCGGGGTGATCAGCAGGGATTGCCCGTCGCGCGGGATCACAAGAATGGTCGGGCGGCCAAACTCCATATGCAGGTAGTCGTAATACCCGGTCAGGTAATAGACGCTGTCGTCATCGGTGATCAGAGCCACGTCAATCGCGGTCTCTTCCATTTTCTGCCGCAGGCGGGTCATGCGTTCCTGAAACATCCCGGTGCCTCCCTGATCCAGATTTCTGAGATCGACGCTAGAGGCAAGCTGTGGCGTGCGGCAAAGGTTTTATTGTCCCAAGACAAAAAAACGCCCCGGCGGGAAGGCCGGGGCGCGATGCTGCGCAGGGCAGGGCCTGCGGTTTACTGGTCCAGCGCCGCGACGCCGGGGAGCTCCTTGCCTTCCATCCATTCCAGAAAGGCGCCGCCTGCCGTGGAAATATAGGTAAAGTCGCCCGCCGCACCGGAGGCATTGAGGGCCGCCACGGTATCGCCGCCGCCGGCAACCGAGATCAGCTGACCGGAGCGGGTCATCGCCGCCGCCTTGAGCGCTGCGGCGTTGGTGGCGGCGTCGAAGGGTTCCAGTTCAAACGCGCCCAGCGGGCCGTTCCAGATCAGGGTTTTGCTGTTTTCGAACACCTGGTTGATGCGGGCCAGGCTGTCGGGGCCTGCGTCCAGGATCATACCATCCTCGGGGCATTGGTCGGCTGGCAGGATCTCATGTTCAGCGTGGGCTTCAAATTTCTTTGCCACGACGATGTCGGAGGGCAGGATGATCTCGCAGCCTGCGGCCTCAGCCTTGGCGAGGATTTCGGCGGCGGTGTCTTTCATGATGCGCTCGGCCAGCGAGATGCCGACCGGCAGGCCCTTGGCGACCAGGAAAGTGTTGGCCATGCCGCCGCCGATCACCAGGTGGTCGACCTTCTCGATCAGGTTGCCCAAGAGCTCCAGCTTGGTGGAGACTTTGGCACCGCCGACAACGGCAGTCACCGGGCGCTGGGGCTGGCCCAGGGCGCTTTCCAGGGCTTCCAGTTCGGCCTGCATCAGACGGCCGGCGCAGGCGGGCAGCAGGCGGGCGATGGCCTCAGTCGAGGAATGCGCGCGATGGGCGG
Organism: Leisingera sp. S232; assembly: GCF_049800895.1. Taxonomy (NCBI): domain Bacteria; kingdom Pseudomonadati; phylum Pseudomonadota; class Alphaproteobacteria; order Rhodobacterales; family Roseobacteraceae; genus Leisingera; species Leisingera sp. S232. The sequence goes on along the minus strand of NZ_JBNAFX010000023.1, from coordinate 28,696 downwards.
CGGAGAAGGCGTCGTTGCAGTAGACCTCGCCCAGGCGCGCCATGCCGGCCGCCAGTTCGGGGTCGTTCTTGGTCTCAGCCGCGTGAAAGCGGGTGTTTTCCAGCAGCAGCACCTCGCCCGGCTGCAGGGCATCTGCGGCAGCTTCGGCGCCGGCACCGATGCAGTCGGCGGCAAACAGCACCTTGGTTTCAAAGGCCCGTTCCAGCGTCGGCACCAGCTGGTTCAGCGACAGATTCTCGCGGCGTTCGCCGCCGGGACGGCCAAAGTGGGCCAGCAGGATCGGCTTGCCGCCGGCGGCCAGAATGTCGGCCACAGTGGGAGCGATGCGGCGGATGCGGGTGGAGTCGGTCACCACGCCGTCGACGATCGGCACGTTGATATCCACACGCACCAGTACGCGCTTGCCGTTCAGGTCCATGTCGTCGAGTGTTTTCCAGCCCATCGTGAGCGTCCCCTATGATGAAAGTGCAGGTAAATCCGCGCGTTGTTTCGGGGGTTTTTACGCATCAGTCAATGCTCCCTTGGCATTTGGCGGCGCTGCCCTTACTTATCTGTGCAAATTTCGACGACAGGAGGGCCAGATGGCCGACATTAAAGATCCCGAAAACACCGTCATCATTGAGCTGAAAGACGGCAATGTTGTTATCGAACTGCTGCCCGATGTGGCGCCCAAGCATTCCGAACGCATGAAGGAACTGGCCCGCGCCGGCGAATATGACAATGTCTGTTTCCATCGGGTGATCGACGGCTTCATGGCGCAGACCGGCGATGTGGCCAATGGCGACATGGAAGACGGGTTCAACATCCGTATGGCGGGCACTGGCGGCTCTGATCTGCCGAACCTGCCGGCTGAATTCTCCAAGCTGCCGCATGACCGGGGGACCCTAGGGGCTGCGCGCTCTGCCAACCCGGACAGCGCCAATTCGCAGTTCTTCATCAATTTCAAGGACAACCACTTCCTGAACGGCCAGTACACCGTTTACGGCCGTGTCATCGAAGGCATGGAGCATGTGGATGCAATCACCAAAGGCGAGCCGCCTGCGAACCCGGACCGGATGATCTCGGTCAAGGTTGCTGCGGATGCTTAAGCGCCTGTCTCTGGTGGCGCTGCTGGCAGCAGGGCCTGCCTTTGCTGCCGGCCTGGAGGTCCAGGTTGAAGGCGAAGCCAATGGCACCATCAAGATCGACCTCTTTGAGGATGTGGCGCCCAAACATGTGGAGCAGATCACCGCGCTGGCGGCAGAAGGCCAATATGATGGCGTGGTGTTCCACCGGGTGATCGACGGCTTCATGGCGCAGACCGGCGATGTCGAGTTCGGCCGGATCGGCGGCGACATGAGCTATGCCGGGCGCGGCGGTTCCAGCCGTCCGGATCTGCCTGCGGAATTCTCGGATCTGCCGTTTGACCGCGGTGTGGTCGGCATGGCGCGCTCGCAAAGCCCGAACAGTGCCAATTCGCAGTTCTTCATCATGTTCGATGCGGGCCATTTCCTGAACGGCCAGTACACGGTTGTCGGCAAGGTAACCGAAGGCATGGATGTGGTCGACGCCATCAAGCGCGGCGCCGGCAACAACGGTTCTGTGGTCGGACAGCCGGATGCGATGACCAAGGTGACCGTGACCGAGTAGAGGATAGGTTTCGCTGCAAAACAAGGCCCGCGCCGGACAGCTCTGGCGCGGGTTCTTGAACCACTGCTGAAAAAAGGTGCACCGGGCAGGTGGCGCCTTTTCTTTTTCAGCCTGTTCTGCAGAGTCAGAACAGGAAGTTGTCTGCATCCTGCAGGTCAGAGACACTGGTATTTTCGATCCGGATGGTAACATCGGCAAAGGACACCAGCACATCGTCGCCCTGCTGGTCGAAATCCAACTGATCAAGTCGGGCGGCGCCACGGCCGATTTCAATGTGGTCCTGGCCGATGGAGAAATCGGTGATGGTGTCGTTGCCATGGCCCTTGCGGAAAACAAAAACATCGGCATGGCCGCCGCCTGTCAGAAGGTCATTGCCCTGATTGCCCTGCAGTACGTCACGGCCACTACCGCCGTTCAGCGTGTCATTGCCGGAGCCGCCAGTGAGGGTGTCATTGCCTCCGCCGCCCGCCAAGCGGTCTTTGCCGTTTCCGCCATGCAGCTCGTCGCGACCACTTCCGCCTTTCAGCTTGTCGCCTCCGTTGTTGCCTTCGAGGAGATCGTTTCCGTTTCCGCCGTTCAACCAATCGCCAGCGTCACCGCCAAGTAGAGTGTCATCGCCGCTTCCGCCGGTCAGCTGGTCCAGGCCGTAGCCGCCTATCAGGCGGTCGTTTCCGGCTTCCCCGTTCAAAACATCATTGCCTGACAGGCCGCGGATCGTGTCGTTTCCATTGCCACCAAGGATCAAATCGTGCGCCAGGCCAGAGACTGAGTTGCCGTTCAGATTGTTGCTGCTCGAACTGCCCACGGTTAGAGCCAGTGAGCGATTTGCAAATTGTATGATTTCGATACTATTTAGGCGATCGAGGCCGTCGGCGCTGTTGAGCAGCAGAGTGCCGTAGCTTGAGGTTGCAGTTGCATCGCCGAACTTGTCGCTGATGATCAGCTTGTCAGTGCCGCTGCCGCCGTAGATTGTGTCGTTGCCGGTACCCATGCGGATCGTGTCATTACCGCCGTAGGAATTGAAGTTTTGCCCAATGGCAATATTGACGTCGATATTGTCGCTTTGGCTCAGCAGTGACGAGTCGCTGATATAATCCAGCTCGTAGTAAGCATACTCAAATTCGGAAACGGAGAGCCGGATCGTGCCATACTGGCTGATCGACATCGAATTGATGGTCCAGTTGTATAAGGATGAGCTGGAAAAGCTTCCAGTCATTGTCAAAGTTGCGCCGCTGCTGCCGTTGATTACGATGTGCGTACTGGTGTGGGAAGCCAAAGTCGGATTGTCAAAATATCCGGATGTCAGAAAATCCAGGCTCCAAATGCCGGATGGATCATTGATCGTAATTTTCGTCATTGGCTGAAAAATCCCGTTGTAGCTATTTTCTTGCGAGAATTATGAGAAGTTAACATTCCCTTAACGGTAGCAACCTGGAAGGGCAAGGACAGGAATTCCTGAACATCTGACAGCACTTGGAAGACATTGGGGGAAACGCGCAACAAAAAACGCCGCGGGGGCAGCCCCGCGGCGTTCTGGTGGTCTCTGTCAAACCCGGCCTTGTCCGGCCAGGCCTGTTACGGTTCAGCTTTCGGCTTTATGTGCCTTGGTTGCGGCCTGAACAGCTGCCGAGGGCGTCGGTGCTGCTGCGGCGGCGGGCGCCGGTGCGGCAGCCGGTGCGGATTTGCGGCCGCCCGGGTTCAACGGATCGTCCTGGCGCTGCACGGAGCCTTCAAAATGGGCGCCGCTTTCGATGGCAATGGTCTTGTGAATAATGTCGCCTTCGACCCGCGCAGTGGAGGTCAGGCGGACCTTCAGGCCGCGCACACGGCCGACGATGCGGCCGTTGATCACCACGTCATCAGCGGTGATTTCACCCTTGATGGTGGCGGTTTCGCCAACGGTCAGCAGATGCGCGCGGATGTCGCCTTCGACGGTGCCTTCGACCTGGATGTCGCCGGTGGTCTTGACGTTGCCGGTGATGTGCAGGTCCGAGCTGAGCAGCGATGCGGCGGGCTTGGCCTTGGGCATGCTGGAAGTATAATCACTGGGAGCTGGCGCCGCTGCCGGTGCTGCGGCGGGTGCCGGGGTTGCTTCGGCCTGCTTCGGACCAGGCTCATTGATCTTGGATTTAGAAAACATTTCTTGCAGCCTTGATGTAGATCATGGGGTTTACGGGTTGCCCGTTGACCCGCACCTCATAGTGGAGGTGGGTCCCGGTGGATCGTCCGGAGTTACCCATATCAGCAATGTGATCCCCGCGCGAGACCCTTTGGCCCTTAGTCACGCGGAGTTTCGAGTTATGGGCGTATCTTGTTTCGATGCCGAAAGCATGGCGGATGGTGACCAGCCTGCCGTAGCCGGACTGCCAGCCTGAGTGGGTGACAACACCGTCGGCTGTGGCAAAGATATCGGTGCCGGTGCTGCCGGCAAAGTCAGAGCCTTTGTGCAGGCGGCGGCCGCCAGTTTTCGGATCGCGACGGTAGCCGAAGCCAGAGGTCTGCCGCACAAGGCCAAGGTTCACCGGCGTTGCAAACGGCGCCTGCTGCGCAGCCAGCCGGTACAGGTTCAGCTGGTCGAGTTTGGCCAGAATTGCATTGGCGCGCAGCGTGTCAGGGGCCGGATCCTCGCCACGGGTGGACATCGCCAGCGGCTCCAGCGGGCCGCCCTGTCCGTTGTAGCCGCGCCGCACCTGCTCAAGGATGTTTTCTGGCGGCATGCCTGCATTGCGAAACATCTTGTCGAGCGGGCTGACGGACACTGTGACAGCCTCTTCCAGCTGCCGGAAAATCTGGCTGTTGCGCTCATTCATCAGCTGGATCTCCAGCTCCAGTTCGTCGCGCTGTGCCAGAGCGCCCTGGGCATCAGCCAGAATCTGGTCGCGTTCGGTCGCGGTGTCGGCCAAGGCACCTGCCAGCAGATCCATCTGCGCTTCGGCGCTTGCCATGACAGCATGCGGGCTGGTGCCGTCCTCGGTCTGTTCCTTCAGCTGCGCCAGGGCTTTGCGGGCGCCGTCACGCTGGGTCATTGTGTCGCGCAGGGTGGTCTGGATCACCTCGATACCGGTTTCCAGCTCGCGGCGGCGGGTTTCGGAGGCCAGCAGCTCTGACTGCATCACCGAGATCTGCGCCAGCGCGGCATTGAACCGCTCCTGCGCGGCCAGCGCTTCTTCGGCGCGGGAATCGCGTTCGGCAGAAATGGCGTTGAGACGGGTGCGATAGGTCTGCTGGTCGCGTTTGGCCAGTTCGCGGAAATTGCCGGAACCGATGCTGTCCATCAGGACGATGGCTGTGGCGACAATTGACCAGGCGACAAACAGGGTGGCGCCGGCCACGGCGACCAGCTGGGTTTCAGAACGCAGCCGGATAAAACGTGTGTCAGTGTCGGACTTCAGGAACACCCGCCGCTCCGGGAAACGGCGTTCGAGAAAACTGTGAATTCTGATCGCGAACCTTGTGCGCAACTGTTGTGTCCTGTCCCAGCTTCAAGGCGGGCCGCGCAAGCTGCTCCGGCTCCTTGGCCGAAGTAATTAGACAGGGCGGCGCAATTGGGCAAGCCTGTTGACCCTTCTGCAGCGACAGCCGCCGGTGGCGGCGGAAGATAGGCGGAAAATTGCCGAGTTGATCTGTGCTGTGGCCCGGGCGGGACACCTGCGGTTTTCCGTCAGCAAGGGCGGGGCGACAGCTGAAGGACGATGGGCGTGTGCGGCCAGAGCAGGAAGAGGAACAGGGACTGGGGCTTTGGTGCGGCGGGGTCTTTTGCTGCGGAGACGGAAAAGGGGCCCCCGTTTTGGGTCCGAAAATACGTTGGCCAGAAAATACCGCCCGCAGCGCGCAGACGCCCAAGCTGCAAGAATGGACTGCGCCTGTTGAGCAAGCCAGACAGACTGTTGGACCAGCCAGCCTGTCTGGCTTCCTGGGTCTGCGCGCGTTTACCAGCCCGGCAGCGGTTTTACCTGATCTGCCAGTGGCCAGTAGAAATCCGGTGGCAGGCCGGCATCGGCGCGCTTTTCTTCGTTGAAAGGCGGCTTCAGCGCGCCGCGGAAATATGTGCGCACCAGGGAGTGGAATGTCTCTTTGGGGTCCAGGTTGTCCCTGCCGCACAGGAAATTGAACCATTTGGAGCCATAGGCAACATGGGCCACTTCTTCGGCATAGATCAGCTCCAGTGCCGCGACAGCCTGCGGCAGCTGCGCCTTGCGGAAAATATCGATCATGCCGGGGGTTACATCGAGGCCACGGGCCTCCAGCACCATCGGCACCACCGCAAGACGGCCCATCAGATCATCTACCGTGTCTTCGGCGGCGCGCCACATGCCGGCATGGGCGGGCAGGGCGCCGTAGTGGCTGCCCAGAGCCTCAAGGCAGTCGCACATCAGGTTGAAATGTTTTGATTCTTCATCCGCGGCCTTGACCCAGTCGTCGAAGAATCCCAGCGGCATCGGCACATGGGAAAACCGGGCAATGATGTCCCAGTGCAGATCGACGGCATTCAGTTCGATATGAGCAACCGCATGCAGCAATGCGATGCGGCCGGCTTCAGAGCCGGGCTTGCGTTTGGGCACATCGCGGGGGGTCAGGAGTTCGGGTTGGTCCGGGCGGGCTGGGTGCAGCGGCGGACGGGCGGTGCCGACCGGGATCTGCGGTGCTGCGCCGGTGCGGCTGGCCACCCATTCCGCAGCATGGCGGCGTGACAGGGCGGTCTTGGCGCGCCCGTCAGCTGTGGTCAGCACCTCTGCGGCGCGTTCGGCAAGCGAAAGGGGCTGATCGGTCATGCTGGGCTCCTGTCCTGAACGGTGGCTTTTGCAGCGGGTTCACCTGATTTGGGCGGCAAAGTCCAGAGCGGAACGGCAGCGCTCCCGCGCCTGCGGGGGATCAGCAGTCTGATCCCCCTGGCAGCCTTGGGCATGGCAGCGCGCGTTCCGCGCGCTGCGCGCCGCCCGGTAGGGCGGCGCCGGGCCCAACAGTGAGGGCCGTGCCCGTCAGGGCGGGGGCAGAACTGGCGGGAGCGCTCCGCCCCAATCCTGCTGTGCCGGTTTCAGAGGGCGCGGACCGCTTCCAGCACCTCTGCTGCGTGGCCGTCGACCTTTACCTTGCGCCAGACCCGGGCAATCCGACCATCGGCGCCGATCAGGAAAGTGGAGCGCTCGATGCCCCAGTGTTTCTTGCCGTACATGCTCTTTTCGGCCCAGACGCCATAGTCCTCGCAGACGGTGCTGTCTGCATCCGACAACAGCGGCGTGGTCAGCCCGTGTTTGGCGGTAAAATTCTCATGCTTCTTCAGACTGTCCTTGGAAATCCCGAAAACGTGAGCGCCTGCATCGGCGAATGCCTGCAAAGTCTCTGAAAAGGCGATGGATTCTTTGGTGCAGCCGGGCGTATTGTCGCGGGGATAGAAGAACAGCACCACAGGCGCGCCTGTGAGGCTGGATAATGTGACCTCTCCGCCGCCGCCGCGGGGCAGGGTAAAGGAAGGGGCGGGATCTGAAATGTCGAGCATTGGCCTGTCTCCTGACTTATGCGCAAATCTTTGCGCGGCGACCATAGCCCATGAGCAGCAAAGGGAAAGCTGAGATCAATACCGCCGGCGAGAATAACCGCGCCGCCGCTGAGGCGGTGCCTGTGCCGGGCCCCGGAGAGGACAGGGCGGAGCTTGCGCAGGCAGGTCCGCACCGCCGCCGCTGGAGCCTGTTGCAGGGGCTGGTCTGGCTGCTGGCGCTGGTGTCATTTCTCGGCGCGGGTGCGATCTATTTCGGGATCGGTACCAGGCTGGAAGCACCGGATTGGCTGCGCGGCCGGGTGGAAACGCGGATTGAACAGCATCTGAACGGTCTGCAGATCGAGTTTGGCGCCATTCACATGGTCGTAAACAAAGGCTGGCGGCCGCGGGTGAGCCTGCAGGACGTGGTGCTGCGGCATCCGGACGGCAGTGTTTTTGCCCAGCTGGCAGATGCTGAGGCGAGCCTGGCCATGCGGCCTTTGCTGCGAGGGCAGATACAGCCCAAGCGGATTGCGCTGAGCGGGCTTTTTGCGGCACTGCGGCGCAATGGCGATGGCTCTTTCGCGCTGAGCTTTGCGGATGGCGCCGTGCCGTCGCGGCGTGCCGCCAGCCTGGTGGAGCTGATCGAGCAATGGGACAGTCAGCTGCAAAAGCCGGTTCTGGCGGCGCTGACAGAGGTTGAAACCAGTGAGCTGACGCTGTCCTACACAGACGACCGGCTGGGCCGTGGCTGGACTCTGGACGGCGGTCTGATCGGGTTGCAGCGGCAGGGCAGCTCAGTGTCGCTGTCGTCGGTGTTCTCGGTGCTCAGCGGGCGCGGCGATGTGGGCACGGTGGAGGCCAGCTATGCCTCTGAGATCGGCAGTCCAGAGGCAGAGTTCGGCGTGCTGGTGTCGGATATCGCCAGCGAGGACATCGCGGTGCAAAGCCCGGCGCTTGGCTGGCTTGGTGTGCTGCGGGCGCCGATTTCCGGGTCATTGCGCGGCGGCGTCGATGAGGCCGGGGCGGTGCTGCCGGTGCAGGCCAGCCTGCGGATCGGCGAAGGGGTGATCCAGCCCGCCGCACAAACCCGCCCGGTGCCAATCACCGGGGCGCGCAGCTATTTCACCTATGATCCGGCCCGACAGGAGCTGGCGTTTTCCGAACTTGCCGTGCAAAGCGGCTGGGGATCGGGCGTGATGCAGGGGCAGGCCAGCCTCGACGGGATTGAAAACGGACAGCTGGCCGGGCTGGTGGGGCAGCTGCGCTTTACCAATCTGGAGCTGAACCCGCGCCGCCTGTTTGAAACACCGGTGAAATTTCCGGCAGTGGATGCGGATTTTGATCTCAGGCTCAAACCGTTTCAGCTGCGTCTGGGGGAAATGCTGGTGCGCGACGGGGACAGCCGGATCCACTTTGACGGCACTGTCGGGGTCGGCAGCGGCGGCTGGGACTATGATCTGAACGGCAGTGTAGACCGGGCAGAGGTTGCGCGCATCAAGGAACTGTGGCCATCGGTGCTGGCGCCCAAGCCGCGGGAGTGGGTGCGCGAGAACCTGCATGCCGGTCAGCTGCGCGATGTCGGGTTCCATTTGCGCGGGCGCAGCAGCGGCAAGCCGTTTGTTAGTCTGGATCTGGCGTTTGAGGACACCGAAGTGGTGTTTCAGAAATTCATGCCGCCGGTTCGGGGTGGGTCGGGACAGCTGAGCCTGTACGGCGAGCGGTTTGTGGTCACCGCGTCCGGTGGCACCGTGACAGCCGGTCAGGGCGGCGATGTCGAGGTTGCCGGATCTTCCTTCATCATTCCGGATGTGTCAGCCAAAGAGGGCACGCCGGGGATCGCCCGTATCAAGGCGAAGGGCTCAGCCACCGCCGCGCTGTCGCTGCTGAACCGGGAGCCGCTGCAGGTGATGGACAAAGCCGGCCTGCCGGTGGATCTGGCAGAGGGAATGGTGGACGCCCAAGGCACGCTGTCGCTGCCCCTGCAAAAAGACATTCCGGTAGAGGACATTCTTTATCACTATCGCGGCACCGTGCGCGGGATGCTGTCTGACACGCTGGTTCCGGGGCATACAGCGAAGGCCGCTCTGCTTCATGTTGAGGGTGACCAGGGCCAGGTGCGGATCAGCGGTACTGGCAGCCTGTCGGGCATCCCTCTGAGTGCCGGCTGGCAGCAGGAGATCGGCAAGGATGCAGCACCGGACAGCCGCGTGGAGGGGCAGATCGAACTGTCGGCTGCTGCGGTTGAGGCCTTTCGTATCGGGCTGCCGCCGGGTGCGGTTTCCGGCAAGGCCCAGGGCCGCTATGCGGTGGATCTGAAGCCCGGTGTGCCGCCGCGGCTGTCGCTGGAGTCGGATTTGGTGGGGGCAGGCCTGCGCATTCCGGAAATCAGCTGGCGCAAGCAGGAAACGGCGGCTGGCAAGCTGTCGATGACGGCCACTTTGGGGGGAACCGCGACGGTGGACCGGCTGGAGTTGCAGGCACCGGGGCTGTCAGCCGCAGGCCGGGTGACCACGCACACCACCGGCGGGCTAAACCAGGCTGTTTTCACCTCGGCGCGTGCCGGTGACTGGTTCCGGGGGGCGGTGACCTTTCACGGGCGCGGCGCAGCAGCGCCGGCGATTGAAGTGACCAGCGGCCAGCTGGATCTGAACAAATCCCCGTTTTCCGATAGCACCAGCGGCGGAGGCGGCAGCAGCGGCAGTACCAGCGCGGTTCCGGTCACGCTTCGGCTGCAAAATCTGCAGGTGACGGAAAGCATCGGGCTGCAAAATTTTCAGGGCCGCTTCTCCACGCACGGCGGCATGAACGGGGAATTCACCGCCCGGCTCAACGGCGGGACGCCGGTGGCCGGGACCTTGGTGCCACAGAACGGCGGCACAGCCTCGCGCATCCGGTCCAATGACGCAGGCGGGGTGTTCCGTTCTGCCGGGATGTTTGAGCATGGCCGGGGCGGCAGTTTTGACATGACGCTGGTTCCGGTCGGCAAGGCGGGCGAATATGACGGCAGGGTCAATGTGAAAAACATCCGGGTGAAGAATGCCCCGTCCATGGCGGCGATTCTCAATGCAATCAGCCTGGTGGGGCTGTTGGATGAGATGACCGGCCAGGGCATTCTGTTCACCAGCATGGCAGGACGGTTCCGGCTGGGGGATTCGCATCTGATCCTGCATCAGAGCAGCGCAGTTGGCCCGTCGATGGGTCTGTCTTTGGACGGCAATTACGATCTGAACAGCAGCCGGCTGAACATGCGCGGGGTGATTTCGCCGGTCTATTTGCTGAATGCGATCGGGCGGGTGCTGTCGCCACGCGATGGCGAGGGGCTGTTCGGTTTCACCTTCACCCTGCGCGGCACGGCGAATGATCCGTCTGTTTCGGTCAACCCGCTGGCTGGGCTTGCGCCGGGCTTTCTGCGGGAGGTGTTCCGCGGGCCTGCGCCGAAGGTGCCGGGCGACAGCCGGGCCTTTTCTGCGGACGGAAAAGAGCTGGAAGACGGCGAAGAGCTGGTCCGCACGCCGCCGGGGGGCAACAAGTGATCCCGGCTGCCGACAAAGAACGGCATGGATTTTCCCCGCTGCACATCTTATAGCGCGCGCCATGAAACTCAGTGACTTCGACTTCGACCTGCCTGACGACCTGATTGCCACCCGGCCTGCAAACCCGCGCAGCTCTGCCCGGCTGCTGGTCGCAGACGGCAGTGACCTGCATGACGGGCAGGTGACCGACCTGATCCGCTGGCTGCGTCCGGGCGACCGGCTGGTGCTGAATGACACCAAGGTCATTCCGGCCCGCCTGAGCGGGCTGCGCCACCGCGACAGCGCACAGGGGCCTGTGGCCGCCAAGATCGAAGCGACCCTGCTTGAGCCGCGCGCCGACGGCAGCTGGGCAGCGCTGCTGAAACCGCTGAAGAAAATCCGCACAGGTGAGGAAATAATCTTCTCCGCGGATCTGAGTGCAACCCTGGAGGCCATCGAAGACGGCCAGGGGCATTTGCGGTTCAATCTGAGCGGCACGGATTTTGACAGCGCCCTGGCCGCGGCCGGCGCGATGCCGCTGCCGCCCTATATCGCCGCCAAACGCGCCGCAGATGAACAGGACAAGACCGATTACCAGACGGTCTGGGCAAAAAACACCGGCGCGGTGGCGGCGCCCACGGCCTCGCTGCATTTCGATGCGCCGCTGCTGGCCGCGCTGATAGAGCGCGGGGTCGAATTTTCCTATGTCACCCTGCATGTGGGGGCGGGGACTTTTCTGCCGGTTAAGGTCGAGGATGTGACCACCCACAGGATGCATGCGGAATGGGGCAGGGTGAGCCCGCAGGCCGCGCAGGAAATCGCCGCCACCAAGGCGGCGGGCGGGCGGGTGATACCGGTCGGGACCACGGCGCTGCGGCTGATTGAAAGCGCGGCCATTGGCGGGAAAATCAAACCGTGGGAAGGGGATACAGATATCTTTATCTACCCTGGCTTTGCGTTTCAGGCCGCTGATGCGCTGATGACAAATTTCCACCTGCCAAAATCGACGCTCTTGATGCTGGTTTCTGCCCTGATGGGGCAGGACGGCATACGGCGCATTTATTCCCATGCCGTAGACAACCGGTACCGGTTCTTCTCCTATGGGGATGCGTCGCTTTTGATCCCGGCGAAGGCGAATACGCCTCAGAAATGCGGCGCGGAATAGTAGACAAGCGCAGCAATGATGATCCTTTATGGCGCATAGAGGGTTCATAATACTGAAACCAAAATCTGAGATGCCGGTCCTGCGGGTCAAACCGCCCGGAGCGAACTATCCATTGTGATGGCAGCCTGTTCCCTTGCGGAGGGCTGCTTTTCTTTCGAAGGAGGCATGGAAATGCTGCAGGTGCTGTCGAGCGCATGGGCGCTGCTGCTTGGAATGATGCTGCTGATGGTCGGCAACGGCCTGCAAGGCACCATGCTGGGTGTGCGCGGCGAGATCGAGGGCTTTGCCACCTTCGAGATGTCGATTGTGATGGCTGCGTATTTCGCGGGCTTTCTGGGTGGGTCGCGGCTGGCGCCGGAGATGATCCGCCGGGTTGGCCATGTCCGGGTGTTTGCGGCGCTGGCGTCCTTTATCTCTGCCGTGATGATCCTGTATCCGGTTCTGCCCAACACTGTCGCATGGGGGCTGGGCCGGGTGATCATCGGCTTCTGTTTCTCGGGCGTGTATGTGACAGCTGAAAGCTGGCTGAACAACGCTGCCGACAACTCCAACCGGGGCAAGGCGCTGTCGCTGTACATGATCGTGCAGATGATCGGCATTATTACCGCGCAGGGCCTGATCCAGATCGGGGATCCCGGCGGCTATGAAGCCTTTGTCATCGCTTCGATCCTGGTTTCGATTTCCTTTGGGCCGATTCTGCTGTCGATCTCGCCGACCCCGGCTTTTGACACCACCAAGCCGATGACCTTGAAGGAGCTGATGAAGATCTCGCCGCTGGGCTGTGTCGGCATGTTCCTGCTGGGCGGCGTGTTCTCGGCCCAGTTCGGTATGAGTGCGGTTTACGGAGCCGCCGCCGGGCTGACCCTGATGGAGCTGTCGATCTTCATCGCCACCTTCTATATCGGCGCAACCATCCTGCAGTATCCGCTGGGCTGGATTTCGGACCGTATGGACCGCCGTATCCTGATTTTCGTTGTCGCGCTGGTCGGCGGTTTCGGCGCTGTGGCGGGCTTCTTCTTGGGGGGTGACTTCAAGATGCTGCTGGTTGCAGCCTTCTTTATCGGCGGGCTGTCCAATCCACTGTATTCCCTGCTGATCGCCTATACCAACGATTATCTGGATCACGACGACATGGCTGCGGCTTCGGGCGGTCTGGTGTTCATCAACGGGCTTGGCGCCATTGCCGGTCCGATGATCACCGGCTGGCTGATGGCGGATTCAGTCTTCGGCCCGGCGGGGTTCTTTGCCTTTATCGCGGCCCTGATGTTCGTGATGGCTGCCTATGCCGCCTACAGGGCGACTCAGCGTGCAGCAATCCCGGTTGAAGAAACAGGCAGCTTTACCGTGATGTCGCCGACAGCAACGCCAGTTGCGGTGGAATTTGCCCAGGAATACGCCATCGAGACTGAGCTGGAGGAGCAGGAAACTGCCAATGAAGAGAGCTGATTGCGCTAACCATCCGAAATTGTGAGGATTATTTCACACAGCCCCCTTGCCTGTTGCAATTTGTGACCCAAGCTTACTTGTAAAGCTACTGTAAAATGGCCTGAAGATAGGGTCAGGAAAACACTTGGAGTTACGACCGATGGCTGGTCCCGAAGAGATACTTGCATTCTGGCTCGACGAAGTCGGAGAGAAGGGATGGTATCTGCAGGATGACGCGCTGGATCAACAGATCCGCGAGAAGTTTCAAAAAACCTGGGAGGCAGCCTGCGAAGGCACGTTTTCCTTCTGGCTCACTTACCCGAGCGGAACCCTGGCCTATATCATCCTGATGGACCAGTTCCCGCGCAACATGTTCCGCGGCGAAGCCCGGGCGTTTGCAACGGACCGCGCCGCGCTGTCGTCGGCGAAGGTTGCGGTCAACAAGCGGTGGGACATGAAGATTGATGAACCGGCCCGCCAGTTCTTCTACCTTCCGCTGATGCATTCTGAAAACCTGTGCGATCAGGAACGCTGCATCCGTCTGATGATGGAACGGATGCCGAAGACCGGCGCCAGCAATTTGCTGCATGCCCGCGCGCATCGCGAAGTGATCCGCCAGTTCGGCCGCTTCCCCTACCGCAACGAGGCCCTGCGCCGCGCCAGCACGACCCCGGAGCGGGATTATGTCATGGCAGGCGGCTACGGCGAAACCATGCGGCAGATCCAGGCAGTCGGCTGACAGCGCTGCGTGTGAGACATTTATTAGCCGCGCCCTGAGGAGAGGCGCGGCTTTTTCATTGGGTCCGACGGTTGCGGGCCTCAGTTGCCGGCTTCAGTTTCTGGTCGCAGCGCAGCTGCCATCCTGGCGAATCCATGCGGCGGTGCTGATCAACCGACCGGCCAGGTCCGCAGCCCCAGCCTGTGCCGCCTGTGCCGCCGCTTCCTGCGGCAGGGTCCGCAGTGCATTCAGATGGGTTTGAATATTCTCCAGCCGCGCCTCTATCCGGGAGAGGCGATGGGCTGTTCCTGTCTCGGGTGTGGCCTGCACTGCCTCTCGAACTTCGGCCATCTCCTGATGCAACTCTGTTACAACTGTCGTCAGCGGTGCCACGGCTCCTGCAATCTGAGAGGCCCTGGCTGTGACCGCGTCGGCCGTGGCTATCAGCTTCCACGCCAGGAACAGACAGAGCGCCAGAAGGATCAGGGTGGCATTCAAAACCGCCCGGACAAGATCAATAACAGTTTTTGTCATTAGGGCTCTATCCTGGTTGGTGGATTGACGTAATAATCCGGCCTATGCTGGCCCGGAGCTGCGCGCGCTGCCAAGCGAAAACATACCGCAAATACGTGACCGCTATGCCGCAGCAGAGGATGATTGCAGTGCAGAATGATTTAGTTTAACGGTAAACTAGTTTTATGGAACCTGTTCTAGGGCGAGGGAGCACCATGGCCGCACAATCTTATGACGTGATCGTAATCGGCGCCGGGCCGGGGGGATATGTGGCGGCCATCCGTGCTGCTCAGCTGGGGCTGAAGACCTGCGTGGTCGAGCGTGAGCATCTGGGCGGCATCTGTCTGAACTGGGGCTGCATTCCGACCAAAGCGCTGCTGCGCTCGTCAGAAGTGTTTCATCTGATGGAACGCGCCAAGGATTTTGGTCTGAAGGCGGACAACATCGGCTATGATCTGGATGCGGTGGTGAAACGCTCGCGCGGGGTGGCAAAACAGCTGTCCTCCGGCATCGGTCATCTGATGAAGAAGAACAAGATCGACGTTGTCATGGGGGCGGCCACCCTTCCGGCCAAGGGCAAGGTTTCGGTCAAAACGGACAAGGGAACCCAGGAGCTGACCGCCAAGAACATCGTTCTGGCCACCGGCGCCCGCGCCCGCGAGCTGCCGGGGCTGGAAGCGGACGGCGATCTGGTCTGGACCTACAAACACGCGCTGGATCCGGTGCGGATGCCGAAGAAACTTCTGGTGATCGGCTCTGGCGCCATCGGCATCGAATTTGCCAGCTTCTACAATACGCTTGGCGCCGACACGACTGTTGTCGAAGTGATGGACCGGGTGCTGCCGGTGGAAGACGCGGAAATCTCGGCCTTTGCCAAGAAGGCCTTTGTGAAGCAGGGCATGAAGATCATGGAGAAAGCCATGGTCAAGCAGCTGGACCGCGCGCCTTCGAAATCCGGGGGCAAGGTAACGGCCCATATCGAGGTCGGCGGCAAGGTTGAGACACAGGAGTTCGACACCGTGATCTCTGCTGTGGGGATCGTCGGCAATGTCGAAGGGCTGGGGCTGGAGGCGCTTGGCGTCAAGATCGACCGTACCCATGTTGTGACCGATGACTATTGCCGCACCGGCGTCGACGGGCTGTATGCCATCGGCGATATCGCCGGCGCCCCCTGGCTGGCGCATAAGGCGTCGCATGAAGGCGTCATGGTGGCCGAACTGATCGCGGGCAAACATGCCCACGCCGTAAAGCCCGAGAGCATTGCAGGCTGTACCTACTGCCATCCGCAGGTGGCCAGTGTTGGCTATACCGAGGCCAAAGCCAAGGAGCTGGGCTATGACATCAAGGTCGGCCGCTTCCCCTTTATCGGCAACGGCAAGGCAATTGCCCTGGGCGAGGCTGAGGGCATGGTAAAGACCATCTTTGACGCCAAGACCGGCGAGCTGCTGGGCGCCCATATGGTTGGTGCCGAGGTGACAGAGATGATTCAGGGCTATGTGGTGGGCCGTCAGCTGGAAACCACCGAGGAAGACCTGATGAACACTGTCTTCCCGCACCCGACGCTGAGCGAGATGATGCACGAAAGCGTGCTGGATGCCTATGGGCGTGTGATCCACATGTAAGCAGTTGCCTGCAGAGCAATCTTTCAGAAGCGGCCTTTGCGGGGCCGCTTTTTTGTCGCGCGTCTGCACTGGCTTCCTGAACCGCAGCGGGATAACCATTGGCGGTGCACAAGTAAAAGGGCAGACGCCATGCCGGAGACCGCAACCACCCGCTGGGGCGCAGTATTGGCTGTCTGGGCTGCCGGACTGGGGGCCGCCGCGCAATACGGCAAGGTGTCGGTTGTTTTTGATCAGCTTGCCACGCTCTATCCCGAGGCCGGTCCGGCGCTGAGCCTCAGCGTGTCGATGACCGGGGTTCTGGGTATCCTGCTGGGCGTGGTCGCCGGTCTTTTTGTTTCATCATTTGGCTACCGGCGGTCGCTGGTCTGGGCCTTGTGGAGCGGTGCGGCGATGTCGGCGCTTCAGGTCCTGCATCTGCCTTATGGGCTGTTTCTGGTGACCCGGCTGATCGAGGGGCTGTCGCATCTGGGCATCGTCGTTGCCGGGCCGACGCTGATGGCTTTGCTGGCCAATGAGCGGCAGCGGGGCACGGCCTTGACAGCGTGGAGCACGTTCTTTGGTGTGTCTTTTGCGCTGCTGAATTGGCTGGGGCTGCCGCTGGTGGCAGCACAGGGGCTGCTGGCATTGTTCGCGGCCCATGCGATGCTTATGGCGGCGCTGGCGCTGCTGCTGGCCTGGGCCATGCGAAACCTGCCGGTGCCGGAACGCCAGCCTTTGCCGCCGCTGGCGGAACTGCCGGCTCTGCATCTGAGCATCTACCGCTCTCCGTTCAAACTGGCACCGGCTGCGGGCTGGCTGTTTTACACCTCCTGTTTTGTGGCGCTGCTGACGGTGCTGCCGCCGCATCTGCCCGAGAGCCAGCGGGCCATTGTGATGGGGGCATTTCCGCTGATCTCCATCGCCGCGTCGATGACAGTCGGCGTTGCCCTGCTGCGGGTCATGCCGGCTGTCCAGCTGGCGCAGGCGGGTTACGGTCTGTGTACTGCGGCCGGTCTGTGGCTCTGGGCGGTGCCGGGCGACTGGCTGGCCTGTTTCGCGCTGGCCGCCGCCTTTGGCCTGGTGCAGAGCGGCAGCTTTGCCTGTGTTCCGCAGCTGAACAGCACCGCGGCCGATCAGGCAGAGGCCAACGGCGCCATGTCGCAGGCGGGCAATGCAGGCAATGTGATCGGCACGCCGCTGTTGCTGGCAGCCCTGGGCATTGCCGGATATGGCGGCATGATGCTGGTGGTCTGCGGGCTGTTTGTTGGCGGTATTCTGGTGCACCAGACCTTGGCAGCAAGGCGGAGGCAGGTCGCGGCGCTGTAGGGCTGC
This sequence comes from Leisingera sp. S232, assembly GCF_049800895.1. Classification (NCBI taxonomy): domain Bacteria; kingdom Pseudomonadati; phylum Pseudomonadota; class Alphaproteobacteria; order Rhodobacterales; family Roseobacteraceae; genus Leisingera; species Leisingera sp. S232. Next base: position 11,322 of record NZ_JBNAFX010000023.1, on the reverse strand, counting down.
ATCCAGCCAGACGGCACCGCTGCAGGAAGCAGGTTAGGGGCAGCTTTTCTGCTGCTGACAGCTGCTGTCAGTAAAGTTCCACCTGTTCGTGCAATGTTCTCTTTTGGGGCTTGGCGTTTTCCACAGCATTCCCTATCTGTAGGGCGGGCGTCCGCCAAGGGTTCGGCGACGCGGGCACGGGGGCATTATGGCTGAGCTGAAATCCATCGAAGTGCGCGGTGCGCGCGAGCACAATCTGAAAAGCATCGACGTGGATATTCCGCGCGACGAGCTGGTGGTGATCACCGGTCTTTCGGGTTCGGGCAAATCCTCGCTGGCGTTTGACACCATCTATGCCGAGGGCCAGCGCCGCTATGTCGAAAGCCTGTCGGCCTATGCGCGCCAGTTCCTGGACATGATGGAAAAGCCGGATGTGGACCACATCAGCGGCCTGTCACCCGCGATTTCGATTGAGCAGAAGACGACGTCGAAGAACCCGCGCTCTACTGTTGGCACGGTGACCGAAATCTATGACTATCTGCGTCTGCTGTTTGCCCGCGCCGGCACGCCGTATTCCCCGGCCACCGGCAAGCCGATTGAGGCACAGCAGGTGCAGGACATGGTCGACCGGATCATGGAGATGGAGGAGGGCACCCGCGGTTATCTGCTGGCGCCGATCGTTCGCGACCGCAAGGGCGAATATAAAAAGGAATTCCTGGAACTGCGTAAGCAGGGTTTCCAGCGGGTGAAGGTGGACGGGGAGTTTCATGAACTCGACGAGCCGCCCACGCTGGACAAGAAGTTCCGCCATGACATTGACGTGGTGGTGGACCGGCTGGTGGTGCGCGAAGGGATGGAGACCCGGCTGGCAGACAGCCTGCGCACCGCGCTGGATCTGGCGGATGGCATCGCCATTCTGGAAACCGCCCCGCGCGAGGGTGATCCGGAACGGATCACCTTCAGCGAAAATTTTGCCTGCCCGGTCAGCGGTTTCACCATCCCTGAAATCGAACCGCGGTTGTTTTCCTTCAACGCGCCATTTGGGGCCTGCCCGGAATGTGACGGGCTGGGGGTTGAGCTGTTCTTTGACGAACGGCTGGTGGTGCCGGACCAAAGCCTGAAGGTCTATGACGGTGCGCTGGCGCCCTGGCGCAAGGGCAAGTCGCCGTATTTTCTGCAGACCATCGAGGCCATCGCCAAACATTACGCGTTTGACAAGAACACCGTCTGGAAGGACCTGCCGGAGAAGGTGCAGAAGGTGTTTCTGTATGGTTCCGGCGAGGAGGAGATCCCCTTTCGCTATGACGAGGGCGGGCGGGTCTATCAGGTGGAACGCACCTTCGAGGGCGTCATTCCGAATATGGAGCGGCGGTACCGTGAGACCGATTCCAACTGGATCCGTGAAGAATTCGAACGCTATCAGAACAACCGCCATTGCCACCATTGCGAGGGCTACCGTCTGCGCGAAGAGGCGCTGGCGGTAAAGATTGCCGGTGTCCATGCCGGTCAGGTAGTGCAGCTATCGATCCGCGAGGCGCTGGCCTGGATCGAAGACGTGCCAAACCATCTGACCCAGCAAAAACAGGAAATCGCCCGCGCCATCGTCAAGGAGATCCGCGAACGGCTGGGTTTTCTGAACAATGTCGGGCTGGAGTATCTGTCGCTTAGCCGCAATTCCGGCACCCTGTCCGGCGGCGAGAGCCAGCGGATCCGGCTGGCGTCGCAGATCGGTTCCGGCCTGACCGGGGTTCTTTATGTTCTGGACGAACCCTCTATCGGGTTGCACCAGCGCGACAACGACCGGCTGATCGGCACCTTGAAGAACCTGCGCGATCAGGGCAACACGGTGATTGTGGTGGAGCATGACGAGGACATGATCCGGCAGGCGGATTATGTGTTCGACATCGGCCCCGGCGCCGGGGTGCATGGCGGCGAAGTTGTCAGCCATGGCACGCCGGGTGCGGTTGCTGCGGATACCGGCTCAATCACTGGCCAGTATTTGTCTGGCACCCGTGAAATTGCGGTGCCGTCCAAGCGGCGCAAGGGCAACAAGAAGAAGATCAAAGTGGTCAAGGCCACCGGCAACAACCTGAAAGAGGTGACGGCGGAATTTCCGCTGGGCAAGTTCGTCTGTGTGACTGGCGTGTCGGGCGGTGGCAAGTCGACGCTGACCATCGAAACGCTGTTCAAGACGGCCTCTATGCGGCTCAATGGGGCGCGCCAGACGCCGGCGCCCTGCGAGAGCATCAAAGGGCTGGAGCATCTGGACAAGGTGATCGACATCGACCAGCGCCCGATCGGGCGCACGCCGCGGTCTAACCCGGCCACTTATACCGGGGCCTTTACCCCGATCCGCGACTGGTTTGCCGGCCTGCCTGAGGCCAAAACGCGTGGCTACAAACCGGGGCGGTTTTCTTTCAACGTCAAGGGCGGGCGTTGCGAAGCCTGTCAGGGTGACGGGGTCATCAAGATCGAGATGCATTTCCTGCCCGACGTCTATGTGACCTGCGAGACCTGCAAGGGCGCGCGTTACAACCGGGAGACGCTGGAGATCAAGTTCAAGGGCAAGAGCATTGCCGATGTGCTTGATATGACGGTGGAAGATGCGCAGGTTTTCTTTCAGGCGGTGCCGTCGATCCGCGACAAGATGGACGCGCTGATGCGGGTGGGGCTGGGCTATATCAAGGTGGGCCAGCAGGCCACCACGCTGTCAGGCGGCGAAGCGCAGCGGGTGAAACTGTCCAAGGAACTGGCGAAACGCTCGACCGGGCGGACGCTGTATATTCTGGACGAACCGACGACCGGCCTGCATTTCGAGGACGTGAAGAAACTGCTGGAAGTGCTGCATGAGCTGGTGAAGCAGGGCAATTCGGTGGTGGTGATCGAACATAATCTCGACGTGGTAAAAACGGCGGACTGGATCATCGACATAGGCCCCGAAGGCGGTGATGGCGGCGGCGAGATTGTGGCGGCAGGTACGCCGGAGGCGGTGGCAGAGGAGCCGCGCAGCCATACGGGTCGCTATCTGAAGGATATTCTGGCGGCGCGGAAGGTGGCGGCGGAATGAAATTCATGGCGCTTGCGGCAGGACTGATTTGTATGCTGCAAGCTCCATTTGCAAATGCTGAGCGTGCGCCAAAATGCTTTGGCTGGGCGGTAGAATACTGTGAGTGCAGCGCATTATTTTCAGTTTTGGAAACTGAACTGACGACCCCAGAACAGCGGAAAATGGATGAGTGGCGGAAATTGGCGGAAAGGCTGCGGTCTTGGTCCTACTCTATGATGGGAAAGGAACTTGGGGATCGGCTGATAGACGCCAGAATTGTTGAGTGGCGGACGTTGCCTTCGACAATTGAGACACATCGAGAGTTTGCCCAGATCCTGTCCAATTGCGCCAGGTTCTGGGATGGATCTCTTTCGGAGCTCCCCGTTTCCATTGGACCTTAAGCCTTTAGTCCAGACACTTCTTCGTCTGTGGCGTGAAAAACTGTTCAGAGTAAGGGGCGCTGCCCCTCTTGGCCTGTGGCCAATTCACCCTGGAGTATTTTGCAAAGGTGAATGGGGGCAGCGGTTTTGCATGTCATCCGGTCTGTGCGGCTGCAGCGCGGGTCTGCAGCAGCGGGATCAGAAACAGCGCCAGAAGACCTGTGTTCATTGCCACGTTGAACCACGCACCGGCGGCGAAGGAGCCGAGGCTGTCCGGAAGATACCAGGCCATGAGGGCCGGGATCAGCAGGCGGCGACCAAGTGCTGGGTCCTTTGCATAGATATGCTGTGTGATCAGATAGATCAGCACGCAGAAGCCGCACATCAGCCCGCCACTGATGGCAGTCATCAACGCGGCTGAACCGGGAGTGAGAGCCTGGGCGCCATCCACTGGCAGGAAGGCTAGGTCGATGAACAGGTTGAGAGCGGCGCCCAGCGGGGTGGCCAGGGCCAGCACCATGGCAAGGCCGAAGGCAGCAGAACAAAGCGAGACGAGCTTGAGCATGCGGATTCTAGAAGAATGGGTCAAAGGGGGCTCCTGTGCGGTTTCTGACGCAGGATGCGGCGACGGCGGGACGGAAAACAATTACCTCAGAGGTAAGTGAAACTCTGGCAGCAGTTTCTTAGGCTGCGGAAAACGGAGGCGGCGGATGGCTGAAAGCTTTGGGTTGGTTTTGAAGAAATGGCGCGGGCTGCGGCGGATGAGCCAGATGGGGCTGGCGCTGCAGGCCGGTGTTTCAGCGCGGCATGTGTCGTTTCTGGAAAGCGGCCGCGCGCGCCCCAGCAGAGGCATGGTGCTGCGCCTGAGCGAAGAGCTGCAGCTGCCGGGCGGGGCGCAGAACCAGCTGCTGACGGCGGCAGGGCTGGCACCCGCCTATGCGCGCCGGGCCCTGGAGGATGCAGAGCTGGCGCCGTTGCGGCAGGCAGCAGAAAGGATGATGGCGGCACATGCGCCATTTCCGGCCATGATCATTGACCGGCACTGGCGGCTGCTGGACCTAAATCCGCCGATGGGTCTGATGCTGAGCAGTGCCGGTATCGCCAAGGGGAGCAGCCTGATCGAAGCGCTTCTGGACAATGCGGCGCTGCGGGCTGCGCTGGAAAATCTGGAGGAGGTGGAGCGGCTGAGCCTGGCGCGGCTTAGGACCGAGCTGGCACATTTCGGTTCGGATCCGGTTCTGGAGCAGGCTGTGGCACGGTTGCAGGAAAACATTGCTGCCAGTGGCGGGCCGCAGGATGCGGTGCTGCCGGCGGTGATCCCGGCCCGTTACCGGATGGGCGGGCAGGTGCTGGCGTTCTTTTCTACCATCACCCAGTTCGGCGGCACCGGGGATCTGGCGATGTCGGAGCTGCGGATCGAAATGCTGTTTCCGGCAGACAGCGGGACGCGTGCAGCGATGGACGCCATGGCCCCGGGCTGATGGCAAACGGAGGCGTCGTTACCTTGGCAGATCGCCTGCAGTCCCGATCAGGCGCAGAACCTTGTGGGTTTCCCGGTTCACCTGATAGATATAGCCGCCGGCCTGAACATAGGTACCGTAAGGATCAGGCGCCCATTGCCCCGGTGCGCCAATCCAGATGTAGTCGTACAGGATGTGATCGCCGCGGCGATAGAACCTTTTGGCTTCCTGTGCCGGCGTGCAAAAAGAGGCTTTCCTTGCCAGTCCGTGCGGGCATTCCAGAGCGGATTTTCCCGCGCCGCCGCTGCTGCCTGCCGCCAGTGGAATTGCCAACGCAGTGACGGTGGCAAGAGCAGTGATTGAACCAAAATGACGGCGTAACATTTACAGCGGCCCTTTCTTCGCTGACAGCTTCTCTTAAAGAGCTGGGCAGGGAAGCCAAGTGGCCGGGAAACGGGCGGCGATACGCCGCCATTTGCTGCTTATGCGGCGGCGAGAACCCGCGCTTCGTAACTGCGCAAAGACGGGCGGGCGGCATTCCCGTAGCCGCGGCCGGTTTCCGCGCAGAGGTCTGGAAACAATTCGCAGATCTCCGCCTGCGTGCCTGCGTCAAAACCGCAAGCCGTTTCCGGGCCGGGCTGGTAGCTTTCGCTGAGGGCGCCGTTGGCCCAGAGAATCTGATGGCTGCCGAAAAGCAGATGAAAATACTCCACCTCCTTGAGGTCCAGCGCCGGGCGTACGGATTTATCGTTGACCAGGTCTTTGGCTTTGACCAGCACTTCCTGTTCACCGAACAAGAGCTGTGCCAGCGGTGCCGCCACAACCATTCTGTGCTGAGGGGAGACATAGAGGTCGCGGGTGTTGCCGCAGCTGCCCGCGGCAAAGCGGATCGGGGCGGTTTCAGCGGTGCAAACTGTGCGGCGGCTGCCGGTCCATTGCAGGACCTGGGGGCCGTTGTCCAATGTCATCACCTGCATGCCGGGGCGCAGGTCTTCGATCGGGACATCTCCATCTGGGGTGCGGATCAGCGTGCCGCGCAGGAAACAAGGTACGGTCTGGTTGATCTCGACCAGGCCGGTGTCGGAGTTGCCCTCGCCGTTGTCCACCGTGTAGTTGAAATAGACAGTTTCCAGGTCACTGTCGGTATCTACCGAAAGGGTTCCATCAGCGTTCAGGGTGATTTCCTGGCCTGTGGCCAGGGTAACGGTATCGCCGACGTTGACTGCCTGATCGTTGATATGGGTGATGGACAGGGTGCCGGAAGCGGTGGTGTCATTGTCCAGAACATCGATCACCCGGGTCTTGTTGATGGCGATGTCTTCCTGATCGTCCTGAGCGACGATTGCGGTCTGAACCGACCCGCCGGCAATCAGCAGGTTTGTGTCATAAGAACTGTCTGCCGTATCAGCGACACCGATTTTCAGAGTGTTGGCCACACCTGTATTTACTGGCGCGATGAAGGTCAGGGTGATGGTGAACCCGTCCATCTCGGTGTTGTATTGGTCGCCGGTATTGTCGACATAGACGTTTTCGGTGCCGTCGTTGATATTGCCGATCGAGGCGGTGCCGTCGCCGATTGTCACCTGGGCCTCGACCCCGTTCACCCAGACACCGATGACGTCGTTGTACTGGGAGTTGGCGAATTCCGGGTATTCCTCTGAGGACAGTACAAAGTCGATGGTCAGCGTATCGCCGTCCGGGATGAACTCGACTTCCAGAAAGGACGCATCCAAGGTGCTGGCGCCGGCCAGCGTGTTGAAATCTGAATCGTTGTTGATGCCGCCGGTATTGGTGGAGGTGTTTGTATTCTGATTGGTGTTGGTGCTGCCGTCACTGTTGGTGAAGTCCTGCACGTGACCGGTGGACAGGATGACACCGGAATCAGCAGGTGCCACACCAGGTGTGGTTGTGTCGGCACCGGTGTAGATGCCAGAAGACAGTGTATCGCCGCTGTAACTGGCGCTTGTGACCGTGACGCCGTCGCCAAAAATCTCATCAGCCATTTGAATGGCAGACGCAGAGGAGTCGATGTTCAGTTCAGTTGCTATTGCCATCGGTGCAATCTCTTCCCGGCAAGAAAGGTTAACAATCTGTTTCTGAATGGTCAACAAATGTGGCAGAACTGCGGCAGGGTGGCGCCGACAACCGGGAGTTTATTAAAATTTTCAGAGAACCTTCGAAAGGCAGGGCAATTTTACCTATTTCAGCTCCCAGACCGATCTAAGGGGACAGTCCAAAGTGTTGTCGGTCTAGCAGAAGGCCGCGCAGGCGGCCCGCTGTCTTAATCCTGGCGGCCACGCCTTTCAAAACGCGGCAGCATGGCCGAGAAATCCAGGCCTTTGCCGTCCTCTTCATCCACAAACGACTTGTAAAGCGCCATAGCCAGTTCACCCATCGGGGTGTCTGCATCGGCGCTGACCGCGGCCTGCTGGCTGAGGCCCAGATCCTTGAGCATCAGTTCCGCCGCAAACCCCGGCTGGTAGCCATTGTCGGCGGGCGACTGCGGGCCAACACCAGGGGCGGGGCAATAGGCGTTCATTGTCCAGCTATAGCCGGAGGATGTGGAGACCACATCGAACATTTTCTGCCGGTCCAGACCCAGTTTGTCTGCCAGAGCAAAGGCTTCGCAAGTGGCGATCATGGTGACGCCTAGAATCATGTTGTTGCAGATTTTGGCGGCCTGACCGGCGCCGTCTTCGCCGCAATGCACGGCCTTCTGGCCCATGATGTCGAACAGCGGCTCTGCTGCTGCAAAGGCTTCGGATGACCCGCCAGCCATGAAAGTCAACGTACCACCCGCGGCGCCGCCGATGCCGCCGGAGACGGGGGCGTCAACGGTGAGAAGCCCAGCAGCCTGGGCCTGTTCGGCAACAGCGCGGGCGGACTCCACGTCGACAGTCGAACAATCGATGAGAGCAGCGCCAGCAGCCATTGCCGGGATAACCTCTGCTGCAACAAGGCGCAGAATGGCGCCGTTGGGCAGCATGGTGATGACAGCATCTGCGCCTGCGGCGGCTGCCGGACCAGAGGCCGCCATGGTGACGCCTTCGACGCTGACATCGGCCATGTCGAATCCGGTGACCTGGTGGCCGGCCTTGGCCAGGTTCGCGGCCATCGGCGCGCCCATGTTGCCCAGTCCGATAAATCCGATCTTCATCTGAGTACCTCCTCGAATGTCAGCGCATCGGCGCCCAGCGGCGCCAGCATGTCCTCAACCGCCTGTGCAGGCACAGCCTGGCCAGCATATTGCCACTGCGGATTGCGGTCCTTGTCTATGATCTGGGCCCGGATGCCTTCCAGGAAATCGCTTTGTGCCATGGCACGGAAAGTATAGCGGTATTCCAGATCAAGCGCACGGCGGACAGCAGGGCCGTCTGCACGCAGCCGGCGCAGCATTTCCAGCGTGCAGGCCATCGACAGCGGAGAATTGCGGTTCAGGGACTTCAGCGTCTTGATGGTGAACGTGCTGTCCTCGGCCTTGAGCCCCGCAACAATATCTTCCAGCCGGTCCTTGCCAAAATACTTCGCAATGTCCTTGCGCACAGTGCGCAGATTGCCCGCCGGTGCGGCCTGTGCGGCTTCTTCTGCCAGTCTGGCCTGACCGGTTTCCTCCAGCGCGGCGATCAGGGCGGGCCAGCCGTCCTGCGGGATGAAGTAATCGGCAAAGCCTGCCAGGATCGCATCATCAGCCCCCATCCGCGCGGCTGTCATGCCGAGATATTCGCCCAGATGGTCCGGCGCCAGCGCCAGCATCAGCGAGCCGCCCACATCGGGCACCAGGCCTATGCCGACCTCCGGCATGGCAATCTGACTGCTTTCGCCGACCACCCTATGGGTGCCATGGCAGCCGATGCCCACGCCGCCGCCCATGGTGAAGCCCTGCATGAAGCTGATCACAGGTTTCTTGTATTCAAAAATCAGCGCGTTCAGCCGGTATTCATCGCGCCAGAAGGTGCGGCCATAGGAATAGTCGCCCTTGGTGCCCGTGTCATATAGTTCTGCAATGTCGCCGCCTGCACAGAACGCCTTGTCGCCCTCGGCGTCGATCACCACCAGCTTGACAGTGCCATCCGTTGCCCATGCACGCATGGCCGCGTCGATGGCCAGGCACATGTCATAGCTCATCGCATTCAGCGCCTTGGGGCGAGTGAAGGTGATGCGCCCGGCCTGGCCTGATTTTCGGATGTGGATGTCACTCATTTGGCGTGTTCCATCTAGGGTTTCTGCCGCGCAGTCTGGGGCAGGGCGGATCAGTCTGCAATCAACTGACGCGCGATGATCAGGCGCATGATCTCGTTGGTGCCTTCCAGAATCTGATGCACCCGGAGGTCACGCACGATCTTCTCGATGCCGTAGTCGGCCAGGTAGCCGTAGCCGCCATGCAGCTGCAGGCAGCCATTGGCGACGTCAAAGGCGGTGTCGGTGACCATCAGCTTGGCCATGGCGCAGAATTTGGTGGCGTCATGGGCGCCTGTGTCCAGTTTCCACGCAGCCTGGCGCAGGAAGGTGCGGGCGGCCTGCAGGCGGGTTTCATATTCCGCCAGTCGGAATTGCAGCGCCTGGAACTGGTTGATCGATTTGCCGAAGGCCTTGCGTTCGGACATGTATTGCACGGTTTGATCCAGCGCTGACTGCGCGCCGCCCAATGCACCGGCCGAGATGTTCAGCCGACCGCCGTCGAGGCCCGCCATCGCATAAGAGAACCCTTTGCCTTCTTCGCCGATCAGGTTGCCTGCCGGTATCGTGCAATCATCGAACTGCACCTGCGAGGTGGGCTGCGCCTTCCAGCCCATCTTGTCCTCCAGCGCGCCAAACGACAGGCCGGGGGTGCCGTCCTCGACCACCACGGTGGAGATACCTTTGGGGCCGTCCGCACCGGTGCGGCACATGACAACATAAGCGTCAGAGTAGGAGCCGCCGGAGATGAACGCCTTGGTGCCGTTCAGCACATAGCCGGCATCGCTACGCTCGGCACGGGTTTTGAGGGCAGCGGCGTCGGAGCCAGAGCCGGGTTCGGTCAGGCAGTAGGAGAAGATCTTCTCCATGGTGCACAGGCTGGGCAGCCATTTCTGCTTGGTCTCCTCGGAACCGAACTTGTCGATCATGCCGCCGCACATGTTGTGGATCGACAGAAAGGAGCCGACAGCAGGGTCGGCCATCGCCAGAGCTTCAAAAACGAGGGTGGCATCCAGCCGCGACAGGCCGGAGCCGCCATATTCCTCGGAGACATAAAGGCCCCCGAAACCCAGGTCTGCCAGCTGCGGCCAGAGTGTTTTGGGGATAGTGCCAGCCTTTTCCCAATCGCGGGACTGTGGCGCGATATTGTCCTGGCCGAATGCATGCGCCATGTCGAAAATGGCCTGCTGTTCCTCTGACAGTGCAAAATCCATATGCCGTTCCTCCCGCCGATCCAGTGAATTGAACAGTTGTTAATTTAATAGCGGTCAGAGGAGGCTGAAGCAACCTGCGCAATTGCAAAGCCACCGTGCAGCAATGCCGCTCTCAAGGGGCACGAAGCGCGGTCACCTTTACGCGACGAAGCGGTGCGCGCTATTTTGAAGTGCGACTCCTATTAGAAAACAATGAGTTATCTAATAGGAGGAATATTGCATGGGAACGGTATATACGCAACTGAGCTTACAAGAACGGCGCAGGATCGAAGACTGGTGGCTTGCAAAGGTCCCTGTCGCTGAGATGGCGCGCGTTTTGAAGCGTCACAAGTCGACGATATTCCGAGAGATCAAACGCAACTTCTGGGCCGATGATGCCTTTCCCAAGAAGTACGCGGGATACTTCGGCATGGCAGCACACCAGCGCACGCAGCAACGCCGTTCCACGCAACGCAAGCTGATCAGACATCCCGATCTGTGCAAGCGCGTCATCGAACGGATCAAGCAAGGATGGACGCCCGAGCAGATCGGCAACCGGATGATCTATGAAGGTGCTACGCTACGCGTCTGCCAGGAGACGATCTACCGCTACATCTATTCTAAGGAAGGCATGGACCAAGAGCTCTGGTGGTACTTGCCCGAACATCGGAAATCCCGCAGGCCACGCCGTGCCAGGAAGCGCCAGAAGCCCAAGTTCGACCGTGATGTCAGCATTCTATTCCGGCCAGATGATGTCGCTCACCGTCGCCAGTTTGGGCACTGGGAGGGAGATTTGATGCTGTTCAAACAGAAACTTGGGCAAACCAATGTCACCTCGCTGGTCGAACGTGTCAGCCGCTTCACCGTGCTGCTGAAGAACCCGAACAAGCGCACCAAGCCGGTGATGGGGAAAATTATGAAAGCCGTACGCGACCTGCCTCATCTGGCCCGCAAATCAATCACCTTTGATCGCGGTACCGAGTTCGTCAGCTGGCCACATTTGCAGGCCGAAATCGGGACGCAGACATGGTTCTGCGATCCTTCCAGCCCGTGGCAAAAAGGCACGGTCGAGAACACCAATCGAAGGG